>NZ_JBVVOT010000015.1:0-172088 GCF_055807455.1 Bradyrhizobium sp. Kon58
TCGACCACGACGATGGCATCGTCGACCAGGATGCCGACGGCGAGCACCATGCCGAACATCGAGAGCATGTTGATGGAATAGCCGGCGAGCAGCAGCGTGGTACAGGCGCCCAGCAGCGCCACCGGCACCACGATGGTCGGAATGATGGTGTAGCGGATGTTCTGCAGGAACAGGAACATCACCACGAACACCAGCACGATGGCCTCGACCAGCGTCGACAGCACCTTCTTGATCGAGGCCTCGACCACCGGCGTGATGTTGTAGGGAATCTCGTAGCCGATATTGGCCGGGAAGAAGCGAGACAGCTCCTTCATCTTCTCTTCGACGGCGCTCGCGGTCGCCAGCGCATTGCCGGTCGGCGACATCAGCACGGACAGACCGGCAGTCGGCTTGCCGTCGAGACGGGTGTTGAACTGGTAGCTGAGGCCGCCGACCTCGATGCGCGCGACGTCGCGCAGCCGCACGGTCGAGCCGTCGGCATTGGCGCGCAGGATGATGGTGCCGAATTCATCCGGGGACGAGAGCTGGCCCTTGACCAGCACAAGCGCGGAGGTGCGCTGGGTCGAGGTCGACGGCTCGGCGCCGATGCTGCCCGAGGCGACCTGCGCGTTCTGCGCGGCAATGGCCTTGTTGACGTCGTCGGCGGTCAGGCCATAGCCGACCAGCTTTGCCGGATCGACCCAGACGCGCAGGCTGCGTTCGGTCGAATACAGCGTGGCGCGGCCGACACCGGGGATGCGGCGGATCTCGCCGAGCACGTTACGGATCATGAAGTCGCCGAGGCCAACCTCGTCCAGGCTGCCATCGGTCGAGTTCAGCGTGATGATCTGGAGCACCGCGCTGGAGGCTTCCTCGATCAGAATGCCCTGCTGGATCACCGCGCGCGGCAGCCGCGCCTCGACGCGCTTGATGCGGTTCTGCACCTCGACCGAGGCGGCGCTGGTGTCGGTGCCCGGCACGAAATTGGCGATGATCTCGACCTGGCCGAGCGAGTCGCTAGTCGATTCGAAATTGAGGATGCCGGAGGCGCCGTTGAGCTCCTCCTCGATCAGCCGCGTGACGCTGTTGTAGAGGTTCTCGGGCGAGGCGCCGGGATAGCTGGTCGAGATCGAGATCGAGGGCGGCGCGATGATCGGGTACTGCGCGATCGGCAACAGCGGAATCGAAATTGCGCCGACCAGACAGATGAACAGCGCGACGACCCAGGCGAAGATCGGCCTGTCGATGAAGAAGCTCGCCATGCTGCGTTACCCGCCGGCCTCCGCAGTCCGCCTGGCGGCGGAGGCCCCAGGTTCGGTAGTCCAGTCCTGCGGCCTGACTTCGTCACCAGGCGCGAACTTCTGGAACCCTTCGACCACGACTTTGTCGCCGGCCTTCAGGCCGTCGGTGACGAACCAGATTCCGTCCTGGGCCGAGCCGGTGCGCACCGGCTGCACCGCGATGTGGTTGTCGTCCTTGACGATGAATACCTCGCTGCCGCCGCCGCCATTGCGCTGGATAGCCTGCTGCGGCACCGCGATCGCGTCGCTATCGACGCCTTGCTCGATGCGCACGCGGACATACATGCCGGGCAGCAGTTCGTGTTTGGGATTGCGGAACTCGCCCCGCAACGTTACCTGCCCGGTATGGGCGTCAACCTTGGCGTCCGAGAACAGCAGCTTGCCGTCAAGCGAGTAGAGGGTCTTGTCGTCAAGCACCAGGTGCACTTTGGCGGCACCGGAGGCGATACGCTCGAGGTCGCCAGTCTCGAACGCTCGGCGAAGTTGATGGAGTTCGCTCACCGACTGGGTGAAGTCGGCATACACGGCATCGAGCTGCTGGACGGTGGCGAGATTGGTCTCGTTTTGCACGACGAGCGCGCCTTCTGTGACTAGCGCTGCGCCAACCACACCATCGATCGGTGCACGAACTGTAGCGTATTCCAAATTGAGGCGAGCGCGTTCCAGTTCTGCTGCCCGCTTTTGGACTTCCGCCTTTGCCTGGCGCTCCGACGCAATCGCCTTCTCATTCTGAGCCTCCGACGTCACGCGCTCACTTGTAAGGAGAGCGACCCTCCGCGCCTGCTGGCTGACTTGCATCAATGCAGCTTGCGCCTTGGTGAGCGCAGCCTCGTTGGCCATCACCTCGACCTCGAACGGACGCGGATCGATGCGGTACAGCGGATCGCCGGCCTTCACCTCGCTGCCCTGTCGGAATAGGCGCGCGACCACGATTCCGGAGACGCGGGGGCGGACCTCCGCCACTCGGAGGGGAGCAATTCGGCCGGGCAACTCTCGGACAACGGGTCGAGCCTGAGGCTTCACCACAAGAGTGCTAACCTCACCGGGGAGCGGTTGTTGCAGAGACGCGGCCTTCGGCTGGTCGCATCCGCCAAGCAACAGGCCAGCTGCCGCAAGCAAACAACCGACGTGAGCCGCTCGCGTAATAGTCGATTTCATCAGTTCTCTACCCCATTCACACAACGTTTTCGCTCTGCCAAGGTCGTCTGGCGCAATCAAGTTCAGCCCGTTGAACATACGCCTTAATGACGTCGACTCTTCCAGCGGAAGCATTCGATGCGAGTACCGCCGATAAATAGCGCTGGTACGCCGCCCCGATTACAAGGTGGCGATGACAGGATAGCTTTATCGAACTTAATCAATCCCACTCCCTCCTCTCTCTTGGAATACCCTCAATCAAAGCCGCTTGATCATCGGCACACTCGCGTACTCAGCCGCCAAGCTTGCGAAATGCCACTCCATAGGTGAAGGGTAAGTCATTCAGAACGTAGTGTGTTGCTTTAACTCAGACCAAGCGACGATTGGCCGGCTGAGCGTCAGGAAGCACGGATTGCGCGTATCCCTGAAGCATCTCCAACGTCAGGGTATCGGATCTGAGGGTAACAGGCCCTGCCGTTTCGATTAGCAACGCCCTGCCCAGAATCTCAAAGGCACGCCCGGCGGCGCGACGCGCATTCCGGGAATACAGGCCACGCCGACAACCCATTCTGCCCAGCGAACGCGCAGTGATTGAGCTACGCTGGCACCTATGAAGTACATGTCGCATCATGCTGTAGGAACTGCCCAAGACCTGGCGTTTGGCGGCCGGAATTCTCCCACAATTCGTGAGCAACGAATTGGCGGGCGAGCTCTGCCACTCCTGCGACAGATCGCTAAGGTAGCTACACCGGTGCGGGAGCCGTCGCGATGATAGTCGATGGAGAGCCAGAGCAGCGTCCCCCAAATGTGCCATTCTCCGTCCCCCAAAACAGCAGCTTGTAAACCGCGAAGCCAAATCACTCGTACTTAAGCAGGAAGTGGCTGATTTGGCAGTCAGGCTGACCCTGCCTCCGTCAGGAAAACCCTCACAGCGCGTTCAAATGAGCGATAGACTGCTGTCTCTTCTGGCCCCGCTGGCGCTTTTTACTCGGATCAGCACGCGTTCGAGCCGCCGCTTGGCTCGACTGCCGCAGCGGAGAACCTGCGTCGCGCGGGATATCGGAGCAGTAGCGTCCTTGCCACCAAAGGCCTGGAGCGGCTCGGGCGCAGCGCGGCGGGTCACCGCTAACCCGAGCACTGCCCGTTCCTTGGACATATGCCAGGGGATGCGTTCGATCAGCCCCTGAGAAACGATTTCTAGATCAGGCACTGCCTCCGCAGCCGCTTGGTGCCTTCAATCCGCACTACAAGCAGGAGCGCCCTGCCGGTAGTTCCTCTTGGGCGACGACGCGCTTGGAACACCACTATCAGTGTGCAACCAGCGGACACGCCGAGTCGGACAACTTTCCGAATGCTTCTTCGCCCGACATAGTGTGAACCAGTTTGTAATAGTCCCAAGGTTGTTTGGACTCATCGGGTTTCTTGACCTGCATGATATACATCTCATGCTCCATCAGGCCGTCGGCACGGATCTTGCCGTTGCTGGTGAACATGTCGTCGATCTTCATCTTCTTGAGCTCCGCCATGACCTTCTCTGAATTGGTGGAGCCGGCAGCCTTGATCGCGTTGAGGTAGCTCATGGTCGCCGAATAGTAGCCCGCCTGATTCATGGTGGGCTCGCGCTTCGTCTTCTCATAGTAGCGTTTGGCGAAAGCGCGGGTCTTCTCGTTGAGATCCCAATACCAGCCGGTGGTGAGATACAGGCCCTGTGCGGTCTTGAGGCCGAGGCTGTGAATGTCGCTGATGAAGGCGAGCAATGCGGCCGGCTTCATTGTCCTCGCGATGCCGAACTCGTCGGCAGCCTTGATCGAGTTAGTGAAGTCGTTGCCGGCATTGGCCAGTCCAAGCACCTGCGCACCTGCGTTTTGCGCCTGGAGCAGATAGCTCGAGAAGTCCGACGTGGAGAGCGGAACGCGCACGGCGCCGATCACCTTGCCGCCATTGGCCTCGACCACCTTCGAGGCGGATTCCTGCAACTGGGTGCCGAAGGCGTAGTCGGCGGTGAGGAAGAACCAGCTTTCACCGCCCTGCTTCACCATGGTCTTGGCGGTACCGTTGCCGAGAGCCGTCGTGTCGTAGACGTAGTGCACCGTATAGGGTGTGCAGTCCTTGCCGGTCAGCGATGCGCCGGCTGCGCCGATAGCGATGAACGGAATTTTCTTCTCCTTGGCGACATTGTTCATCGCCAGGCTGACTCCCGTGTTCGATCCGCCGAGAATCATCGTAACGCCGTCGCGATCGGCCCATTCGCGGAACTTTTGCGCTCCAACGTCGGGCTTGTTCTGGTGATCGGACACCATGAACTCGATCTTGTTCCCGAGCACGCTGCCGCCAAAATCCTCGATCGCCATCTTGGCCGCCTCGACGCCGCCGGGACCGATCACGTCGGCATACAGGCCGGACATGTCGTCGATATCGCCGATCACGACCTTGTTTTCGGCCGCGTGTGCAGTCGTCACCGCCATTGACGCCGCCAGCAACAGTTGAACCGTTCTTACCGCAATGTATTTCATTTGACGTGTTCCTCCTTTTCGATTTCAGCGCGAAGTCGTCAAGACTTCGCGTCGTCACGTCGCGCTCGGTGAAATCAACTAGACGCCGAGATAGCGCTGGAGCAGCTCCGGTTGTGCCTTGAGCTCCCGAGCTGGCCCGTCGTGCACGATGTGTCCGTTGTTGATGATGTAGATCCGGCTCGCCAGCGCCAGCGTCGCCGCCAAATTCTGCTCGACCAGCACGATGGTCTGGCCGGCGGCGGCGAGCTCGCGGCAGGCCTTGACGAGATCGTGGACGATGACGGGCGCGAGCCCCTCGAACGGCTCGTCCAGCAGCACGATCTTGGGATCGCGCACCAGCGCCCGCGCGATAGCGAGCATCTGCTGTTCGCCGCCCGACAGCTCGGTGCCGCGGTTGCTACGCCGCTCCTTCAGTCGCGGAAACATCTCGTAGATACGGTCGAGAGGCCAGCGTTTGGGCGCCGTGATCCCGGCGAGCAGAATATTCTCTTCCACCGACAGGCTGCCGAAAATGCGGCGCTCCTCGTGCACGAGCTGCATGCCGGCCTGCGCGATTCTGTGGCTCTTTCGGCCGGCGATATCGATGCCGTCGAACTTCACGCTGCCGCTACGCGGCGTCACGACACCCATCAGGCTCTTCAGCGTCGTGCTCTTGCCGGCGCCGTTGCGGCCGAGCAGCGCCACCACCTCGTGACGCTCGACGTGCATGGCGACGTCGAACAGGATGTGGGAGTCCCCGTAATAGCTGTTCAGGCCGTTGACCTCGATCAGGCTCATGCCGCGATTTCTCCGTGCACCCCGCCGAGATAGGCTTCCTGGACGGCGGCGTTCGCCTTGATTTCCTCCGGCGTGCCGGAGACCAGCACCCGGCCTTCCTGAAGCACGGTGACGCGCTCGACCAGCTCGAACAGCGAATCCATGTCGTGGTCGATGATGATCATGGTACGGCCGCGCGCGATCGACTTGAGCAGCTTGACGGTCTCGACACGCTCTCGCGGGCTCATGCCGGCGAGCGGCTCGTCAAGCAGCAGCAGGCGCGGCGACGTGGCGAGCGCAAGCCCGATTTCCAGCCTGCGCTTCTCGCCATACGCAAGCTCGGACACCGGCGTGTCGGCACGACGGGTCAGGTTCACCAAAGCGAGCGTGTGCGCCACCTGCTCCGTCAGGCCCTTGACGCCGGCGAGCGTGCGGAACAGGTCGAGCCGGAATTTTCCCCGCAGCTCTGCGAGTGCGGCGATCGTCAGGTTCTCCCGCACCGTCAGCCCGGTGAAGAGCTGGTTGACCTGATAGCTTTTGGTCAGTCCGAGCTGGCAAACCTCGGTGACCTTCAATCCCGTGATGTCGCGCCCCTCGAACACGATCTGACCAGAGCTCGGCGCGATCTCGCAGGTCAGCATCTTGAAGAAGGTCGACTTGCCGGCACCATTGGGGCCGATGATGCCGCGCAATTCGCCCTGGTTGACGCTGAAATCGATGTCGCTGTTGGCGATGAGCCCGCCATAGCGCTTGGTGAGGCCGGTGGCTTTGAGGATCGGCCCGGAATAGACGGGGTGCGCGACCTCCTTCGCCTGCATCGGCGCGGGCGGGAGATGCTGCGCGGCCTCGCCGTCAGCGGCCTCTTGCCCCTCTTCCGCTTCCCTCCGCTTCCGCCCGTCCGAGACAAGGCGATATAGATCGGCAAGACCGCCGATGATGCCGCCGCGCAGGAAGCAGACCAGCAGCACGAACACGACGCCGAGCACGAGCTTCCAGGCCGCTCCCAGGCCGAGCGCAGACTGCAGGAAATCCTGCAGGAACAGCCACACGGTTGCGCCGACCAGCGGTCCGAACAACGTGCCCCTGCCGCCGATGGCCGTCTGCATCACGAGCTGGCCCGAGGTGTCGAAGGTGAAGGCGTCGGGCGGCATGAAGGCCTGGAGCACGCCGAGCAGGCCGCCGGCGAAACCGGCGTAAGCCGCCGCGATCACGAAGGCCGTCAGCTTGTAGCCGTGAATGTTGTGCCCGACCGCGGTGGCGCGTAGCGGATTGTCCCGGATCGCGCTGAAAATAGCGCCGACCGGCGAGCGCACGATCCTGAGCGCGATGATGACGCCGACGAAGTAGCAAAGCGCGATGAACTGGTAGAGCGACCAGCCATTGGTGAAGTGGAGCGTGGTGAAGCCGAGATTGAAGCTCGGCGTCGGCACCCCCGGCAGCCCGTTCTCGCCGCCGGTGAAATCCGACAAAGGATTGAACTCGACGAAGAAGAAGACCTGCGCGATCGCCACGGTGATCATGGCGAAATAGATGCCAGTCCGGCGCAGCGCAATCAGGCCGACGAGGTATCCGGTCGCCGCGGCCGCGATCATGCCGATGATCAGCGCACCCAGCACGTTGCCGAAGCCGGCGCGCGTCAGGAGGTAGGCGGCGACGAAGCCGCCGGTGCCGTAGAAGGCGGATTGGCCGAACGACAATAGCCCGGTGAAGCCGAACAGGATGTCGAAGCCGAGGCCGAACAGGCCCCAGACCAGGATCCGGTTGACGGTGTTGGGCGCGAAGCCGAGATGGGGCAGCACGAAGGGAGCCACGATCAGGCCGACGGCCGTCAGTGTCTCGATCAGGAACGGGCGTTGCTTGAACATGGGAAAATCGCTTACTCGCGGCCCTGTACGCCGAGCAAGCCATGCGGTCGCACCACGAGCACGAGCGTCATGACCGCAAACAGCATCACATAGGCGTAGCCGGGGTTGAACATGGAGGTGACGCTGATGATCTCGCCGGCGATCAGACCGCCGAGGATCGCGCCCGGAAACGAGCCGACGCCGCCGATCACCACCACCACGAAGGTCTGGACCAGGATGTCGTCTCCGATGCCCGGCGTCAGCGACACCACCGGCGCGTTGACGATGCCGGCAAAGCCGGCGGCCATCGCGCCGATGCCGAACACCACCATGAAGACGCGATAGACGTTGATGCCGAGCGAATCCACCATCACCGAATCCTCGATGCCGGCCCGCACGATCAGGCCGAGCCGGGTCCGGTAAAGGATGATGAACAGCGCGCCGAGGGCGATCGCGACGATGCCGACCACGGCGAGGCGGTAGGTCGGATAGAACATGAAGCCGAGGTTGGTGATGCCCTGGAATAGCGCCGGCGGCGGCACCAGCTGCGACTGGCTCGAGAAGATCAGGCGCACGAGCTCGACGAAGCAGATGCCGAGCCCGAAGGTCACGAGCAGTTGATCCTCGTGCGGGCGATCATAGAAGTGGCGGATAATGACGCGTTCCATGACAACGCCGAGCAGCATCACGAACAGCGAGCCTGCGATCACGGCGAGGATGAACGATTCTGTGTACTGGTAAGCCACGAAACCGGCATAGCCGCCGATCATGAACATCGCGCCGTGCGCGAGGTTCAGCACGCCGAGCGTGCCGTAGATGATGGTCAGGCCGGAGCTGATCAGCGCGAGCAAGGCACCCAATGCGAGCCCGTTGAAAAGCTGTGAAACGAGGTTAGGCCAACTTATCATGCGACAATCGCTGTTGTGGCGCGCGAGGGTGCGCGTCAGAAAAAGGTGACGCCGCGGGACCGGAGTGCAGTCCGCGGCGTCACAGGGGTTTGCGAGATCTCAGCTGTAGTCGCCGAGATGGCAGCCGAAGGCGTCGGGCTTCTGCATCAGGCCTTCGCCCGGGACGATCTCGACGACGTCGTACCAGTCTTCCTTGTTCTTCATGTCCTTCTGCTGCTTGCCCTTGACGATGATCACCGGGCGAACGCACTGATGATCCTCGGGGCGGTAATGCACGTCGCCGACCAGCGACGGGATTGTTTCGCCCTTCTCGTAGGCCTTGATCACGTCGGGCGGACTGAAGCTGCCGGCCTGCTCGCACATGTGCGCCCAATGCGCGAAGCTGACATAGGCGTTCTCGGCGCCCCATTCGGGCTTGTAACCGTACTTCTTCTCGAAGGCTTCGTTGAACATCTTGGCCAGCGGGAACTTGTCCTCGATCGTCCACCAATAGTCGGTGGCGGCATAGACGCCCTGCATCAGGCCGCCGGTCTCGCGCGCGATGAAAGGCACCTGGTAGGGGACGACCAGCTTCATCTTGTCGAGCACGCCGAACTGCTTTGCCTGCTGGGTCGACAGCACCGCATCATGGCCCCAGTTCACGTTGATGAGCACGTCGGCGCCAGAGTTCGCGACGTTCAGCAGGTAAGAGGAATAGTCCGGCGCGCCGAGCGGGGCGACCTGGTTGGTCACGGTGGTCCAGCCGGCCGTCGCGAGGAAATCCTGCATCGATTTGGTAACGGTGTGGCCGTAGGTGTAGTCGGGCGTCAGATACGCCGCCTTCTTGCCCTTGCCGAACTCACGTACCATCACCGGGCCGATCGCCGCAGCCGCAGTCTGGCCGTAGAAGTTTTGGCGAAAGCCGTAGCGGACGCAATCCTTGCCAGTGGTATCGTTCGATCCGGAAATGCCGCACACAAAAATTACGTGTTCGCGCTGGGCGAGTTTGTTCAGCGCCACCGCAACGGCGCTGGACGTGCCGCCGGTGATCATGATCGCCTTGTTCTCGCTGATGAAGCGCTGCTGCGCCTGGACCGCCTCGTTCGGCTTGGCCGCCGAGTCGGCGACGCCGAACTTCAGCTCCTTGCCGAGCACGCCCTTGCTGGTCTTAGGCGAGATCTTCTTGATCAGCTGGTGGCCTTCATTGATGTGCTCGATCGCGAGCTGGTAGCCCTTGAGTTCGTCTTCACCTTGCACGGCATAGGTGCCGGTGCGCGGCACCGAGATGCCGATGAAGGCGGTGGAACCCGAGACTCCCGCGGGGTAGGAGCCGATCGCTGGCTTGTCCTCGGCAAACGCGGGCATCGCCGGCAGCATCGAGCCGCCGATGAGGCCCGCGGTGGTCTGAAGCAGGCCACGGCGCGAGAGGCCGCGGCGGATGAGATTGTCAGTCATGATCGTTTCCTCCGAACATCGTTGTTGTTTGCAGGCAAAGCACGACCTGTCCGGCGGCGGCCGGCCTCGAGGGCCTGCCCGCGCCGGGCACGTCACATCCGCGTGTAGCTCTTGGGCCCAAGCATTGCTTGTGAACGCCTTCTGTCAATTTCGTCTTTGGTCGAACGCTGAAAATTATCTCGTGAAAACATATCGCATCACGATATATATTAGCCTTTGTGAGTACGAGGCTGGCGAGCTTGGCGAGAGAAATGGCGCGGCGAACGACAGTGGCGGGTACCCGGAAGCGACGGTCGTGGCCGCAAGGTGCGAAGCGGCAGGAGACGGCGTGGTCGGTGGAAGAGGTGAACGGACAGGGGGCGACACCACAGTCCAGCGATGCCCCGCGCATGCCCGACCCTCGCAATCGAACGACCGGTGAGCGGGGACCGGCAGTCGGCTCTGTTCAGGCGAAGCGTGTGCCCGGGCCGATGAAGCGGCTGAGCGTGCGTGCCCAGAACGTCCTGAAGGAGCTCGCAGTCGAGCTCAACGGCGAGCAACCGCCGAAAGGGAATTGGTCGCCGACGCGCGAATTGCTGCGGGCGCTCACGGCCGAACGTCTCGCGACGGCGCGCAATTGCGGGCCGCATACGATGCGGGAGATCGTGGACTGGGCGCAGGGCTGCGGCGTGACCATCAAGCCGGTAATCCCGCCCGGCGGTTCGCTGTCGCAGATGTGGAGCGAGCTGATCGCCAATGCCTCGGCAGGCAGCCTGACCAGCGCCGAGATCGCCGGTGCGCTGCAGCGCTCGATCAAGCGGAAGAGCGCCCGGATCCCGATCGCCTTTCAGGTCATCTTGGTGAAGATCCTACTCTCGAGCTTCGAGTAGAGCACCGGATAGCTGTGTATCCGGAGTTCCCGCTGCTTGGTGCGGGCGCTCCTGCTTGCTACTTTTGGCTAACGGCCCGCGTCGCCGGGTGGGAAGCACGGAGACGGCATGGCATGGTTCAGGTGAAGAAGGCGCAACGGGCGACTGCGGTCAGGTCTGCGCCATCCGCAGCCACCCACACGATGCATGACTCCGACTATGCTGCGCTGGCGCAGTTCCGGTACCAAATCCGGAGCTTTCTGGCCTTCAGCGAGGCAGCCGCAGCAAAGCAGGGATTGACGCCTACGCAGCATCAAGCGCTGCTTGGCATCAAGGGCTTCGTGCGCCCGGGTCCTGCGACAGTCGGTGATGTTGCGCGCTTTCTGCTGATCCGACCTCACTCGGCGGTTGAATTGATCAATCGTTTGGCCAAGCTTGGGCTAGTAAGCCGGGTTGCCGACCCGCAGGATGCCAGACGTGTGCGCCTCAAGCTGACCGGGAGAGGTGAACAGAAACTGCGGGCACTATCGCAGAGAAATCTTCAGGAGCTCCGCCGTGCCGCGAGCCCGGCGCTGGATCGCCTGCTGAGGTCGTTTCGGGAATCTGGCGGGCCGAAACCAGCGCGCTAAGCCCCAAGGAGGCCACGTCTACTCAGGCTTGCGCTATCGGCACCGGCTACGCATCAGCCTCCTGGACGATTGGTTTCCACCTCCGCGGCTGACGGATCGCATTTTCCGGCGGATTTTGAGAGCCGTCTCATGGCTCGAAAGGCGACTATCTGGTGAGCAGGCCTGAAATCAGCGCCGCGGCGCCAAGGCCCAGAAACGACAGAATGACTGGAGGGTACAGAACCAGAGCGGCTTCGAAGCGCAGGAATTTTGGATGATCGCCAGCGCGACTCGGGAGCCCAATGAAAATCAGGACGCCTGCAGCTGCGATCATGACAGCTCCGATCAGTATGTCCATTTCCGCCTTCCTTTCCACATGCCCAAGTCCACATGCCCAACGCAACAGCTCGCGGACGACAAGAGTGCCAGCGAGCTATTCGCCGTGGAAAGAGGGAACGGTACGCTTCAGTACGGTGTTTGTTGAAAAATCGGCATTTGGAGAGTTCGTTCAGATCTGCTTCACGCCATGACCGGCCTTGGTGGCCAGGCCGAGAACCCGCTCGCGGGTGCGACTTCTCGCTACGTCCACCAGCATCCCGCCTGCCCAGCGATAGACGTTATGCTCCTTGACCTGCTGTCGCATGAGCTTCATGCGCTCGGCCTGCTCCTCGATTGGCATTGTAAGTGCAAGCTCGATAGCCGATGCCATTTCGTCGGTGTCATAGGGATTGACGATGAGAGCCTCGGGTAATTCTCGTGACGCCCCGGTGAAGCTCGACAAGATAAGGACCCCAGCGTTGTCTTCTCGCGAGCTAACGAACTCCTTTGCGACGAGATTCATTCCGTCATGCAGGCTGCTGACGACGCAGGCATCGGCCGCTCTGAACAGCCGGAACACGTCTGACGGCTCGTAGTGCCGCGCGACCAAATGCATCAAGGGTTGGCGACCGCGGTGCCGCTCGTTTATTTCGGCAGCGAGCGCCTCCGCTTCAGCCTGGAGCTTCGAGTAGGCGTTGAGTTTGCTGCGCGTCGGTGCTGCGACCTGGATGAATGCAAGCCGATCTTTCCAGGCCGGATTTCGCGACAAAAGCGCGTCTACGGCCCGCATGCGATCAAGAATGCCTTTGGTGTAATCGAATCGCTCAACGCCTACGATCAGCCTCGTATCCTCCGCCAAACCGAACTGGGCGAGGATGCCAGATCGGCATTCCGTGGGAGGTGGTAGCTTTTCCAGTTCCCTTGGCGGCCATTCGATCGAGATCGGATAAGCACGTATTCTGGTCTCATGTCCTCCAAGGCTGACTGCCTGCACTTCGCGATCGATCCTGCTCTCCAGGAAGCGATCCACTCCCTCAATGAAGTTGTTGCAGTGAAATTGGGTATGAAATCCAACAATGGTGCTGCCGAGCAATCCTTCGATAATCTCCGCCTTCCATGGGCAGATGCTGAAGGTTTCCGCATTCGGCCACGGAATGTGCCAGAAGGTTATGATCGTCGCCCTGGGCAGGCGCTCACGGATCATTCTTGGAGCAAGCGCGAAGTGATAGTCCTGGACCAGCACAATGGGGTCCTCGGCGCGCGCCTCGGCAACGACTGCATCGGCAAAGCGTTGGTTGATCTGCCGATACATTTGCCAGTCGCTGGACCTGAACGTAGGGCGCACGAAAGCGATATGGCACAATGGCCAGAGCCCTTCATTGGCAAAACCGTAGTAATATCCGTCCTGTTCTTTCTCAGAGATCCAGATGCGCCGAAGCGTGTAGGCCGGGGCTGCCTCGGGGACGCGGAGCCTATCGTGGTCGTCGACGGTCTCCCGATCGGCGCTGCCGCTGCCGTGTGCGATCCAAGTGCCACCGCAGGCACGCA
Source organism: Bradyrhizobium sp. Kon58 (assembly GCF_055807455.1). Taxonomy (NCBI): domain Bacteria; kingdom Pseudomonadati; phylum Pseudomonadota; class Alphaproteobacteria; order Hyphomicrobiales; family Nitrobacteraceae; genus Bradyrhizobium; species Bradyrhizobium sp. Kon58. The sequence continues at coordinate 13,195 of NZ_JBVVOT010000015.1, forward strand.
TGATCGGCTCCAGGGCCGAGACCAATCCACTCGCCGGCCGCTGCACCACAGTCCCCGCTTCCGAAGTGTTGTGAATGTAGGGCTCCCGATTGGAAAGGACGAGAACTTCGGCCCCCGGGAGGACGCTTTGCAGCACCTCCTGAAGCGATTTCGGCGTCCAATCGATCTGGCTTGTAAACGTAACTTGTTCGGCGCTACGCAAGAGCTTGTGAATTTCTCGATCAATAGGCGAGCCACCGAGTTGGAGTGGCACTCCCTGAGCACCTCGACGGACCTCCTCGACCGCGCGTCGCAATGCCTTCATCCAGCCGCGCATCATGAGGACGGCGAAAATGATCGTGCCAACGGTCAGGACCAGAACGACGCCGGCAAGCGCGGCAAGCAGATACGCCAGCACCTGGCTGGACCTGGCCGCCGCGAAGCTGAGGTCGGTTAGAATGACGAGGTAGGAACGACCTCGGCTACTCGAGATCGGAAACGCAGCTACGAGAATTCGTCGCCCGCCGCTGGCGATGCTTGCGAAACTCTCGTTCTCGGATTTGGCCGACTTTTCGCAGGAGAAGCTCGCCGGCATCTCCGGTGTTGGCGCGAGCAACGAGCCTTCCGGATCACAAAATCCAACCGCGAGAATCTTCTTGTCGAGCGCCACTCTCTTGAAAAGGTCCGAGAGCCGGTCCCAGGCCTGGTCTTCCACATCACGACTAAGCAACGGCTGGATGGCGTTGAAGACCAGCTTGGATCTGGCTTCAACATCGCTTCGCGACCACTGCTGTACGATTCCTCCGGTAAATGGCGAGATACCGAACGCCACGACTGCGGCTACCGCCAGGCCGAAAATGCCATAGCGGAAGAACTCCTTGTACGATATCGGGGTCACTCCGGAGCTACCCCGACCGTCCGCAGGCATTTGCTCGAGCCGTCTAGCAGGCGCAGCTCTCGCGGCGCATTGGCCACTGCCGATTGCGCTAAGCGGTAGTGAGCGAACATATACCAGACCAAAGGACGGCTGCTGTTAGCTCGGATTGGCGAGCCGCTTCCCCTCCTCAAAGCCCGTACGCTCGTTGTTGCAGGTGAGACAAGTCGCACGTGCCATTTGCGTACCGTGGATTGCCAGCCGTTCATGCCGATGCGGCGTCTTTTCCTCGCAAGACAGGCAGTACGCTTGCGGAAAGACATTGAGTGCCGTTTGATTCGATTTGCTGATCATGAAAGCCCCCTGCGCAATATCCTTCGGAGGTCGCCCGCGAGCAAGCGGCTGCGGGGCAGATCGGCTGCTATTGTACAGAACTGTACCGTGTTTCGTCACGCAGCAAGCTGTGCGCGCTCTGCCGAAGATCACTCCTGTCCCACACAGCAGCCCGCCAACGTGCGGGTGAATTAGCGCGCGGCGGGAGTTGGAATCCCAGCGTTCCTCGGCTGGGGTCCGCCTCTCCTGACGGCATGACCTGTCCATCCGTCCCGGGCAAGGTCGGTGGTCGATTCCCCTGCCAGTCGTTCAAAGCGCGAAACCGGTTGTACGGTTGCACCCCGAGTAACCTTGCAAGTCAGCGCCTCTTGAATTCGCGCTTCACTTGCGCTTCTTCGGCAGTGCGTTCTTCCCGACGATCGAAAGCGCAATCAGACCGAATGTGATCAGGCGCGGGATGAAGTACACCGGCTCGCTCGCATTCGTCACTTGCACCACAGCCAGGACAAATCTTGCGACGGCGTCGATCACAAACGCAGCCGCAAAGAGCAGGAAAAAGGTGTCGCCCGTCTTACGCCAAAACTTCAGGAAATATATGCTCGCCAGGAGCGATGCGAATGCCGTCGCACCTGAAAGAACGGGATTCAAATGGTCCATCAGTCGGCCTCCCAGATCATGCCGATAAGCAGGACCGTCATGGCGAACAGGCCGATCGACAGACGCACGGCGGAAAGATCAACTTGAGGAAATACGATCTTATCGATCCAGAGAGCAGCATTTTCGAAAGTCAGACCCGCGAAGCAGACGGCGCTCCATAGGAGCAACTTCGACCTGTTACCGATATATGCCCGAATGAGCAGCCATGCACAAAAGCCGCTCGTGATCGCGCAAAGTGTGTAAATCACCGCAGCCATGACTAATCCTTTCGAATCCTGAAGGCATCTGAAAATGCCTGGATGCGGTGTGGGCTGTTGTGGATGATGTGTGTGATTGGGATCAAATGCCGCGAATACGCCAAGGCCAAGCTATCGACCACTGGCCGCAATTCGGGCCGCGGCGCAAACGCATAGATCCCCGCCTCGCCGTCGAGGAAGCCATCCTTCCTCAGGGACGCTAGAGCATCGGCCATCTCGATCTTGCCCGCGTAAAGGCGTGCAGCGAGCGACTCCACGTCGAAGCGCTCGCCGGGCCGCTTGTGGAAGAACAAAAGGGCTTCGAGCTGCGCCACAGAGCGAATGTAGCGTCGGACAAGCTCCTCTACCTCTTCCGGCAGTGCTTCATCAGACATCGTCGACCTCAGCCAGCGGCACGCAAGCTGATCGATTCAATGCAGAAATTCAAGACTGCTTTTCCTCTGCCACAAATCTAAGCCGACCGGATCAAATGCAACTGGAAAAGGCGGCGTCATCTCAGATGACACCGCCGATAAGCATGCTGGAAATAGGGACCGAAATCGGCTCAGTACTTGAATTCGGGCATCTTCTTCAGCTGATCCTTGTTGGCGTTCAGCACCACGTGATCCGGATACCAATTATCGCTTCGCTGGGCCGACGTTGATGCGCTTCCCGTCGTGCTCGTCGAACCGGCATTGCCGGTCTTTCCAGCGCCATCGTTGGACACGGTCTTCACCGGTTCTTTGGCGAATTTGAGCTGATCGAACGTTACGGCGACGTTGTGCTCGCCCATTCCAAGGAATCCTCCCACTCCGATCACCACGTTGGCAACCCGCCCGCTGGAATCCAAGATCAGATCATTGATGTCGCCGATCTTCTCGTTGCTGTTGTTATAGACGTTCACGCCAACGAGTTTCGATGCACGCCATTCACCTTCCTTGTGCATGGAGGCGGTCGAGGCAGCCGGCTGCACGTTGGGCGCCGCGGTCGTCGCGTTGTTCCGGGACGACTGCGCCATGACCGGCGTAGCCAGCAGCATCGCGGAGGCAAGAATGCAAAGTGATATCTTCATGACGACTGCTCCTACTTCTGTTGGATCATCGTCAACTCATCGCACGCTCGCAAGTTTCGTTTTCCTGAATGCGAATGTACGCTCCCGCACGAGACTTATCCGACCAGCTTGAGGCGGCTGCGCATCTTTTGATGAAGCATTGCACGTGTCACGGAAGGGTTGCATATGATGAACTCGACCATAGCGATAATGTCGTCCCTGGTGCGATTGCAGCAAGGGTTCTCGTAAGCGGCAAGAAGCCTTTGCGCCTCCTCCAAGGCTCCCACCAGAACTTCGGTATCGGTTCGGATCCGGACTTCTTGCGATGACATCTCCGCCTCTATTGCTTCAAGAATATCTGGACTCTGTTGGCTGCCGTACAGCCGACTTAACGGCAGTAGGGAATCGCGTTCACGAATATGCAATTCGGAGGGGCGGCACCGCACAAGGACGGTTGTGCGCCGACAGGATGATCCCCTGACAATCGCAAGACATCGCTTTCAGCCTGGCCTCGTCCATGACGACGATCCCCGCCCTGCGACATCCAATCACTCCGTCGCGCATCATACTCCCGAGAGCGACCGTAACGCCGGCGCGCCGGACCGCGAGAGCATTGGCTATGTAACTATGCGTGAAAGGTATCTCGCGAGACCCGAGCCTGTCGCTGGCAACCAGGAGCCACCGGGCGAGGCGCTGGTGCAGCGTGTGCCTGGAATTGCAGGCTGATAGCTGCGAACTGTGAATCAGGATCGCCTGAACATAGCCTAAAAGCATCTTTTCAAGCTCGACGTCCCTCTTGATCAAAGAAATCAGCTGATCGGACTGGATCCGAAGCGCTTGGCCCGGCACTCTCACGCTGCAGCGGTGCGGCGAAACGTGCATGCCCAGGACCAACGGCACGCCGACAAAATCCTTCATCCCGAGCGTATGGATCTCGACCGGCAGGCAGTCGCCCGCGCGGGTCGTGACAGAACACCCGCCGGACTCGATGAAGTAGGCATGGCGAAGAGGAGTGCCGCGATCGTAGAGAATTTGTCCTTTGTTCAGAGACACCGTCTCGCAGCTTTCGCGCAAACGGCACTGCGATGAAGCCGACAGTCGGGAGACGAGTTCGTTGCGGCTAGTCCCGCAGAAGGGCTCGTCCAAACCAAGCCGCTTCGGGTTGAATTTGTTTTCGATCAACCGCAGCGGCGATGAAGAATGTTCCATGTCAAGCCCAATTCTAGACCGCTACAATGATTGCCTGTACGATGGGATGGATCGAGCGATCCTGGGAGTCAGGGTGACCGATAGAACTGTCGGGAAAAACCTGACAAGAACCAGAAACATCGAGGAAGTGCCAGCACGTGGGCGTTTTGCTGTCTCATTTGATACCCACCCGCAAGGAGGCGCCCACCTCAATCTCCCGGCGCGCAGCCCGCCGCCCCTTGATCCTCGTCTTCATCGCGGCAGCGATGCCTCTTGCGCTTTTTGCGGGTTGGGTCGTTTTCCTGAACGCGCAGCAGCAGCGCAGGGGCTCTCAGGCTGCCGCCGTGGAGACGCTCGATAGCGTCGTCAACCGGCTTGCCTCCGAGATCAGTCTCCAGCTCGAGATCGCCGAAACCGTCGCGGCTTCCGCAACACTCGACAAGCCGGACCTCGACGCGTTCTATCGCGAAGCGACGCGTGTCAACGAAGCACGTCCTCTTTGGCAGACGATTCAGCTCGTCGATCCTGACGGGAATCAGGTGCTTGATGTCAGCCGTCCGCTCGGAGATGGGATGCGCGCCACCGCCGACCGAGAGAACTTCGAACAGATCCTGAAAACGAGAAAGCCGGCGATCGGCGGTATTGGGCCGCGTGGTCCCATCACCGGCAAACGCGTGGTGGCCGTCAGGGCCCCCGTTGAGCGCGATGGACAATTGAAGTTTGTACTCACGGTGGCCCTGGTGCCCGATGCAATAAGCCAGATTTTGAAGAGCGCAGGAGCCCCGGCCGGCTGGGTGGGTTTCGTGGTCGATGCCAAGGGGAACATCGTCGCCCGCACCTTCGGTGAACAATCCGAACTCGGACAATCTGCCAGCGCTACGGTCCGCCAGGCGATAGCCTCAGCGCCAGAAGGAAGCTACGTCAAAACCACGCCTGCCGGCGAACAAGTCGACTCGATCTACAAAGTCATCCCTGGAACCAGCGGATGGTCGGTCCATTTCGGAATACCGACGCAGGAACTGAATGGTCCCGTCCAGCGCTCAGCCATTTTCCTTGCCGGGGGTGGGGTATTGAGCTTCGTCTTGGCTCTGACTTTGGCCTGGTACACCATACGCGACATTTCGCTTCGCCGGCGCGAGCAAGAGGCGCAGGCAGCATTGGCACTCAGCGCAAGTGAAGAGCGACGGAGGCTGACGATCGATGCCGCAGATCTCGGCGTGTTCAGCTGTGATTTTGCGAGCAGAGAAGCGATCGTGTCGCCCCGCGCCCGGGAGATGCTCCGGATAGACGGTTCGCGCTCCGAAGGAGATACGATCCTTCCGATGGATCGGATACTGAGCTGTATTGATCCCGCCGACCAGCGGAACTTTGAGGCTTCCTTGCTGAGTTGCCGTTCGGGAAACGTGGCGATTGCAGATTTCCGGACCGCTCCCCCTCACAGCCGGTGGCTGCGGGCCAGCGGACGGCTGTCTCGCATCGATGATAAGAACTTGGACGTCGTGTATGGCGTCATTCTGGATATCGACGAGACCAAGCGAGCCGAGCTGGAGCGACAGCAACTGCTTCGACGTCTTTCCGAAGCGGAAGAAAATGAGCGCCGTAGAATCGCAAGAGAGCTTCACGATCAGATCGGCCAGACGGTCACAGGTCTCCTTCTCGGTCTGAAGAACCTGGAGCCGCTTCTGGGCACGAGCCCGAAACGCAAGCTCGGATTGGAGAGGCTCAATTGGCTGCAAGGACTCGCGAGAGGGATTGGGCGCGATATCCATCAAATCGCCTCTGACCTGCGCCCGACTGCCCTTGACGACCTGGGCCTTTACAAGGCGCTGGAGGCATTCTGCGCGGAGATCCGGCGCCGGTTCGGGATCAGCGTTGATTTTCAGCCTCTGGGAAGAAGAGATCGTCTCGGCCAGGACGTCGAGATCGCGGTTTACCGCGCCGTCCAGGAGGCCGTGAACAACGTGGTCAAACACGCGCAAGCTCGAAACGTCAGCGTGGTCATCGACCGACGCACAGCTGAGCTTAGGATCGTCGTCGAAGACGACGGGAACGGCTTCGACTTTCAGGAATTCTCGCAGGGTGAGAGCCGCCACGCAAAATTGGGCCTGTCCGTCATCGAGGAGCGCCTCACGCTGCTCGGTGGATCTTTGGCGATTGAATCTGAACCCGGCCACGGCACCTCTCTTTTCATGAGAATACCGGTGCCAATAGAGGAGATGGGCTATGTGCCCGATCCGGATCACGTTGACTGACGATCATCCGCTTGTTCTGGCCGGAATGAAGGCGTTGCTTCAGGACGTGCATGACATTGAAATCGTCGGGGAAGCAACGGATGGACAGGCTGCCCTAGACATCATTCGCCAGGCCACACCGGACATTGCCATCCTGGACATTTCACTTCCCGGTATCAGTGGCCTCGAAGTTGCTCGCACCCTGGCGACGCAGCTTCCTCAAGTTCGTCTTCTGGCGCTGACCGTGCACGAGGATCACGCCTACGTTCAGCCGATGCTGCAAGCGGGAGCTCGCGGCTATCTGCTGAAGCGCTCTGCGGCCGACGAACTCGAGCGCGCAGTTCGCGCGATCGCTGGAGGTGGTTTGTATCTGGATCCAGCAATAGCGGAGAAAGCACTTCCATCCGCGCAGGGCGCCCACTCGTCTTCCGGCGCTTCCACAGCCGGCGAGCTGACACCGCGCGAGAGTGAGGTTCTCAGATTCATCGCACAAGGCTTCAGCAACAAGGAAATTGCCAATCAGCTAAGCATCAGCATCAAGACCGTCGAAACTTACAAGGCCAGGGCGGTCGAAAAGCTCGGACTGTTCACGCGTGCCGACATCGTGCGCTACGGCGTGGCCCTTGGCTGGTTGAGCCATTCGGGAAAGAGTGCGGATTAAGTTTGAGCGGGAAGTAGGTGGGCCAAACGGCCCTGCGTGGCATGAGGACGTCAGGATTATCCCGACAAGCCCCGCTCATCTCCTGACTGCCCGATGGGACGCCGTCCATTATCTTCCATGAAGCGGACGAGAGAACCAACGCGAATCGCCGGCCGGAACACCGTTCTTTCCGGCTTCTGCATTCCGCACGTATTGGACGGATCATGGTTGTTTGGAGGCATACATGAGAAATGTACTTTTCCGAGGACGTCCCGGTCGCCAGCTCTTTGCACAGTATGAGAAACTGCCCGGGCTCGCCACTCGGACAAGCTCGCGGCTAGATGCCCGCACGGCGAGAACCGCGGGCATTTGCCTCGCTTGCATCTACCTCACCTGTCTCCTGTTCTCGGCATACGCGATTGCTTGACGGCAATAGGCGTGTGGCAACCGACATCGAGGAATGACGGGGTCGGATTCATCGTCCCGATCCTTTGCAGGAACTCGTTTGATCATGGATACAGTCGTGGTGCTCCTGATCCTCGGTATGTTGTTCACGGCTCTTTGTGTCGCGGCGCTGGAGATCGCGGCACGTCGATTTTCCCGGACTCTTGAGCGTCAGCTTCCGATGTAAAGTGCGGCGCACCCATCTCACTGCGCGAAGATTGCTCTTATGCAAGGTGAGGGCCGCCTCGATCGACGGCCCTCCAAGTTTGCGCTTATCGGCAGACACGCACGTGCTTGACGATACGCCGACCATGATAGCCGCGAGTGACTATGGTTCGCACGGTGCAGACCCTCCGATGATGATGATAGTGATAGCCAGCCTGCATCGTCTCGGATGTTGCCGCGGCGCCGACCGGTGGCGCCATCATCGCATTGGCAGGAACCAAGAACTGAGTGCCCGCAAGCAAAGCAGCGGCCGCAAATCCATAGGCGATTTTCTTCATAGCTTTTCCTTGTCGTACGCCCCCTCCGCACTTCTATGTCGGTCCAATGAATGCGGAGTGAACGACGATACTGACAATCGTCGTCGCGATCTTTCGCCGCAGATGCAGAAAATGGATAGCTGCTCCCGCCGCTGCGAGGTGCTTGGATCGAGGCTTATCCCAATCCGCTTAGATGTCCCGCAGGAACTGCCGAAGTTGCTTTTTGCTTATTCACGTCTCAAAAGTCGCTATCTCGAACGCACTACCCTCACCGGCTAGAGCGAACAGCGGCCTTAACGGGAGGGAGTGAACAGGCACTCTCGCCAGAGCACAAGGGAGCCTGCCGTGCTTTCGCTGATGGATATCGCTGCCGTTCTGCTTACATTGTCTGCCGTCTTCGGCTGGCTCAATCACAAGTTCCTGCCGCTCTCCCGCAGCGTAGGTCTTCTTTTGATGAGTGTCCTGACGTCGCTGCTGATGATCGGTCTGGATGCAGCGGTTCCGACAGTTCATCTGCTAAACCAGCTTGCCGACGGACTCCGACAGATCGACTTTACCGAAGTCGTCGTCAACGGAATGCTTGCATTTCTGCTGTTCGCCGGCGCGTTGCACGTAGATCTGGACACACTCAGAAGCCGCGCCATTCCGGTATTTATTCTGGCCGTTCTCGGCACCTCGATCTCAACCGTCCTCATAGGCCTGATGTTCTGGTTCATCTGCGGCCTTGTGAACCTACCGGTATCGTTGGCTTGGGCATTCGTGTTCGGCGCATTGATCAGCCCGACTGACCCCGTTGCTGTCCTGAGTACGCTTCGCAACACCAAAGTGCCGAAAGAGCTGCAGATCGAGACGGAAGGCGAGGCATTGTTCAACGACGGCGTCGGGATTGTTCTGTTCACGATCATGCTTCGCTTTGCGAGCACCGGAGACGGCGCTCAGGTGTCGGCTGCCGATGTCGCTGAGTTACTTGTTCGCGAAGCTGGTGGCGGAATAGTGCTGGGCTTGTTGACTGGCTATGTTGCGTATCGCGCGATGCGGCTCATCGACGACTACGCCATAGAGGTACTGATCTCCCTCGCGCTCGTCACCGGAACATACGCACTTGCGTTACATCTGCACGTCAGCGGGCCGCTCTCCATGGTCGCCGCAGGCCTCCTCATCGGCGACCGAGGACCGCGATATGCGATGAGCGAGCGGACACAAGGATATCTCTTCGCGCTCTGGACCCTCATCGACGAAATCCTCAATTCCGTCCTTTTTCTGCTTATCGGGCTCGAGACCTTGATACTGCGCTTTGATCTTCGCAGCCTTGGCCTGGCAGCAGCGTCAATTCCAATCGTTCTCTTCGCCCGGTTTGTCTCCGTTTCAGTCCAACCGTTTTTGTTCGGATGGACTCAGCTGCTTTCCCTGCGCAACGCGCCCTTTCTCACCTGGGCGGGCGTTCGAGGCGGGATTTCAGTTGCACTCGCCCTATCAATCCCGGATAGCCCGGCCAAGGCCGCCATGCTCGCCTCAACCTATGCGGTCGTCCTGTTCAGCATCATCATTCAAGGCTCGACTCTAGGCTGGGTGGCAAAGCGGACTGTCGGACAATAGGTCTCGTCTCCAATGACCCTTCAAGCGCAGGCGACAAGCGCCTCATTTTTGAACGGATCAATCCTCATAGCTGTCGATGACGGCATCGGCGATCACGCGTTTGGTGAGGACGCCAACGATATCGTTCACGCGCGGGCGCGAGGCAGAGCGGACAACAATTGCCGCCCCGGCCCGATGGCGCTTCAACCTGGCAAACACCAAGCTCAAAAGGTCCTGATCGCGGCAAATGACCATTCGCCGCTCGACGAATTGCTCGACCATGAGAGCTGGGTTCGATTGCGACTCCGCCCATAAGCCGGAACGTGGTGGGATCAGCCCGACAATCCGGCCTTCGCGCTCAACCACGATAGGAAGTGCATCATCCATATCTTCCGCAGCCATAGCCTGTTTTAGTGTCGTTCCTACTCCGGCGACGATAAAGCGCCTCTCCATGATGTCCTGGGCCTGCTTCACCAGATAGAGGTTGATATGCCGCTCCTTCGGAATGCGGTGCCCGCGGTGGCGCAGCTTGATCGTGTAGATCGTCTCGTTGACGAGTGCACGCCTGACGCCTGCAGCCAACGCCACCGCAACGATCACCGGAACGATGATTGCGTAATCGCGGGTCATCTCGAAGACCATCACGATCGCCGTCATGACGCCGCCCGTACCTGCACCGACGATGGCCGCCATTCCAATGATCGCGGCCGAAGATGGCGTTAGCCCTGAATGAGGCAGGATTGGATTGGTTGCAGCGGCAAAGGCGGCCCCCAGCGTGGCGCCAAGGTAAAGCGATGGCGAGAAGATCCCGCCCGACGCCCCGCAGCCGAGGCTGACCGTCGTTGCCAACAGCTTCAGCACGAACAGCAGCGCCAGTAACCCCGCCGCCGTCATCTTGTGGTCCAGTATCTCCTGAATGACGGAGTAGCCGACGCCGTCGACGTAGGAGTGGCCAAAGGCATGGGTGAGCACCACCATCATCAGGCCGATTGACGACATGCCGATGATATTTTGAACATACTCGTTGCCAGACAGCTTCGGAAACCCGTCTTCCATGAAGACGAGCAGACGGATAAACGCCCAGGCTGCCGCTCCAGACAGCAAGCCAAGCAGGAGAAATGCGAGAGCTTCCTGCGCATTGAAGGATGCGACCATGCTGAATTGCACATCCGGAACCGAAAAGGCCGGGTCCGGACCGATCAGGATGCGCCCGATCGTCGTCGCAGCCCCCGTGGCCACGACGACTGGGAGGAATGTCCGGTTTGAAACTTCCGGCAGAAGAATTTCCAGAGCAAACAGCACGCCGCCCAGCGGAGTATTGAAGGTTGCGGCAATGCCCGCGCCCGCGCCCGCGGACAGCAGCGTGATCCTCTGCCGGGTCGAGAGCCCGATGAATTGAGCAAAGGCTGAGCCAAGGGCTGAGCCTATCTGAATGATAGGGCCTTCGCGCCCGACGGCGGCGCCGCTTCCGATCGATATTGCGGACGCCAGCGCCTTTATCAAAGCTACCGAACCCCGAATTTTGCCGCGCTTGTAGAATATGGCGTCCATCACTTCGGGTACGCCATGTCCCTTTGCTTCTGGAGCGAACCGCCGGACGAGAAAAACGACGATGAGGCCGCCGATCACAGGCGCAAGAAGAACAAAGTCGCCGAAAGGACTGGGTCCCTCACTGACGTTTGCGTCGTAAACGACGCTCAGCCTGCCATTGTAAGACAAATTGTGCACGAGGCCGATCAGCGCGCGAAAGCCGACGGCGCCAAGTCCGGTCATGACGCCAATCACCAAGGCGAGCGCGCAAAGCACGAGAAGGCTGACCTTCCGCTCTTCAGCAAACGGCTTGATGCTGCTGCCGATCAGGGCTTTTCGCGTGCCGTAAGTCAGGACCGAGGGCATTTGACCACTATTGCGCACAGACACCGATATGAACTCTGGTTCCGAAAGCCGGTTCCTGCCGAGAGGCATGGCGACAATCCGCGCCCATCGAGCCTCCACGTCACCGCCATTGGACGCCCTTGTTGGTTGCCCGTCGATTCATGGTGCCCGCCCAACGGTAGTCAGGAAGCTCCAGTTCGTCGGCGATGTCCCGCCCAATTGCGAGCCTCGCCAGCCCCGATATCGAGAAGCTTCTGACCACGACGTTGCGGAAGAGCATTCCCACACGCGTTCTCGGCGCCAGGGCTCCGGCAAAGCGCTCCGCACCCCGCTGTTTCCGGCCTATATAGCTCTTCAGCCGCGCCTCGTATCCCGCAAACGCCTCCAAATATCGTCCACCGGACAGGGCGAGTTCACCGACCAAGACATAAGCTGAAATCATCGCCAGCGCCGATCCCTGCCCTGCCAGGAGCGAGACGCAGAAAGCGGCATCACCAATGAGCGCCACCCGACCTCGTGACCAGTTCGGCATCCTGATCTGACTGACGGTGTCGAAATAGAGTTCACCGGCGCGCTCCAGTTCGGCGAGCATCTGATCGCACTCCCAGCCGTCTCCGCCATAGATTTCCCGAAGGAGCGCCTTTTGCGAGGCCGGCGTTTCCGGCAAAACTGACTGGTGCTCGGCAAACACCAAGAGAAACAATGTACGATCGTCACGCAGCGTGAAGCGGCCTACCATGCGGCCCGGCTGACCGTAGATCAGATACACATCCTCGTCGCGCGGTCGATAGCCGTGAGTTTCGAAGGCGGCCACGGTATACCCCAGACGCCGCTCGAATTGAGCCTGTGGTCCAAAGACCAGATTGCGCACGGCTGAATGCAGGCCGTCTGCCCCGACGAGAAGGTCGAACCTGCGCCTGCCGCCGTGCTTCAGTTGGACTTCGACGCAATCTGGTTTCTCTTCGACGAGAATGATCTCGTCTCCGAAAATGGCTTCGACGCCGCTGGCCCGTTCGAACAGCATGCGCGAGAGGTCACTGCGCTGAAGAGTAACGTATCGTCCATTCGTCAACTCGGAGAAGACGTCGGTACCGAAGCCGGCCAGCCGACGGCCAGCTTCATCTACGATCCGAAACTCTCGGGCGTAGTAGCCGTCGCGATTGATCTCCGGCATCAATCCCATCCGTTCAGCGATGGTGTAGCCGAGCCCCCAAAAATCGATGACATAGCCTCCGCTCCGTAGAGCGGAGGCACGCTCGAGGAGCGTCGGCTGGAACCCGGCTGCTTTCAACCAATAGGCAAGCGTGGGTCCGGCAATTCCAACCCCGGAGATTAGAACGCTGTACATGCCATCTCCTCAGAAACGAACGACGATCAGCAACACGATGCCCGACTCGCTCTGGTGCTTCGGCGGTCTTCGGACGAGAATTAGTCGCTTGCGTACAAGAACGTTTGAGGCCGCAACAGAGTATTACATACATCGCGACGCGATCGCCGCGATGATGTTCCGAGTAGTCTCGCCTGCGCAACTTCAATGTCGAGCTTCGGAATCTGGACTGTTCCGACAAAGGAGACGAATTGGAAGACAAATTGACTGTTCATGTGAGGCATATCGAGCGCACCCTTCGTGTAAGCGCAATCGCTCTATTTCTCGCGCTCTCGGTCTGGCTGCTTCGCGACATACTGTTGCTCTTGTTCAGCGCCGTGGTCATCGCTTGCGTTTTGCGGGGCGCCAGCAACGCGGTCCGTCGGGTCACGCGCCTCGGGCCATACACGTCTTTGATTTCCGTCATTCTTGTGACAGGGCTCGCACTCGGTGCGCTGCTGTGGTGGCGCGGCAGCGCCATTTTCATCCAGGCCGACGAGATCAGCCAGCAACTGAGAACCCAACTGGCACGGATCTGGAGCGAACTGCAAAACAGCTCGTGGGGTTCGATTTTGGCTCAACAGTTGCAGATCGCCGGAAAGTCTCTGCGCACTGGCCTGACAGGCTACGTCACCGGCGTCGTTGGCTCCGTTCTCGGCATAGGTGGCACTCTCGTCGTGACGGCGGCGACAGCGATATTCCTCGCTGCGTCGCCCCAATTGTATCTCGAAGGCTCGCTTCGTTTGCTTCCAATGGCCTGGCGACCTCGCGGCCGAGAAGTTGCCGGAGAGCTCGGCGCTACGCTTAGGCTCTGGTTTCTTGGTCAACTCGTCGACATGCTGATAGTTGGTCTGCTCCTCGGACTGGGCCTTCTCCTCATCGGTTCGCCCTTGCCACTATCACTGGCCCTGCTGGCGGCCCTTCTGAACTTCGTGCCATACATCGGGGCACTTGCAGGCGCAGTGCCGGCGATCCTCGTGGCTCTGGCACAGTCTCCTGCTCTTGCCGCTTGGGTCGCTCTCTTGTTTTTGACGATCCAGCTGTTGGAGGGAAATGTCATCGCACCATGGATTCAGAAACGAACTGTCTCGCTGCCACCCGCACTGACGATACTTTCCCAAACGATCCTTGGCACTCTCTTTGGTTTGATCGGACTGATCGTTGCCACGCCCTTGATCGCCGTTCTGCTCGTTGCTGTCCGCATGATCTATGTCGAAGGCTTCCTGGAGCGCGAGAGTAAACAGGCTGCCTAGTTCAGGAACACTGCTGAAAAGGTGCGGAGGCCACGGAGTTGGTACGGTGTCGTACACTCGCGTGTCTGACCGGCAATCGGCGCGACATAGTGTCCCGAACCCTTGACCCGAGAAACCAAGATTGCAGGCTGATGTTGAGACCGCATTCTGAAATTACAGGAGCCACAGATGCGGAGACTCACACTTGCCCTTTCTCTCACCGGCCTGATCGCAATTTCTCCTGTCAGCAGTAGCCAGGCTGCGCCTCTGACACCGCTCTCGGCAGCCGCGAGCTCCACGCAGCACACGTCGGCAGTGCAGGATAATCTGACGCAGGTTCGATGGCGTGGCGGTTGGGGAATCGGCGCCGGCCTGCTGGCAGGAGCCTTGATCGGCTCAGCCTTTGCGACCCCGTATTATGAGGAATATCCGCCGTACTATGGCTACAGATACCCCTACGGCTACGGTGGGTACTATCCGGCTTACTCCTATACACCTTACTGGGGCGGTTATGGTTGGAGACCGCGGCCATACGCCTGGGGCCCGCGCCCCTGGCGCTATAGCTATGGCTGGTCCGCGCCGAGGCCATGGGGATATACGGTCCGGCGCGCGCAACCTTGGCGTCATAGCTACGGATGGGCGCCGCGGCACTATCGGCACCACCATCACGGCGTGATCCGTGCGCACCATCGGTGGTGACGCGCTCCGGGTTTAGCAAGGTGCCCGGCGCATTCAGTCATCGGAGAACTGCGCCGGGCAACAGGCACTCTGTTGGGAAGCCACTGTATGACTGGATTTGGTCCGAGTTGGCAAGCGCTCATCCACGCCGCAGTGGCCGCTGTGCTCTCGTATTTCGTGCTCATCATTCTGATCCGCGCCTTCGGTCAGCGCGCGCTGGCAAAATGGAACGCCTTCGGCTTCATGGTCACGATCGCGCTCGGCTCTGCGATGGCAACGGGCATCTTATCCGCACGCGTTTCAATCCTGCAAAGTACTCTGGCATTTGCTCTTCTCCTGGGCTTGCAGCTGATGTTCGCCACCATCTACACTCGCTGGCCTCGCGTTCGCGGCATATTTAACCCTCCACCCGAGCTTATCTTTCGTCACGGCAAATTCATCGCTTCAAGAATGAAGAGACACCGGATTGCGGAGCAGGACGTCCGCGCCGCGGTCCGCTCGCGGGGGATCGACCGCATTGAAGATGTTGATGCGGTCGTACTCGAATCCAATGGTTCTCTGAGTGTCCTTAAATCGGTTCACCCGGGAGCTTCGGCACTGCTAGACGTCACCGACGATGGACGGTCCTCATAATGGGAAATCCGCGTCACCACTGTCGCAGTTCAATGGGCCGGACCAGAACCGTTGGAAAGGGTAAAGGCCACCAGGAGTCCGGAAACGACCAGTACTCCCGTGAATTTGCGATCGCCCTCGACGGCTTCGGGGATCATCGTATTGACGACCATCGTCAGCAGTGCGCCCGCTGCAACCGCATCGACCGTCCCCACAATTCTCGGCGGCGCGCCGCCCAGAAACGCAGCGCCAGCCGCTGATGCCAACCCCGAAAGCACCGCAATAGCGCTCCACAATCCGAATATATATCCGGCCGACCTTCCGGCAGATCGCATCCCAAGGGCGCTGGACAGCCCTTCGGGAAAATTCGACCGAAAAATCGCGGAGAGCATGGCGATGCTGACGCCTTGGCCGCTGAGTAGTCCGAGGCCGAGGACAACACTTTCGGGAATTCCGTCAAGTAATGAACCGATCGCTATTGCGAGGCCACCTCCCTCGCCCGCGTTTCTCTGCTCGTTGCCGGAACGTTTGCGGCAATGGCCGCCCTGCTGTGATACGATCCAGTCGGCGACAGCGTACGAGACCGATCCAGCGAGCGCGCCGCCCACAATTGGCCAAATACCGCCCTCGTGCAAGCCATCCTCCAGCAGATCGTAGGCCACGGCCGATATGAGGACTCCGCAACCGAACGACATGATTCCGGCGGCAACAGTTCGGGGCATCTTCAGCAGAAAGGCCACCGCAGCACCTGCGATCAGGGACGAGGCTCCCAACAGTCCCCATAAGCCGGCGGTGAGCGCTAGGGACATCGAAGAATCGAGCCTCTCGCGTTGGCGGAGCCACCACTGGACGTCCCCCGACCGTCGACCGCTCGCCGGCCTGTTCGGCGCCACTCCGAACGCAACGCCACCTGAACAGCCGTGTTCCTAAGCAGACCTGGCTGAAGCGCACCTAAGAAGCAGGCGGGGCGCCGAGACGAGCATCGGCCGAGATCCGCAAGGTTGGCATTCCCACAACGTCATAAGTTGCGGACGCCACGGAGATTCCCTCTTCATCCAGGCCAGATAAGATGTCCCGGCTGATTGCGTCTTTCAGCTCGCGAACACCGTGCACGGGAGCAAGAAAGCGAAGCGTCAGCTCAAGCCAATTGTCCGTCAAGCGCCAGTAAACGCGGGGCTCGAAGTCCGACATTGCGTGTCCGTAGACGCGCTTCATCTCGTCCGAGAACTCTTCGGCCCTCGACCTAAAACCATCGGTATGTGCCCGCGCGGCATCGACCAGCAACTGCTCCACCTTTGCTCGGTCATCCTGGTATCGCACCGGCAGTTTGATCTCATCCCAAATGAACGGGAATTCCCGGGTGTAGTTGTAGACCGGCTCGTCGAACACCTTGCTGTTCGACACAGTCACGATGCGTCCGGTATATTGCCGGCTTCTAATCCACATTGCAGGCGAATCCGATTGGACGGGTGGCGGTTGCCCCATTTCAAGAATGGTAGTCTGCATGAAGCTCAGCGCGATCACGTCTCCGCGAACGCCTCCCATGACGATGCGATCGCCAAGGTTGAATGTTCGCCCCCTTAGGATAACGAAGTATCCCGCCGTTGCCGTGATGACCTTCTGCAAAGCGAAAGCGAGCCCTGCCGACAGAAGGCCAGCGGCGGTCCCGAGCCGCGCTGGATCATCAAACCAGATCGAGAGCACACCGAAAACGAGGACCACAGCAAGCAGCAGATTGATCGCCTGCCGTACCCAAAACAGGACCCTGTGCCGATTGACCAGTCCTTGCCCGAGCGCGATGACCTTACGCAGCCCCCACCCGAGCGCGAGCACGCACCCTACCAGACCTATCGTCAGGAGCAGCTTATGTGCGTTTTCGGGCGTCGCGCCGATCAGAGGGACACCGAAAAGCTTGAAACTGGGTGCGGTTGAGGGCTCCACCTCTGCTCTCATGCTGAAATTCGAGGCGCTGTGACGACGCTCCGGAAGGTCTCGGGTTCCTCGGGAGCTTGTCGGCCACAATCCGCAGCTGGAGAATTCAGAAAGGCAGGGACGAACGAGCGAGGCTCATCCTTAGTTACATGCGTTCTTTAATGCCCGCCTCTACGAGCCACCAATTCACTGGATAACTCGTGAAAAATCCCGCGATCATCGCAATCTGCATCATGAACCAAAACTCCGGCATCGACGGCTCGAGCCTTACCCCGAATAGATTCCTGAAGATCGCGAACTGGGCGATTGCCATAAAGCCGTACATACCGATCTGCCAGGCAGTCAGGGAGAGAGTGTCTGCCTTCACAGCCTGGACGATACCTGCGCCGGGTGACAAGTCGCGCATCGGTTTGATCGTGAAGTACTGAAATGCGACGCCGAGCACGAACGCGAACAGGTAATCCACAACCCAGATCGCGAAGATCTTCTCTGAAAAAATTCTTTTCCATCCGGCCCAGATCGCAATCACCGGGAACGCAAGCGCAAGGCTTTCAGCGATGATGTCCCCGAGAGTACATCCGGCTCCGCAGTGCATGGCACCTTTTGCCACCATGACAGGGAACGGAGTGCCCTTCTTGCTATCGGAGTGCTCATTTGTGTCAGTCGAAACACGTGCTGCAAGCCGCCCGAATTGGTAGTACATCCACAAGGTCAGTACGGTGCCGAACAGACCGTTGACTGGCCAGACGATGTTCATGATCCACATGCGCTGTGGATGGCGGATCAGGTCGATGGCGATTACAACCGCGCAGACAAGTCCGACGGCCAGACTAGCCAGCGCCACATCTCTAAGCCAAACTGGAATCATGGCTCCTCCGTTGCTCGGAGACGAAAACGTTCTGAAGATCGCTTTCGTTCAATTCGACTCGTGGAGTTGGCCAGGATCAAGAGCTTTATCAGGCGAGCTCTCTGCACAAGTCGTTTTCCACGTTCAATTCTCACCCGGCAGGCGGCGGCCGATCTGCCGATCATACTCGCGCTGTATCAATCCAGAGCACGAACAAGCCGAGTGCTCCAGCTGAACCCGGTCAGCCAGAGTTATCGCGGCCCGGCTGTTGCGGATGATGCCGGCCTGTTCGAGCGCTTCGAGACACTCGCTGACGCTTGCTCGACGAATCCCGAGCAATTGAGCCAAGACCGCATGAGTGATCGGCAGCTCGCTGGACCCCATCGCGTTCGCCGCAACGAGAAGCCACCGGGCAAGCCGCTGCTTGACGGAATGGAGCGAATTGCAGGCTCCCGCCTGTGAAGTCTGAAACAGGACAAGATTGATGTAAGAGAGGATCACTCCGCGGAGCACCCCAAGATCGTCGAGCGCGGCGAGAAAGGCCCGCGCCGGAATTCGCAGGGCGGTTCCGCCCACCTGAACGACCCGACGGTGCGGCGGCATCGGATCCTCAGGCGCCAATACGCAGGGCGCGCCGATCATTCCCTCCGAGCCGACCAGCCAAGCCTCTACAAAGCGCCCAGCCTCGACCTTGGCTGAGACGGATACGAGGCCGCTGCCAAGAAAGTAGACGTATTCCATCGGCAAACGCCAATGATGGAGGACCTGACGTGGCTTAAGCTCGACATCCGTCCCCATCGACTGAAGCACTGCCAGCTCGGTCTCTGGAATGCAACGCAACAGCTTGTTACGTGTCAGCAAGGGCCGAGCTGTGCCTTTAAGCTCAATCGAGCCCAAATCCGGGCCTGTCGCCTGGCCATCCTGCATGCAATGCTCCCCTAGTCCGGGGACCAGTTTGAAACCGTCCGCCACCCTTGATAGAGTACGCGCTCCAGCCCGCAGCGGTTCCCTTTTCTTGCATGCTACTATTTTCCGTGTGCCCCGCTCCTGTCTGAGGCGCTTTCTTCCAAGCGAAGGGCAGCCCGCACCAAAGCCAAATGGCTCAATCCTTGGGGGAAGTTACCAGCAAGGCGTCGATCACGAACGTTGAACTCCTCGGCTAAAAGCCCCAGTTCATTTCGCGCGTGCAACAGGTGCTCGAAGGTCCTCTCCGCTTCAGCCCGCCTCCCCTGCATGAGCTGGCATTCCGCGAGCCACCCGCTGCACGCAAGGAAAGCACCTTGACGGGTCGCCCCTGACGACCTGCGGTGAACGTAGCCTGCATGCACGAGGTCGCGCTCGATCGCTGCGATGGTGTTGCGGATGCGTTCGTCGGCAACGGGCAAAAAGCCCAGCAGAGGAAGGTTCAGAAGGCTGGCGTCAACCCCATCAGCTCCATAGTACTCTACGAAGGTTTCACGCTTGCGGTCGAAAGCTTTTTGGCAAATTTCGCGATGCATCCGGTGGCGCAACGCCGCCATCTGCTGGAGAAACTGGCGATCGGCTGCCCGATGCAAATCAGCGCAACTGACGAAACGATCCACCGCAGCCCAGGCTGAGACCTTGGAATAGGTGTAGTGACGCGAATCCCCCCTCAGCTCCCATAAACCGTGGTCAGGTTGATCCCATACGCGCGCAACGTGATCGACGACAGCTGTGATGACCTCGCTTTCCCGCTCCGTAGGCGCAATCCCGGCATTGGCTCCGGCCGCTATGGAGTTCAAGAGTTCGCCGTAGACATCAAGCTGACGCTGGGAAGCGGCCGCGTTTCCGATCCGCACGGGTCCAACGCCCGCATATCCGGGCAACCAGGACGCGGTCCATTCCTCTAACCGGCGCGAGCCGTCGACCCGGTACATGATCCGGATCTTCTCCGGTTCGGCACCGGCGGCCCTGAGAAGCCAGTCCCGGAACGCCTTGGCTTCGTCACGATAGCCAGCCTCCAGCAGAGCGGTGACTGTAAACGTCGCATCGCGCAGCCAGCAGTAACGGTAGTCCCAATTCAGGTGCGAACCCTGCGATTCCGGAAGCGAGGTGGTGGGAGCGGCGATGATGCCGCCTGAGGCTCGGAAGATCATCGCCTTGAGCGTCAAGAGCGAACGCCTGACAGCTTCAGGCCACTGTGTCTCGACTTCGAACTTCGCAATCCAACCGCGCCAATAGTCTTCCGTCGCATGCAGCGCGGCGCTCGCCGCAAGCGGCGGAGGCGGCAGCGCTGTGGCGCTGCCGTAGCGAAGGCAGAAGGCGACCTGCTCGCCTTCGCGTACTTCCACTTCACCAACGATGCACGATCCTTGGCGCGAAAGCTTCGCGGGGGAATGCAGCACCACGAGATCCGGTCCCACGAACGCAACCGCCCGGTCCTGGGCGACTTCCAGCGCAGGCCTCAAGGAGCCATAGTCGAAGCGCAGATCCAACTCGCTGCGCACCTCGACTCGTCCCGCGAGCCCGAGCACGATCCGAATCACGGCGCAGGCGCCATCGTGAATCGGCATGAAGTCGATCAGCCGGACGCGGCCGGTCGGCACCTCAAAATCGGTCTCCAGAACGAGCGTGTCGGCGCGATAGCGGCGGCTGCAGGAAGCGCTGCTGCCGGCTGGCGCGAGCTTCCAATAGCCGTTTGATCTCATGCCGAGCAAAGCCGCAAAACATGCGTCCGAGTCGAAACGTGGCCAACACAGCCAATCAATTGAACCGTTGCGGTGAAGCAGGGCGGCGGTCTGGCCGTCCCCGATCATCCCATAATCTTCAAGAGGTTTTGGCTCCGCCACCCGTGCTCACCTCGATCGCGGGTTGCGTAGACGGTGCGGCTCGATCCTCGTCTGTCTGCGTTGAGACGCGCTGGCTTGAGCGGCCAGCGCGACTGCGACGACCCCGATCAATACCGCAACAGGCCCAAGCCGTAGCAGGCTGGCAGGCGCGACGAAGGCGTGATCGACCGCTTCCGAGTCGAAGCTGCCTCGGGTGCGATGAGGGCCGTGCAGCGGCTTATCGAGATTGTCCGGCCGTCTTTCATCGATGGCGCGATCGGTCTGTTGGCCGGCGATACACGTTCGGGCGAGATAGCGATCCAGCAAACCAGGTGCGAGCATATTGCCGAAAATGACCTTGAGCGTACTGATACCAATCCAGTACTCCCTGGCAGGCCTTTGCACGGCCTTGTAGACCGCATTCGCGATCACCTCGGGCTCCACGACGGGGGCGACCGGCCGGGGCGAATGGGGCGTATGCGCTCGTGCCCAATCGAATTGCGGCGTGTTCACCGCCGGCAGCTGAAGCATGGACAGATTGATCCTGCTCCGCTCGTGAATGAGCTCGCTTCGTAGCGAATCCGTGAAGCCGCGGATGGCGTGCTTGGCGCCGCAATAGGCGGATTGCAGCGGGATGCCGCGATAGGCCAACGCCGATCCGATTTGGATGATGGTTCCCCGGTTGGCCGGCCGCATATGACGGAGAGCAGCCATCGTGCCGTGCACGAACCCGAGATAGGTTACCTCGGTGACGCGACGGAATTCATCGGGGGTCATGCGCCAAACCGGCGAGAACACCGTCACCAT
Source organism: Bradyrhizobium sp. Kon58 (assembly GCF_055807455.1). NCBI lineage: Bacteria > Pseudomonadati > Pseudomonadota > Alphaproteobacteria > Hyphomicrobiales > Nitrobacteraceae > Bradyrhizobium > Bradyrhizobium sp. Kon58. Next base: position 35,023 of record NZ_JBVVOT010000015.1, read on the forward strand.
CGCATCATTGACCCACACGTCGATCCGACCGAACGCCGCGGCAATGCGATCAGCAGCGGCGAACATGGCAGCGGCATCTGCCACGTCGAGCGGCATGGCGATGGCTCGTCCACCCAGATCCTCGACCTCTCGCCTCACCTCCTCGAGAGCTTCGGGATCCCGCGCGACGAGACCCATCGCGCATCCTGCGCGCGCGAAACGGTGAGCCGTCGCCCTTCCGACGCCGGCGGATGCCCCGGTGATCACGACAACAAGAGGCGATGGTGCAGGCTTCTCGGGCACGCTCCTACTCCGTGGACTGGGTGCTCTGCTTTTCATGGATGCGCAGCCGGGTAGGCGATGGTCGACAGCAGCGCCATCGCCGGCTGGCGTGAGTCCAGCCTGGTGTGCTGGACGATAACCGGAGCGCTTGCTTCGATCAAAGACGCGTAGCTGGTGTCGCGCGGAACTGGTGCAGGGTCGCTCAGATCGTTGAAGCGCAGGTGAAGGGTGCGGCGAGCCGGCACTTTCACACGGTACGGGCCGACCGGCTCCCTGTTCTCGAAAAACAGCGTGATCTCGACCTGCACCTCGCGATCTCCGGCGTTCAGGAAGCAGGCCGCCTCGTGAGAGACAAGGTCGTGAGCATCGCTAACGCTGTCGCTGGGGATGTAACCTTCGGGGATCGCCCATACCGTCGAACCGAGATTTGTCATCGTCATTGCTCCAGTTTGATCAGCGCCAGCCCGGTGTCGGGATCGTGCATCTTGTGGAGATGCGCCGGGCTTTCGATGACGATCATTTCAAGCGTTGGGCGCACCACGCCCGAGCCCAAGTGCCCTGCCAGCGCTGTGCCATCGCGCCGGCCAACGACCAGATGAATGTGAACGGAAGGATCGCCTGAAGGCGCAAGCGCGACATCCCCGACGAGTGATGCAACCTCGACCTGTTCATCGACCCGGTTTTCCAGGTAGGCATTCTTCTCCCAATCGAAATATTTCAGCGTGAGACTGCTGAATGCCCCAATACCGGTGATTTGAGCTGCAGCAAGCTGCTGCGCTGCTGCGAAGGAACGGATGCTCGCCATCGCCTCATCACCGGTGTCCAGGACAACAGCATAGGTTCGCTGAGCATCGTTGTTGAGAAGCTTGTGCTGCATCGGTCCTCTCTCCCATGCCTGGTGGCTAAAACCCAATCTCTCCCAGCCGAGCCAGCGAACGGATCCGGTCCGCCGTGCGGCATGCGATCGCCTGAATCGTGAGCGACGGATTCGCGCCGCCAACGGTCGGGAATACCGAGCCGTCACATATCCATAGATTGGGAATGTCCCAGCTGCGGCAATCCGCGTTGACCACGCTGTTGTCCGGGCGACCGCCCATTCGCGCTGTTCCGTTAAGGTGACAGGTATCGTCGTGCTGGACCCAAATGTCCTTGGCGCTGGCCGCGGTCAGGGCCCGGCTCATGAAGCCGATCGAATGATCGATGAGGCGCTTGTCGTTGTCGCCCCAGGAGTACGTGACGCGGGGAATTCTGATCCCGTATTGGTCGACCTCGTCGGCGAGCGTGACCCGATTTTTCTCCTGAGGCAGCATTTCACCGACGATCTTCAGGCCAACCACGTGGTTGTAGCGCTTCATTTCTTCGATCAGCCGGGCTCCCCAAAGTCCATGCGCGCTGGCCTGCGTGTTGGCCCAGAGTTGCGGCAGAGGGCCTTGACTCATGTAGGAGTAGCCGCCGAAGAAGTCCTTGCCTTCGTCCGTATAATTCCAGTGCTCGGTGATCGCGAGGGAGGGAGGTCCCTTGTATGAGCGAACCTCCTCGTCCATGACGCCCCAGACCGCCTGGTTCGCCTGAGCCATCAGATTCTTGCCGAGGAGGCCGGAACTGTTGGCCAGTCCCTCCGGAAACTTATCGGTTGCAGAATTCAGCAACAGCCGGGGCGTCTCGATCGCATAACCGGCCACCACCACATTCCGTGCCTTCTGGAAGTGCCACTTGTCATGACGATGATAGTGCACCCCAACGGCGAGCCCGTTCTCGTCGGTCTCGATCCGACCCACCATCGCCAAGTCCCTGATTTCGGCACCTGCCGAGAGGGCGCGGGGAATCCAGGTCACGAGTGCGCTCTGCTTCGCGTTGGTCGAACAGCCCGCGACACAGAAGCCGCGATAGACGCAGGGATGCGCCAGCCCGCGCGGAGCAGAAAGGGTGGCGAGCGGCGTTTCCGTCCACGCGATGCCCATGGCCTCGCAGCCGCGGGCCAGCGCGCGGGCTGCAGCATTGAGCGGATGGGCGCGGTAGGGGTAGCGCGGGCGCGGCGGTCCCCATGGATAATTGATCGGTCCGGATATTTTGAGGGCCTGCTCGACCTCCGTGTAGTAAGCCCACATCTCGCGCCAATCGATCGGCCAATCCGCACCGTAGCCGAGCTTGGTTCGAGCTTTGAACCATTCCGGGCGGAAGCGGAGCGACACCATGGCAAAATGCACCGTCGAACCGCCAACGGCCTTTCCGCTGTTGTTGCTCCCGAGCTGCAGCGGGTTGTCCCCGTCGACGATGCGATCGTCGGTCCAATAGAGCTTGGTTTGCTCGGATTCGTCGGAGGCGAAGTCCTCCAGAGGACGGAAGTAAGGGCCCGCGTCGAGTGCGACGACCGAGAAGCCGTATTCGGCCAGCTTGCAGGTCAGCGTTCCTCCACCCGCGCCCGTCCCCACGATGACGAAATCCACCGCTTCGTTGTTGGCGTATTCCCTCATGCTGACCCAGCGGCCCGGCCGGAAAACGTCGGGCGCGCGACCGTTGAGGGCACGGGGACTGTGCCGAGGATCATCGGACATGGCGATTGATCCTCAGAGCGGTAACCTCATCTCCGGGCTTGGCTTCGGCGGCCTCCCAGGGGTCGCGATCGTCGAAATCGAGACGCACATAGCCGCGCGGACTGGCCGGTCCGCCCCAGCCGATCTCATTCCAGGCGGCCGGGTGCGAGTAATATGCCAGAACCAGATCGTGGAGCAGGCGGTGCTTGAAGAACACGCCAGGCGGCATGCCGGCCCATTCGGGCCCATGCAATTCACCGGCCTCGCAGCGTTGCAGCAATGCGTCTTGATCAGGCCCGGCGATCTCGGCGAACCGCAAGCTGTGAAGACTTCGCGCCTCGGCATTGAGAGCATTGAGCCCAACTCGCCACGCCTCACCATCTCGCGGCATACCTGCTGGGCGATAGCCGTCCAGGACGCCATCTTGCAGCTTCCTATCAAGGAGTGCCGCAACCGGAATACGCGAAGGCAAGCGGGCCTGCGGAACTATTCGGTTCGCCATCGCCGTGACGGATTCGAATTCATCCGCCGTGAAAAAACGCGGCTCGTTCGCGACCGCAAGCCGATGCGAGATGACGTCCCGCGTCTTGTCATTCCAAGACGGACTGTTCCACTTCGCAAGGACGTCATAGCCGGGGTAAACATTCCCTGGGCCGCGCTGAGAGGTCCTGTCAGCCATCGGACGACTCTTTCATGAGCTCGAGCGCGGCAAGCCCGGCCAGCGCAAGTCCGGCGAAGCTTGGTGGGGCGGGCAGCGGCGGACCATTGAGAATGTTCTGGGTCCAGTTGCGCCAGCCACCCATGTTTCGTGAGATCCCATAGGCGTGCAAGCCGACACCAGCGAATCCCATTACGACGAGCAGCCGCATCCACCACCTGGTGGCGCGGTACGCGCTCTTTCCGCTCCCGGCGGCGGTGGCGCCGAGCAACCCGGCGCCGATTGGAGGAAGGGTGACCGGAATGGCCATGAGTGGGTTGTGAAAGGCACCGCGAAAGTGCAGCAGACCCGCCTCCCCGCTCGTGCCCAGCAGGCCGAGCGCTGCGACCGTCGCAACGGTCTTGCCGGCCGGAAGGCTGAGCACGCGGGGACGGCGCCGCGGCCCATTGGCGCGCAGCCGCTCCGAGCAGAAGCCCAGCAGGCCTGACAGCAGAATAGCCATGGGGGCCCCCAGCGGGGCGCCATAGAAGAGGTTCTGCCAGCTGAACCCGCCCACCTTCTTGGTGACGTTGTAGATGTGAAAGCCCGTGCCAAGCAGGCCTGTTCCAGCTGCCAGTAGGTAGGAGGTGTCGCGCGCGTTGTGAGCGACGGGGCGCTTGTCGGCCGTGCCATGCAGGCTGATTGCCAAAGTCAGGCCCGCGACGACGATCGGCGTCAGCATGGCTTTGTTCTTGAAAGAGCCGCGGTAGTGCTCCACGGCACTGTCGGCAAGGACCGATGCCGCGAGCGTGCCCGCTGCCCGATTTAGTCGTCGCGCCGCCAACACGTTGTCGTACTCGCGGCGGTCAGGACGTGACAGCGAACGGCCCGCAGGCAATGAACGCCCCTGTGCGAGCGTGCTCCTCTCCTCCGCCACTCTGTTTGGGGTGAGGCCGTGGGCTCTTTGTATTCTCGCGTGCTCAGACCGCATAACGTGCAGCATCCGCTTCCTTGAAGATCAAACCATTGCCCCGCCGGGTCAGGTCGGGCTCGACCGCGCCATTGCGCGCCAACGGAGCACCATCGAACAACAGGTGCTCGATGCGAACATGATCGTGAAACCATTCGAGGTGGCGAAGCCGGGGCACCGCGCAAGCTGCATGCAAATGCAACGCAGGCGCGCAGTGGCCAGAGAGGTCGACGTGGTACGCGTCGCAAATCGCGGCGGCCTGCAGAAACCCGGTGACGCCGCCGCAACGTGTGAGGTCCGCCTGCTGCACGTCGACCGCGGACGCTTCCAGCATCGTCCGCACATAGTCCGTCGTATAAGCATATTCTCCGGCAGCGACGTCCATACCTGCGGGCGCGCGCTCGCGGATCGCCCTGAGCCCTCGCAGATCGTCCGACGATACCGGCTCCTCGAACCACGTCACGCCCTGGCTTGCGAAAACGCCAGCAAGCTGCAGCGCTTGCTTAACGCCGTAGGCACCGTTTGCATCAACGAAAAGCTCCGCCCGCTCGCCGATCGCGCACCTCGCAATCTCGACGCGGTGAGGATCGAGCTCCGGTTCCGAGCCAACTTTCATTTTGACAAATCTACAGCCCTGCTCCATGACCCAGCCCGACAGCTGGCGACTGAGTTCATCGTCGGAATAGGAGGTGAACCCGCCGCTCCCATAGATCGGGACGGTCATCCGGTAGCTTCCCAGCAACTGAACCAGCGGCACTTGCATAAGGCGCGCCTTTAGATCGTAGAGCGCCGTATCCACGGCTGAGATCGCCGTTGCCGCAAGACCTTCGCGGCCCAGATTGCGCACCGACCGCTGCATGGCCAGCCACGCCGCCTGGGGTGCAAAGGCATCCTTGCCCTGGACCGTGCCAGCGAGCTTGCCCGCGACCAGCCCGACCGCACTTCGATCGGTGTAAGTGTAGCCGACCCCCGATTTGCCGCCGCCGAAGGCTTCCACAAGCACGAGAGTGGTGGAGCTCCAGCTGATCGTGCCGTCCGCCTCAGGCCGATCGGTCGGGACCTCGAACGCCCGCGCCTGCAACCTTTCGATCGGCACCTCTGGCATCATCCCTTCCCCGGCATCACGCTCGTCAGCAGCTCCTTGGCGCTGTTCTTCAGCACGCTTCCAAGCTCGGGCTCGGAAGGAATCATGCTGACGAAGTTCTTGGCATCCTTGAGGGTGATGTGCGGAGGAAGCGGCGGCACGTTCGGGTCGGTATACGCTTCGAGGACCACAGGACAGTCCGCGGACAGCGCCTCATCCCAAGCAGCACCCACACGGTCCGGATTGTCGACAAAGATGCCCTTCAGGCCAATAAGCTCCGCATATCGGTGGTAGGGGAAATCCGGAATGCTCTGGGTCGATAGCGTCTTGCCCGAGCCGAGCTGAATCCGCTCCTCCCATGTGACCTGATTGAGATCGCGGTTGTTCAGAACCAGCACGATCAGTCGAGGGTTTGACCACGTTTTCCAGTATTTGGAGATGGTGATCAAAACGTTGAGGCCGTTCATCTGCATGGCACCATCCCCCATGCACGCGATCACGGTGCGGTCCGGGTAAGCCATCTTTGCCGCGACAGCGTAAGGTGTTCCCGCGCCCAAAGAAGCCAGACCACCGGACAGCGAGGCTTTCATACCGCGCCGCATCTTCAGATCGCGCGCGTACCAGTTGGCGACAGAGCCGGAATCCGCGGTGATGATCGCATTCTCCGGCAAACGCGGCGACAGCTCCCAAAATACGCGCTGTGGATTGAGAGGCTCTGCTGAATCCATTGCCCGCCGTTCGAGGGTCTGCCACCATTCCCGCACCCCCTCTTCGATCTCTTGCCGCCACGCTGAATCCTGCTTCTGCTGCAGAAGGGGCAGCAGCGCCTGCAAGGTCGCCGAGCTGTCCCCGACGATATTGACCTCCATGGGATAGCGAAGACTCAAACGTGCGCCATCGATGTCGATCTGGACGCCTCGCGCAGAGCCTGGCTTCGGCAGGAACTCGCTATACGGGAACGCCGAGCCGACCATCAGAAAGGTGTCGCAGTTCTTCATGAGGTCCCAGCTCGGCTTGGTGCCGAGCAAGCCGATCGAACCCGTGACAAAGGGCAGGTCGTCCGGCACGGCGGCCTTGCCGAGTAGCGCCTTGGCCACTCCGGCCTGAAGGCGCTCGGCGACTGCAATCACTTCATCGGTCGCAGTCAGAGCACCCGCTCCGACCAACATGGCGACTTTGCTGCCCTTGTTCAGCACCTCCGCCGCCGCGCGTAGCGGAGCTTCATCGGGACGTTTCGCGGGATCGGCGTAACCGGTCCCGGTATGTGTTGCCCCATGCGCCAGCGGCGGATCCCGGTAGTCCAGTTCCTGCACGTCCTTAGGAAGGATCACGCAAGTGACGGCGCGCTTGTTGTGGGCAATGCGCACGGCCCGATCAATGAGGTGGCGCACCTGCTCGGGTACGCTTGCCTGTCCGACGTATTCTGCCACGTCCTGAAACAGGACCTGCAGATCGACTTCCTGCTGGTAGCTCGCCCCGATCGCGCTCCTCGCCTGCTGGCCGACGAGAGCGACCACAGGTACATGATCCATCTTGGCGTCGTACAGACCATTGAGGAGATGTATCGCGCCGGGCCCCGAGGTCGCGTAACAAAGCCCGACCTGCCCTGTAAACTTGGCATGAGCAGAAGCCATGAAGGCGGCCATCTCCTCGTGCCGGACCTGCACGTATTCCATCTTGTCTTTCGCGCCTTCCAGAGCGACGTCCAATCCTCCGACCCCGTCCCCAGGATAGCCAAACACCCTGCTCAAACCCCACTTGGAGAGCCGGTGCCAAACAAATTCGCTGACGTTCATTGGATTTCTCGCTTTCGCGCAGCAGACGTAGCTAAAACCCTTCTGCTACTGGCCGGTTCTCGCGGATCTCTGTACGCTCGCGTACGTCTCCGAGCCTTCATTGGCTCACCATCCCGCGCCAGCAGACGAACATCGCTGGCCCGCTATGGACCAGTGGCGATGTTCGTCTAAAGATGGAGGACTACTTCGAAGCCGCGTTGTTGTTCGAAGAGCTGGACCCGGTCGTGCCCTGAGAGTTGGTTGTGGAGCCCGAGCCGGTCGTGGCCGTGTTCATGGCTTCGAACACGGACATCCCATGTGGACCGATCGTCATCACCATCGGATTGCCGTCCTTCGTCTTGGCCTGGACGACGAAGGATTCGGCAACGATCTTGATGTCGGTGAAACCTGCCTTCTTCAGATCATCCTGGATTTTCTGCACCACCGTGTTCTGGCCCGAGTTGGCGGCAGATGGAGAGGATGTCGCGGAATTGGTGCCACCTTGCGCGAATGCAGGACTAGAAGCCGCCGCTGTAAGCAAGACGGCCGCCAAAAGCGTGTTCTTCATTGCTGTCTCCTTTGGTTTTGATGAACACAGCTACAGCGCTGGCCAGCCCCAGACGTTCCGACTGGAGCCCTTTCGGTCACCCGAAGTCAGTACGAGAGCGAACAGACGCGCGGACCAGGATTCCCCAAGGCTCTCCGGTGAATTTGCAGGAAGTAATTCAGGAGCGGACGGGCACGGCTTTTGAAACCAAGTCTCCTTCTCCAAACGCCAGTCGGCTGGCGTGGCTGAATATCTCGTAGCCATCGTCACGCGCGACCGCGACGAGCGTGACGCCGGCCCTCTCAGCGGTCTCGATCGCCAGCGAAGTCGGCGCCGATACGGCGACGAGGAGCGGCGCGCCCATTCTTGCGGTCTTTTGCACCAGCTCGACGGAGACCCGACTGGTGATAAGTACAGCTCCCTGTGACGTCTCCAGGCCGGCCCTAGCGACCGCTCCCGCGAGTTTGTCCAAGGCGTTATGGCGGCCGACATCTTCCTTTATCAATCGAATGGCACTGCCGTCCCAAAACGCCGCAGCGTGCATCGCCCCTGTCGCCTGGTTGTGATGCTGGAGCGGGCGCAGGGCGCGCATCGCTGTCAGGATGTCGAAGGGGCGAAATCCACCCTGGCTGACGATGCGCGGCGGCGGCGGGTAAGCTTGCTCCAGGCTTTCAATTCCGCATAGGCCGCAGCCGACCGGCCCGACCATGGCTCTTCGCCTGGTGGCAAGGCGATCACAATGGGAGTCGTCGAGCCAGATCCGCAACTCGCAACCGAGCTCGAGCTCGACGACGTCAACGCTGATGATGTCGTTGCAACGTTCGACAATGCCCTCGTTTAAGCTGAAGCCGACACCGAAATCTAGGAGGTCGGCGGGCGAGGCCATCATCACCGCATAAGTCGAGCCGTTGTAAGTGAGCGCGATCGGCCGCTCCTCTGCCACTCTGCGCCAGGACGGGATTGGTCGGCTGCCTCGCCACACCAGCTCCGGCTTGTCCAGTGTGCAGCGATCATCCATGTCCTGCTCCCGATTTGCGTCTGGCAACCACTTCCGGCGAGCCGGGTTCCAGCTCTGGATTTCTTTGTACGGCAGCGCGCAAACTATCCTCCGCGCGGAGAGACAGAGGCTCACTTCCGTCCATGATGTTGAGCAAACTGCAGTTTTCCCTCGACCGCAGCTGTGTTTCCTCTGATCTCAAAAACTCTGACCGAGGAACCCGCCTCACCAACATACGTTGCCGAGGCACAGGCTGGCCGGTTCCCGAAGAGAAGCAAGATCATGACGCGAGCACGCAAAGCTGGTGACGAGACCGCCGAGAAGACGGTGGAATACGACGGTCCAGCTGGCGGATGGGGGTCGCTCGAAGGAATAGTCCGAATCTTCGGCAAGGAGTGGGACTCGCCGGGGGCCTTGAATACGCTCCGTCGCCAGAACAAGCCTAAAGGCTTCATGTGCGTTTCCTGCTCGTGGGCCAAGCCGGCCGACTATCACGCCTTCGAGTTCTGCGAGAATGGCGCCAAGGCTACTCTTTGGGAGCTGACCACGCGTCGATGTAAGCCGGATTTCTTCGACAAGCATACGTTGACTGAGCTTCGCTCCTGGAACGACTACGATCTCGAACAGCAGGGACGGCTGACCGAGCCGCTGCGCTATGACAGCGCGACTGACCGTTACGTGCCATGTAGCTGGGAGGACGCATTCCAAGCAATCGGCGCGCAGCTGAAGGCGCTCGATCCGAAATCCGTAGTTTTCTATTCGTCCGGGCGGGCCAGCCTCGAGACATCGTACCTATACGCGCTGTTCGCGCGGGTCTATGGCAACAACAATCTGCCTGACAGTTCCAACATGTGCCACGAGACGACGTCCGTCGCGCTCAAGAAGCTGATCGGCGCGGGCGTAGGCACTGTGGTCTTCGACGATCTCAGCAACTGTGACGCGATGTTCTTTTTGGGTCAGAATACCGGGTCGAACAGTCCGCGCTTTCTGCATCCCTTGCAGGACGCCGCCAGGCGCGGAGTCCAGATCATCACCTTCAATCCAGTCCGCGAGAAAGGCCTCGAAACTTTCGTCAATCCACAGAATCCGACGGAGATGCTGACCGGCAAGGCGACTCAGATCAGCAGTCAGTATCACCAGGTGAAGGCCGGCGGCGACATTGCCGTCATCATGGGAATTTGCAAGCACGTCTTCGCCGCGGACGACGCAGCCAAACAGCAGGGCAAGAGAGTTCTCGACGCCCCCTTCATCGAACAGCACACCCACGGCTTCGAAGCGTTCGAGGCCAAGGTCCGGGCAACGGACTGGAGCGAGATCGAGACCGCATCCGGTCTTAGCCGGTCGGCCATCGAAGGCGCAGCTCAGGTCTATGTCGAGGCTGATCGCGTGATCGGGATCTACGGCATGGGCCTGACCCAGCACGTGCACGGTTTCGACAACGTGGCGATGCTGGTGAACATGCTGCTCCTGAAGGGCAACATCGGACGAGATGGCACCGGCATCTCGCCCGTGCGTGGACACTCGAACGTCCAGGGCCAGCGCACCGTCGGCATCTCCGAGAAGCCTGAATTGGTCCCTCTCGACAAATACGCCCAGCAGTTCGGATTCGAGCCGCCACGCGACAAGGGCATGAACACCGTTGAGACCTGCGAAGGCGTCCTCGCCGGCAAGGTCAAGGCGTTCATCGGGCTCGGCGGTAATTTCGTACGTGCCATTCCCGAGCGATCGAAGATGGAAGAAGCTTGGCGCGGACTGGAGCTGACGGTCCAGATTGCCACTAAGCTCAACCGCAGTCACCTCGTGCAGGGCAAGGCCGCCTATCTGTTGCCGTGCCTCGGCCGCACCGAAGAGGACATCCAGGCAAGCGGGCAGCAAGCCGTCAGCATGGAGGATACTTTCAGCTGCATCCAGGGCTCGATCGGGTTACGCAAGCCTGCGAGCGAGCACCTGAAATCGGAAGTGGCCATCGTCGCAGGTCTCGCCACGGCGACCTTGCCCACGAACCCGAAGCTGAAATGGGACGAATGGGTCGGCAACTACGATCTCATTCGCAACGAGATCGCGGAGACCTACCCGGACCAATTCCACGCTTTCAATGAACGGATGTTCACGCCCGGCGGGTTTTATCGCGGCAACTCCGCGCGCGAGCGGATCTGGAAGACGGAAACCGGCAAGGCGGAATTTACTGCCCCGGAGACTCTCAGCTCCACCGGCTTCGCGGACGCCCCCGGCCGATTCCGGCTGCTTACGATGCGCAGCAATGACCAGTTCAATACCACGATCTACGGCTACAGCGATCGCCTGCGGGGGATCGAGGGCACACGGGATGTGCTGCTGATGAACCCCGAAGAGATTGCACGCGCCGGACTCCAGGATGGCCAGATGGTCTATCTCGTCAGCGACGCAGAAGACGGCATCGCGCGTGAGGTTGGGCCGCTCAAAGTGACGCCCTTCAAGCTGCCGGATGGATGCCTTGGAGCCTACTATCCGGAAATGAATCCCCTGATCCCGCTGTCGCACCACGACATCCATTCGAAGACGCCGGCCGCAAAGTCGGTGCCGGTCCGAATCCGCGCGTGACCAAGGCGTGCGGCAGGGGGTCGATGAATGCAGCTTTTTCGTCCCGGCGCGAACACGATTGCGACGGTGGTGATCGCAGCGATTGGAGCGATGCCGGTGCTTGCGGTGGGACTGTCCTATGAGGTGATGCGATCCCCTTACGTCACCAACCAGAACGTCACGCTGAACCAGCCGGTGCCGTTCAGTCACGAGCATCACGTTTCCGGTCTCGGCCTGGACTGCCGGTATTGCCACACCTCGGTGGAGAAGGCGCGCTTCGCCGGCATCCCGCCGACCGAGACCTGCATGACCTGCCATTCGCAGATATGGACCAACGCGCAGATGCTCGCGCCGGTGCGCGAAAGTCTTGCCAAGAACCAGCCAATGGCCTGGGAGCGCGTGCACCGCCTCCCCGGCTACGTCTATTTTGATCATTCGGTCCATGTCGCAAAAGGGGTTGGGTGCACCACCTGTCACGGCGACGTGGGAGGGATGCGGCTGATGCGCCAGGCCGCGCCGCTGACGATGCAATGGTGTCTCGATTGTCACCGCGCTCCTGAACGTTACCTGCGTCCACGCGAAGCGGTTTTCGATCCAACCTGGCAGACCCCGAAGAACCAGGCCGAGGTCGGGCCCAAGCTTGCCGCACGCTATCACATCAACACGGGTCATTTGACGGACTGCACGATATGCCACCGCTGAAGGAATTGCCGACGCGGCCAAATCCTGCCGGGCGCAGCAAGCTCAATCGCCGTCAGGCGCTCAGCTTGCTGGCGACCGGCATGGCGGGTGGGCTCGCGGCTTGCAGCAAACCCGACGAGCAGATCCTGCCCTATGTCAGGATGCCAGAGCGCATCGTTCCCGGGGAACCGCTGAAATTTGCAACGACACTTCCGTTGGCGGGGATCGGTCGCGGCGTGGTCGTGACTTCGATTGACGGCAGGCCGATCAAGGTGGAAGGCAACCCGCGTCATCCGGGCAGCCTGGGTGCCACGGACGTTTTCGCTGAGGCAGCCGTTCTTTCGCTGTACGATCCCGACCGCTCGCGCACGATCCTGCACAACGGCGCGATTGCGCCGCGCGAAGCGTTGAACCGAGCGCTGGTCACCGAACTCTCCGAGACCCGAAGCAGCCAGGGTAAAGGCCTGCGCTTGTTGACCGGGCGAACCACCTCCCCGACTCTGCTGCGCCAGATCGATGGCCTGCTTCAGGCGTTTCCGGCCGCTTCGTGGCACGCGTACGATCCGACGGACGACGATAACGCGCATGAAGGTGGGCAGCTCGCTTATGGCCAGCCTGTGCGCAGTATTGCCGATTTCGCAAAGGCCCGGGTGATCGTCGCGCTCGATGCCGATCCGCTCGGGCATGGCCCCGATCAGATCCGGATTGGCCGCGGTTATGCAATCGGCCGCGGCGAGCCGAAGGCTTTCTCGCGTCTCTATTGTCTTGAGAGCGCACTCACGCTCACCGGAGCAAAGGCGGACGAACGTCTGGCGCTTCGTCCCGAGGCGATCGAGCGGTTCGCGGCGAGCTTGGCGCGGCAGCTCGGCGCCGCGACCGGTGCAACCGAACTTCCAGAACGCGAGCGTCTGCTGCTTCGGAAGATCACGGCCGACTTGAACTCACACAAGGGCGAGGCGCTCGTCATCGCGGGCCCGGCAATGTCCAGGGAACTCCACGCATTGGTGCATTGGATCAATGCTCAACTCAATGCGCCCGTTCGGCTCATCGATCCCATTGATCGCACGCCATCCGGCAAGCAGGCGGGAACGCTTGAACAGCTCGCCGGCGATCTCGATGCCGGCCGCGTGCGTCAGCTCGTCATGATCGGCATCAATCCCGCTTATGACGCACCATCCGATTTGCACTTCGGGGCCCGCGCACAGAAAGCGGCCTTTCGCCTTCATATGGGCGAGTACGCGGACGAAACCGCGGCTATCGCCAACTGGCATGTCCCGCAAAGACATCGTCTCGAAACGTGGTCGGATCTGCGGGCTGGTGACGGGACGGCCAGCATCATACAGCCTCTGATCAACCCGCTCTACGAGAGCTTCAGCGAGCACGAGCTTCTCGCCTGGCTGAGCGGCGCAGAAGATGCGGGCGCTTACGAATTGGTGCGGCAGACCTGGCCGACCGCGGCCGCTGCGGATTTCGAGGCATGGTGGCAGCGCGTGCTGCACGACGGGATCATTGCAGGAAGCGCCGCCACTGCTGTTTCCCTCCCTGCTCCGCTCCTGCCGCCACTCGCGGATCCCGAACCTCACGACAAGCGCGACGACGAGATCAGCCTGGTTCTGCGCCCTGATCCTTGCCTCTGGGATGGCTCATACGCCAACAACGCTTGGCTCCAGGAGTGTCCGAAACCGCTCAGCAAGCAGGTCTGGGGCAATGCGCTCGCGCTGCATCCGGATGAGGCAACCCGCCTCGGTCTCACGTCTGGCGACGTCGTCACAGTCGCCGCGAACGGCCGATCGATCGAGCTACCCGTTCTGACTGAACCCGGGATGGCCATGGGCGTCGGCGCGCTCACGCTCGGCGGGGGGCGGCAGAAGGCCGGCGCGATCGGCAATGGCGTCGGTGCCAACGCCTATACACTCCGGACATCCAGGAACCGATGGCACCTTCCGCAGGTCTCGATCCAGCCGACTGGGCGCCGCGAGCCGGTCCTTTCGACTCAGAACATCGTCCGGTCGCCGGAAGACGTGCGCGAACTCTATCCGCTGTATCGGCTCGGCCAGCCGCTGCCAGGGCCAGTCCACCCGGATCCACCCAGCCTGATGCCGCCCAGCGTGAAGCCCGGCGAGGGGCATGCCTGGGCGATGGTGATCGATACCTCGGTCTGCATCGGCTGCAATGCCTGCGTGGTCTCCTGCCAAGCCGAGAACAACGTTCCTGTGGTCGGTCCCGAGCAGGTTGCGATGGGGCGCGACATGCACTGGATGCGTGTCGATGGCTATGATCATGGCTCGGCGGACAGTCCGCAGATCGGCTTTCAGCCGGTGCCCTGCATGCATTGCGAGCACGCCCCGTGCGAGCCCGTCTGTCCTGTCGCCGCATCCGTTCACGACAGTGAAGGCCTCAACGCGCAGGTCTATAATCGCTGCATCGGCACCCGCTTCTGCGAGGCGAACTGCCCTTACAAGGTTCGTCGCTTCAACTTCTTCGGTTATGCCGACGGCGAGGAATACGGCAATCTTGGCGCAGAATCCTATCGCGGCCAGAAGAACCCGGAGGTGACCGTACGCGCCCGCGGTGTCATGGAAAAATGCACCTATTGTGTCCAGCGCATCAGCGGCGCACGTCGCGCCGCGGAACGTGAGGACCGGCCGCTCGGTCCAGACGAGGTGCAGACAGCCTGCCAGAACGCGTGCCCGACCCGCGCCATCAGCTTCGGAGACCTGAACCAGGCCGACGCGGAGATCAACCACAGGAAGGCCGACCCGCGCCACTATGCCCTGCTCGGCCACCTCGGCACGCGGCCGCGCACCACCTATCTTGCCGATGTGCGCAATCCCGCACCTTCGGAGCCGGAGGGGCGGACATGAGCGAAGTTCTCCGTCCCCAGCATCACCCGGCGCATCGATGGATCTCGGCCGCGCGGGCGAGCGACGCCGCAGTTACCCAGGCGGTGGCTGATCCGCTCTTCACCGGGTTCGGCAAAAGATGGTGGCTGGCCCTGCTGATCACCCTGCCGTTCGTGCTCTGGCTGTTCGTTGCAATCGCGTGGCTGTTCTACCAGGGCATCGGCATCTGGGGCATCAACTCCACCATCGTCTGGGGAGTCGCGATCGCCAACTACGTCTGGTGGATCGGAATCGGCAATGCCGGCACATTGATCTCGGCGATGCTGCTGCTCACCCGGCAAAGATGGCGCGCCTCGATCAATCGCTTCGCGGAAGCCATGACGCTGTTTGCGGTTGCGATCGCCGGGCTGATGCCCATCGTTCACCTCGGTCGACCAATCTACGCCTATTGGCTCGCGCCATATCCGAACACCATGGCGCTTTGGCCGCAATGGCGCAGTGCCCTGGTGTGGGATTTCTGGGCCATCGTGAGCTACCTGCTGTTCTCCATTCTGTTCTGGTATGTCAGCCTGATCCCCGACCTTGCGACCATGCGCGACCGCACGCCCCGCCGTGCCGGCCAACTGCTCTACGGCGCATTTGCGCTGGGATGGCGCGGCTCGTCCCGCGAGTGGTCGCGGCTGCAGACACTGCATACCACGATGGCGGCCCTCGGCGTGCCTCTGGTCTGCTCGGTGCACTCGATCGTCGGTCTCGACTTCGCGGCGAGCCTGATGCCCGGTTGGCAGGAGAGCATCTTCCCACCCTACTTCGTCGTCGGCGCGATGTACTCCGGATTCGCGATGGTCGTGGTGCTGGCGGCGGCGATCCGCTGGGGGCTCGGCCTCCAGGCGATTATCACCCGCCGCCATTTCGAGGTGATGGCCCGCATCCTGCTGATGGCCTCCATCGTCATGTTCTATTCCTATGCGACGGAGTGGTTCATGGGCTGGTACGGCGGTGAGCATGCCGACCGTGAGGTGGTTCGCTTCGAGTTCACTGGAACCTACGCGCCGCTGTACTGGGCCTTGCTGGCCTGCAACTGCCTGATCCCGCAGTTGCTATGGTGGCCCGTCCCGCGACGGTCGCTGTTCATTCTGATTCCTGTTGCTATCGCGATCAACATAGGCATGTGGCTCGAGCGCATCCTCATCGTCTGGAACACGCTTTCGCATGGTTACATGCCGTCTTTGTGGCGGACGTTTCACTTCACGTTCTGGGACTGGAGCTTTCTTGTCGCGCCCCTCGGCCTTTTCGCCTTTCTGTTTTTGATCTTCATGAGGCTGGTCCCGAGCATATCAATGTTCGACGTGCGCGAGCTCGCCCATCAGGAGGCCGCGGCATGACGGCCAAGCTCGTGGCGGAATTCCTCGACGGCGAAGCGCTGAAGGCGGCGCTAGAGCGCGTGCGTACGGCAGGACACGCCGCACTCGAAGCGTTCGCGCCGTATCCGATCGAAGGGCTCGCCGAACAACTTGGGCAGGGCCGATCCGCAATTCGCGGTGTGATGCTTGCCGGCGGCCTCGGAACTGCAGCATTCGCCTTCGCATTGCAATGGTACAGCGCCGTGATCGACTATCCCATCAACAGCGGCGGCCGGCCACTGAACTCCTGGCAGGTGTTCCTGCTGGTGCCGTTTGAGGTCGGTGTCCTCGCGGCGGCGCTCGCCGGCGTCATCACCTTTTTTTGGTCGTGCCGCCTGCCTCGTCTGCACGATGCAATGTTCGAGATTCCGGGGTTCGAACGCGTAACGCAGGATCGCTACTTCCTGCTGGCCGCTGCTGACGGCGACCCGAACGAGCTGAGGACGGTCCTCCGCGACGCCGGCGCCGTCGCGGTCACGGAGCTGCGCACGCCATGACCGCCCGCGCTCTGCCATGGCTGCTGTTGCTGTCATCGGCGCTCGCCGGCTGCGGCGATCATTCCATGTCTCAGCAGAATCGCTACGGCACGTTCTCGAAGGCTGCGCTGTTCAAGGATGGCACCGAAGCCCAGGCCTTACCGCAAGCGGTCGTCGCACAGGGCGATCTCGACCGTTTGCAGCAGATCACCAAGCCGCCCGCGGTCGACATGGCGCTGCTGGCCCGCGGCCACGAGCGCTACGATATCTATTGCTCTCCGTGTCACGGGTTCTCCGGCCACGGCGATGGCATGATCGTGCGACGTGGCTTTCCTGCTCCGCCCTCCTACCATTCCGCCCGCCTCCGCTCGGCCGATGCTCAACACTTCTTCGACGTGATCACCCATGGCTACGGCGCGATGTATTCCTACGCCGCGCGCGTCGAGCCGCGCGACCGCTGGGCCATCATCGCCTACATCCGCGCGCTGCAGCAGTCGCAACACGCCGACGTCGCGGACGTCCCGGAGCTGAGGAGCAAGCTGCCGTGACCGCCGTGCTCCGCCGCCCTGCCCTGAGAGCAACCGGGACGCCGCGAATTGCAGCGGGCCTCGTGGTGATCTTACTCGCTTCTGGCCTCGTGCTCGCGGCCGGGCGACTCGGCCCCTATCCGAGCCTGCTCCAGGGCTGGCTCTTGGGATTTGCGATCTGGAGCTGCGCCCCCATCGGCAGCATGACGCTGCTGCTGATTCATCGCTTGACCGGCGGCCGCTGGGGCTTTGCGGCCGGACCGGTGCTGCGACCCCTCGCAGTCATGGTGCCCCTCGTCGCCATCGCCTTCATCCCCGTTCTCGCCGGACTGACTGACATCTACCCCTGGGCCGCAGATGCCAGCCAGATCAAGCCCGACATTGCCCGCTGGTACCTCGGCCAGCCGTGGTTTGTCCTGCGTGCCGTGATCGCATTGATCGGATGGTCCGTGCTCGGAGTGACTTTCGGTCTTGGACTAGGTGGACGGCTACTGGCCGCGCTCGGACTTGCGTTCTTCGGGTTTACCATCAGCATGGTTGCGGTCGATTGGTTCCTCTCCGTCGAACCGCATTACGTTTCCACCGCCTTCGCCTCCATGATTGCAATACAGCAGCTGCTCGCCGCGCTGGCCGTTGTCGCCGTGCTTGCAACGTCGAACGTCGATGGCAAAGCGCTGAGCGATATCGGCAGCCTTTTGATCGCAACGCTGCTGGGCGTCGTCTACCTCGAATACATGACATATGTGGTGGCCTGGTACGGCGATCTACCTCACAAGGCCGAGTGGTTCCTGAGGCGCAGCACGGACGCATGGACGAACATTCTGCTCGTGGCATTCGTCACCGGAGCCGTGCTTCCATTTGCGATGCTGCTGTTGGAGGGCGTGCGCGGCAGCCCTGCAGGCTTGCGCATCGTCGGCCTGTTGCTGTGCGTCGGCACCGTCATGCACTTCGCCTGGCTGCTGGTGCCGGCATTTTCCGCGCAAGTTCATGTTGCACTCACGGCTCTCGGCGCCCTCCTCATCTTGACCGTTGCTTCGGTCCTCTTTGGGCAGGGCACCGCATCCGCAGAGGTGCGTCATGCCGAATGAGGAGATGGGCAGCCGCGCGCTTCCGCAACCGGCCGGCGTCCACAACCGTGCCGTTCTCGTCGTCGTGGGTAGCTTCCTGCTCTTCGTGGGTGCCGCGATTGCGGGAATGCTACTATTCCTGAATACGCAAGCGCCGGGCGCATTCACGCCGCGCGCAGAGCGCCGGTTTCGCTCGCCCGAGCTCCAGACCTCTCCGGAGGCCGACCTGACCCGGTTCGAGGCCGCGCAGCGTGCCAGGCTCACCGCTTATGCCTGGGTCGATCGCGACCACAACATCGCCAGCATCCCGATCGACGAGGCGATGCAGCTCGTCTCTGGACGCGGCCAGCACGCCTACGATGCCTTCGAGGCCGCGCGCGCCTCGACGCCCGGTGCAAGTGGAGGCAATCCATGAGGCTGGCCATCGTCGTCTTGGCGCTTGCGCTCTGGCCGGGGCTCGCGCATGCCGGTTTGACCGAGGAGCAGATCGGGCGCGTCGGGTTCGATCCTCCTCAGGGCGCCCGCGTTCCGTTATCCCTGCAGTTTAGGGCCGTCGGCGGTGACACCGTCACCCTGCGCGATGCGATCGACGGACGTCCGACCCTGCTCCTTCCAGCGGACTTCACCTGCAAGCAGATTTGCGGGCCTGCGCTGACGATCGCAAGCTCGGCGCTGCAGCAGACCGGGTTTATCGCAGGACGCGATTACAGCCTCGTCGTTGTCGGCATCGATCCGCGCGACACCATTGACGACGCCCGCCGCTTTACCCAGGGACAGATCGGGGGCGCGGGAACATCGGTCCTGACAGGATCGAAGGAGACCGTTGCCGCGCTGCTCGGTGCAATCGGCTACCATACCGAAGCCGACGACAAGCATGACGCGGTTGCGCATCCGGCAGCCTTCGTCACGCTCGCGCCCGACGGACGGGTCGTCCGCGCGCTTTCCAGCCTCGCGCTGCAGCCCGGTGACCTTCGCCTCGCTCTGTTGGATGCCGGTGACGGGCGGATCGGTGGACTCTCCGGGCGCATCGCGCTGCTCTGCTACGGATTTGACGCGGTGCACGGCATCTACACCCACAGGATCACAACGGTCCTGCAGATTTTCGGAGCATCCACGGTTGCCATCATGGCCGCCCTCGTCGGGCTGATGCTGGTCCGCAGCAGGCGTCGGGGAGCCTCGGCATGAATTCGTTATTCAGGCTGCCGGAAGCGAGCACACACGCCGTCACGGTTGATCACATCTTCTATCTTCTGCTCTTCCTTTCCGGCGCGACCGTGGTCCTCGTTTTCGGGCTCATCCTGCTGTTTGCCGTCCGATATCGGCGCGGATCTCGCGCCAAGCGCGGCCCGATGCCTGAGATTCTCAGCCGCGAGTTCGAAATCGGTTGGACGGTCGCGACGTTGCTGACGTTCGCCTTCCTATTCTGGTGGGCATCTTCCGCTGACCTCAGCAGCCTTGCCGCGCCCACGGGCGCACTTGAAATCCACGTCATCGCCAAGCAGTGGATGTGGAAGACGCAACATCCGAACGGCGCGCGTGAGATCAATGCCCTTCACGTGCCGCTGGACAAGCCCGTCCATCTCCTGATGAGCTCGCAGGACGTGATCCATTCCTTCTTCGTCCCGGCGTTTCGGGTCAAGAAGGACGTGCTGCCTGGCCGCGACACCGACATCTGGTTTCAGGCGAGCAAAACCGGCACCTTTCCACTGCTCTGCGCTGAGTATTGCGGCACGAACCATTCCATGATGCGCGGCAGGATCGTGGTCATGCGGCAAGATGACTATGCCAAATGGCTGGTCCAGCAGCCGGAGGGCGACGATCTTGCCCATGAGGGCGCCAGGCTGTTCGTGTCGCAAGGATGCTCCGGCTGCCACGCCGTCTCCTCGAACGTCCACGCGCCGCGCCTGACGGGTCTCTACGGCCGCGCGGTGCAGCTGGCGGATGGACGCACCGTTTCCGCGGACGATGCCTACATCCGCGGTTCGATGCTGCAGCCGAACCGCGACGTCGTGGCCGGCTTTGAGCCGATCATGCCGAGCTTCAAAGGGCTGCTCGACGACGGAGAGATCCAGAGCCTGACCGCCTATATCCGCTCGCTCAGGGAGGAGCAGCAAAATGACTGACACCCTGCTCGCCGGAGAGCTGCCGCTGCCGCCACGCCCCGATTATCTGCGCCACGGCTCGACGATCTCGTCCTGGCTTGCCACGACAGACCACAAGCGCATTGCAATCCTTTACGCGATCACCATCACGTTCTTCTTTTTTCTGGGAGGCGCCGCAATCACCGCCGTTCGGCTCGAGCTGTTCCAGCCGAACGGATGGCTGTTGACGTCGGACACTTACAACAAGCTGTTCTCGTTCCACGGGATCATCATGGTCTGGTTCTTCCTGGTGCCGTCGATCCCGAATACGTTCGGCAATTTCCTGCTGCCGCTGATGATCGGCGCGCCCGATGTCGCGTTTCCGCGCCTCAATCTCTTCAGCTGGTATTTGACCGTCGCTGCCGGCGCTTTCACCGTTTATGCCCTCGTCGCCGGAGGTGTCGACACCGGCTGGACGTTCTATACGCCTTATTCGTCGATGTTCTCCAACAGCCACGTCTTCGCGGCTGCTGCCGGCGTGTTCGTAGTTGGCTTTGCCAGCATCGCCACGGGAGTGAACTTCATCGCGACCACTCACATGCTTCGTGCTCCCGGCATGACCTGGTTCCGGCTGCCTCTGTTTGTCTGGGCGATTTACGCGACGTCGCTGATCATGGTGCTTGCCACGCCGGTGCTCGCCATCTCGCTCCTGCTCGTGATCGCGGAGCGCGTGCTGGGCTTGCCGATCTTCGATCCGGCTCGCGGCGGCGATCCGATCCTGTTCCAGCACCTGTTCTGGTTCTACTCGCATCCGGCGGTTTACATCATGGTCCTGCCGGCGATGGGCGTCGTGTCCGAAATCATCCCATGCTTCGCGAGGCGGCGAATTTTCGGATACGACTTCATGGTCTATGCCATGCTTGCGATTGCGGGCGTCGGGTTCTTCGTCTGGGGCCACCACATGTTCGTCTCCGGACAGTCGGCCCTGGCCAGCCTCGTGTTCTCCTTCCTGTCCTTCATCATCGCCGTGCCGTCGGCAATCAAGGTTTTCAACTGGACCGCTTCGCTGTATCGCGGTCAGATCAGCTTCGAATCGCCGATGCTGTATGCGCTTGGCTTCGTCGGTCTGTTTACGACCGGCGGGCTCTCCGGGCTGTTCCTCGCCTCGATCCCGGTGGACATCCATGTCACCGACACCTACTTCGTCGTCGCTCACTTCCACTACATCATGGTGGGCGGCTCCGTATCCGCCTTCTTCGCCGGGCTTCACTTCTGGTGGCCCAAGGTCACGGGCAAGCTCTATCCGGAGAGCTGGGCAAAGTTCGCGGCCATCCTGATGTATGCCGGCTTCAATATGACGTTCCTGCCGCAATTCTTTGCCGGGTACCTCGGCATGCCGCGCCGCTATCATACCTATCCAGCGGAGTTTCAGATCTACAATGTCATGTCGTCTGCCGGAGCAGCGGTCCTCGCCATCGCCTACTTGTTGCCTCTGGGATATCTCACCTGGTCCCTGTTCTACGGCGGAAAAGCCGCGAAGAACCCTTGGGACGCGACAGGCCTGGAGTGGACCACGGGTTCTCCGCCTCCTCCGAAGAATTTTGACAGGCAGCCCCGCGTGGATCGCGGGCCCTATGACTACCACGCCGAAGGCATGTCGGCTGGAACTGATCCCCCCGAAATGCAAAACGCAAGAGAAACGCGATGAGCGACCAAAGCGCACTGCTGAGAGAACCCTGGTCGGATTTCGGCCGGCAGCGCGAGGCAGGCAAGTTCGGAATCTGGGTTTTCCTCGCCAGCGAGACGCTGTTCTTCGGGGCGCTGATGCTGACTTACACGGTTTGTCGAATCGAGCATCCACAGGCGTTCGCTGCAGCCGGGCGGGAGACAAATATCTGGTACGGCACGATCAATACCGCCGTGCTGTTGACGAGCAGCCTCACCATGGCCATGGCTTCGCAAGCGTCCGAAGCGTCTGCGCGACTGCGACGGCTCGTCCTCGTGTGCCTCATGCTCACCGCGTTGCTCGGGCTCGCATTCATCGTCATCAAGGGCTTCGAGTACAAGGAGGACATCGATAAGGAGCTCGTACCGGGAGCCGGGTTTGCATTGTCTCTGCCAGGAGCGCAGCTGTTTTATGGATTTTATTGGCTGGTCACGGGCGTCCACGCAATCCACCTTTCCATCGGGATTGCTCTCGTGAGCCGCTTGTTCTGGGTGCTGCTCCGGCGCCGACTTCCGACCAAAGACAATCCCGAAATCGAGGTCACAGCCCTCTACTGGCATCTGGTCGATATCGTGTGGATCTTCCTCTATCCGCTGATCTATTTGCCGGGGCGTGCATCATGAACAGGCAAGGTGAATCAGGCAGTATTGTGCGCCGCCTGTGGGCGAGAAACCTCTTGATCTGGGCAGCGCTCCTCGCACTCCTCGTGCTCAGCCTCGTCGCCGCCTATGTTCCCATGGGCCGAATGACAGCAGCCAGCGGCATCATCATTGCGGGGGTGAAATCGACCCTCGTCGTCTTGCTCTTCATGGAACTCGCCTCAGCCAAGCCGCTGGTCCGGATCGCGGCGATCTCGGGGCTTGTTTTCGTGATCGCGATGTTCGCATTGACCTTCGCTGATGTTCTCGCACGCATCTGACGCACGGGAGCAAAGCGCCCTGATGCAGCCACGTTCGAACGCAAGCTTGGGAGAGGAGAACATTCGCTGCGCTCAAAGGCGTGACTGCACCAGTTCGCTCGTGAAGCCGCGCGCCTCTCTCATGAGGCACACCGCCGGGGACCATTAGGCTCACGAGTTCTGAAACTCCTTCATGTTGAGCCGCAGACCGGCTTTGTTTGCTTGCTCTGCCGTTGCGTAAGGCAGACCATAATAGCTTAGCTTTGGGCTCCACCGCCCCGTTTGACCCGGGTACGGAAAGGCATACGTCCCTCCGCCAACGGACGCCTCGCGGGATATCACAACGGCCGCGAGCTTTCCCCCGCTGTCGAAAACGAGATCGGAGACATAGCCATAGCCTTGGCCTGCCTGCAGCTGCGCATAGTCTCCGATGACCTTGGAGACCGAGAATTCGTGCGGCTCTGCTTGCGCCTGATCAGGGTCAACGAAGAGGCCGTATTCTCGCGACCTCAAATCGGAAAAGTCGGCCACGATAGCTCCTTCGTGGAGCGGGCGCAGCACCCGCTTGAAGGGAATTCGGGAGATGAACTCCGGCTCATCCTTCGTTCTGAAG
This sequence comes from Bradyrhizobium sp. Kon58, assembly GCF_055807455.1. Taxonomy (NCBI): domain Bacteria; kingdom Pseudomonadati; phylum Pseudomonadota; class Alphaproteobacteria; order Hyphomicrobiales; family Nitrobacteraceae; genus Bradyrhizobium; species Bradyrhizobium sp. Kon58. The sequence continues at coordinate 58,702 of NZ_JBVVOT010000015.1, forward strand.
CCTTCGACGAGCAAAGAATCAATCTGCCCGTCGTCTGCCAAGGTCACGTTCCGGACGGCTCCCAAATACTCACCTTTCAACGAGAACACCGCGCTCCCAAGCAGTCGCGACGCACGGTATCCATTATAGACCGTGCTGGCGAACTGCTCGGACTCCGCCGACTGTTCCGTCGCAGCCTGCGTCGCCGTCTCTGCCCATGCGGGACCCAACAGCACAGAGGTCGAGATTGTACCCACGACAATTGCAAGGGTGATCCTGCTCTTTAGGCCCATTCAGCGCTCCTACGATCCGTCGTGCGAACATTACCATTGATCGTATAATCGTCTCCGATGCGCGAAGTTCTGGCCGCCGGTCAAACGAACGGTCCGCTGCCGTGCCAAGAAGAGAGTGCCGCGACCAATCGGGTACCCGGCCCTTAGGAAACGCCCCGGAGATCCACGCGTGCACATCGAGGCACGCTGTTGCATGCCTCGGCCGACGTACTTCATTCCCTCGCGCATCAAAGGCAAGCTCACGATCCAGGCCTTGAGGACCAGGTCAGGTTTCTCCTGACGAGTCCTCACCTTCAGCCCGACTGTGAGGAGGCCGGCGCGCGCCCCACATCTTGGTGAATAGCCGTTCCAAGGAGACGCGAAATGTTGAGCAACGAACTCGAAAACGTCCTGCCAACGCACAGTCCGACGCCATCTCTCGCGCCGTCACGAGAGCGCGATCAAACGCCGCACGCACATCACGCCACGAACGATCTGGTGCGCCGCCTTCCACACTCATCACGCAGCCGGCTAGTCGAACTCTGCGACGAAGTAACGCTGCGACCGAGACAAATGCTGCAGGAACGTAATGTGCTGTTGCAAAATGCTTATTTTCTTGAAAATGGCGCGGCCTCACTGACTGCCAGAGCCGGAAACTGCCTTCCGGTCGAGATACAGACTGTCGGAGCGAAGGATTTCATCGGCATTCCCCTGATCCTTGGCATGCGCGTTTCCCCTCACCGTTGCATGGTTCAGGTTCCCGGGAGGGCCTTGCGCATCGAGGCAGATGCTTTGATTGAGCTGGTGAGGGGCGATGTCGAGATCCAGAAGCTATTGCTGCGCTACGTGCAGGCCACGCTGATCCAAAGCTCGCAGCTCGCTGCATGTAACTCGCGTCACAGCTTGCAGCAACGACTGGCTCGGTGGCTTCTCGTTGCAGCGGACAAATTGTTCTCCCGTGAAATCCCGCTCACGCATCGATGCATTGCACAGGCCCTTGGAGTTCGGCGCTCAGGTATCACGTCGACAATGGGCGAAATGGAAGCGCGAGGCATCATCAAGCGAGGTCGCGCTCAAGTCGAGATTCTGGATCAGTCGCAACTCGAGCAATTGTCCTGCAACTGCTCTCGCGTGATTTTATCTGCACATGAGAACTCTCTCAATGCAGCCAATGCTCGGCGGACAAGCAATTCGTGATGGATGGCTCAAAAGGCGCGCGTCTCCAGTCGAAGTGGGGCCGCGTGCGGATCACAGTGCTCGCTGTTGCTGGACGTGCCGAGCGCCCGTTTATCAGCGCTAAAGAATCAGCTCCCCCGCAAAGAAGGCGAGGAGCACGAACACCAGAAAAATCGCAACAGCCGCGAAAAACAGCCACTTGGCGATGGTGGATGCACCAGCGGCGATTCCGCTGAACCCGAGCAATCCGGCTACGATCGATATCACAAAGAAGATCAAACGCCCACTTCAGCATGCCAAGCTCCTACGGCCCTCTTTACAGTCGAGGTATGCACAAGTCCGGTTCGGAAGCACACCCACTGCGAAGGTGCTCCGGGCTTGCCTAGCGACAATCGTTCTGGGCATTCGGCGTTCCGATCAGAACGTTTATGCCCGGGAGAAGGTCGGCGCGCCTGCGTACGCGCTACGTCAGACGCCAAGCCACAACGCTATGCGCCCCTGTCGCGGCAATTACGGACCAACGCCATACCAGTCCCGCGGCGAGCCGTGCACAAGCGCATGGCGACACAAGCGATCAATCACATCACGAATTGGAATCGGCTTTTCAACCACGTACCGGGCAAATCGGCTGGGTATCACTTCGCGGCTGTATCCCGTGTAGATCAGGAAGGGGATGCTTCTGTTCAAGAGGAGATCTGCAAATTCGAACGAGGGCCGCCCGTGCAGGTCGACGTCGAGAAGCGCCGCATCGATAGCTGCGTTAGCCGCTGCATGGAAAGCAGGGCTTAGCTCTGCAAACGGGCCAATTGGTTGATGACCGCTGCGTCGGATCTCGACCGCGAGATCGTCGGCGATGAAGTATTCGTCTTCGATTATGGCTATTCGCATTGGGACTCCAATGACCTTGCGGCAAGCCCCTCGAGTCTTGCTTATCGTATGGATGATGCCGCGGTGATCAACCCGGACCCGGATCGTAGACGCATAAGTTGGTCCGCTGCCGCACGGGGCCAGTGGTGCTTCGACCGGAGCCTTGCCGCTGCTGCAGGAAGCAGGTGCTCCCGGCCGGGTACACATACGTACCAACTGTCTCTGCAACGGCACCGCAGCTCGCGCATTTTCTTCAGGTAATGAAAACCGCGGAGATGAGTTTATGAAAGCAAACAGATGGTACGTTGCCGTCGCCGTATTGGCGCTCGCGATTCCGGTCGGAACTACTGCGCAAGCCGCACCTATGTTGGCCGCGAGCGGGATGGCCAAGAACCACGCAAGCCTGGTGGAAGTTCAATGGAGGCATGGCCGCCACCAGGGTTGGCATCGTCATCACTGGCGTGACGGATACCGGCACCGATATAGCCGCGGCTGGGGTCCAGCGTTAGGCGGCTTCGTGGCAGGTGCGGCGATTGGAGGCGCCGTCGCCAACAGCCGGGCGCAAGCTGCCGAGAACAACGCCTACTGCTCCCAGCGATACAAGTCGTACGACCCGAGCTCCGGGACTTACGTGGGATACGACGGAATACGGCATCCATGTCCCTGAGCAAGACGGCGTTCTGCCGGCGCGGGCCGCTACGGACGCCATCAACTTTTGAACTCGAGCGAGGAGATCCATACATGAAGGCGACCTCATTCTTGGCGGCGGCAGTTCTTGTCGGCGCATCATCGCTTGCGATGGCACAAAGCGCTCCGCAAGCTACCGGTCCCGCGGACCATAGCGCAGTGCAGAACTCGAGCCGCAATCAGTCGGCTGACCAACGCGCTGAAAACGGCATGACAAACAAGGGGGGCAACAAGGCGGACGCGGTCCAATCCGACCCTGGTCAGGCAAGCACTCGGCAACAGATGGTCAACGACCTGCAACAGGCAGGTTTCACTGACGTCAAGGTGCGGCCGCAGTCGTTCCTGGTGGAGGCCAGGGATCGATCAGGCAATCCGGTGACAATGTTCGTTGGTCCAAATACGTTCGCCGAGGTGAAAACGGTCGGCGCTAACGCGCAGAAGTCGTCTTCGAATTCAAACTCGTCCAGCAACAGCGCTAACGCAACTTCGGATCGCCCTGGCGGAGTCTTCACGTCGGTGCCGCCGAAGGACGGCCTGAGCTCGCAGTTGATGGGTCTGCAGGTGTACAACAACGCCAAACAGGACATTGGCACGATCAAGGACGTCGCGCTGAACGAGAACGGCATCGACGGCTATATCCTCTCGGTGGGAGGGTTCCTGGGCCTTGGCGACCACTACGTTGCAGTGCGGCCTTCGGCAATCAATCTGAAGTTCGATCATGCGGCCAACAAGTGGACCGCGACCATGGACACGACGGCCGACCAGTTGAAGTCGGCGCCTGAATTCAAGTACCCCAGCAACGGGTAATCTTCTGAGGTGGAGCGGTTGGGCGGAACCGCTCCACCTCCCGGCTGTTGGTTCCAGGTTCGATGTGGTTATGCGGCTCAAAATATGCTCGCCCGCGCTGAAAAACTGCTGGCTGACCTTGGCGAGACATTCTGGCTGGTGCCTATACTCATGGTGCTTTCCAGCCTGATCGGCGCCTTTACTCTCGTTCATGTTGACCAAAGCGATGCGGTCTCCCTATCAAATCTACAGGGCTGGATGTACGACGGCGGCGCGACCGGCGCTCGCACCCTGCTCGGCACCGTAGCCGGCGCCACGATCGGTGTCGCGGGAACCGTGTTCTCGATCACCATTGCCGCGTTGTCTCTCGCTGCAGGTCAGATGGGGCCGCGACTGCTGCGCAATTTCACGCGCGATCGCGGCAATCAATTCACGCTGGGGATGCTGCTCGGCACCTTCTGTTACGCTCTCGTCGTGCTGAGAAGCGTCCGGACAGAGCCGGAAGGCGGCTTCGTCCCTCATCTATCACTGAGCGTTGGAATTCTGCTCGCATTGGCCTGCGTGGGGACGCTCGTCTACTTCGTCGGTCACGTCGCCGGCCGGATCAACGTTGAGACTGTCGTCGAACTCGTCAGTGAAGACCTCCGCAGCGCTATGCGCCAGCTAACCGTCCAGGATCCGCAGCCGAAGCCTCCGCCGAGTGAGTACTGGATCGGCTCCCTGCCCCTGAAGGACTCGCGGCGCGGTTATCTGCAGCATCTGGACGAAGAGGGCCTGGCCACCTGGGCGGCCAAGCATAGAGCCACCATTCGGCTGTTGATCGGCCCCGGCGACTATGTTTTTCCGGGAGCGACCGTCGCTCTGGTTAATCCTCCCGTCGACGGCGCCGAAGCGGCTATCCGGAATGCGACGGCGCTGGGCGCAACAAGCAGCATCGCTTCCGATCTGCGCTTTGCCGTTCGGCAACTCGTCGAAGTCGCGGTGAGGGCGCTTTCGCCTGGCATCAACGATCCACATACCGCCCTCTCGGTCCTGGATCGGTTGGGTGCGGCGCTCTGCGATCTCGTACCCCTGCATCTGCCATCAGGAGTGTCGATCAGAGGAAGTCAGCCGGTGCTGGTGGTGCCGCATGTGCAATACGATCAACTGCTCGGGACGATGTTCCATATGATCCGGCAAAGCGCAGGCGCCCAGCCTGCAATATCGATCCGAATGATTGAGGTGATGACACAAGTCGCAAGCTCCGAGCGCGACCCCACCCGGCTCTCGGCGCTCTCCCACCACGCCGACCTCGTCCTTGCAGACGCTCGTCGCCTGATTGCCGCTCGCAGCGACAGGGAGGATGTCGAAGGTCGACATCAGCTGTTTACTCTGATGGTCCGGGCAGGTCCGATGGGGCAATTCACCGAACAGGTCTTGCCTCTAGCGGGCGACGATGATCCGCCAAAGGCTATCGCTGAGACAGTCGCCTTTCGATCTCAGCGTTGAGTTCGGCGCCGCCAGGACGGAATAGGCGGCGACCCAGAGCCATATCGTCAACACGGCAACTGCGCCGAGCGAGCCGCAGGTCTTTATGATAGGCAGCGAACGTATTCACATACGTTGAGAATGCGTAGGACCCCGAAATCAAGATAGCCGAGCAGAAACGAATTGCCCTTCTCTTCGGGCTGCTCACGGTCGCTTGAGCTCATCGCCTCCCCGAGCCAACGGCGCTCCGTGGTCCGGAAGCGTACGAGCAAATGCAGGAACCAAAGCGGCGGACGCACTCTTGGATCTGGAGCAAAGTAATCAACAGATGACGAGTAACCGGCATGGCTCAGAGATATCGTGCACCAGATTGGGCGGCATTCACTCTCGGTGGAGTCATGGTTCTGATTGGCCTCGTGCTCGGAGCCGGCGGAGCATGGCTGCTTTGGTTGGGAGGCTCCTTCTATTATCTGCCCAGCGGAATCGTCCTGATCGTCTCGGGTCTCCTGTTGTCCCGCCGGCGCGTTGAGGGCGCATGGCTTTACCTTCTGCTCTTCCTGCTCACCCTCGCCTGGGCGTTCTGGGAAGTTGGCGCCAACGGTTGGGCCTTGGTGCCGCGGACTGTCGGGCCGGCCATTTTGCTGATCGCCGTCATGGCGCTCACGCCGAAGCTTCGCCCCATTCGCCACCAGTATGAAGCTGCGGCGACAATCGCTGCGGGGCTTGTACTGCTGATAGCCACAACTGTGTTGATGACCGGGGCTTTTCGGCCGGCAAGCGCCGCTCCTCGCGTCATGCCGTCTCCGACCGTCGCGATGACCGATCCTTCGCCTCTGAAGACTGGCGCAGATTGGCCTGCCTATGGCGGCAGCTACAGTGCGCGCCGCTATTCGCCGCTCGACGAGATCAACTCGACGAACGTCGCCAAGCTCACCAAGGTCTGGACCTTTCACACGGGCGACTTGCCCACCAAGAATACAAAGGGCACATACGGCGCAGAGAACACGCCGCTGAAGGTGGGGGATAACCTCTACGTCTGCACGCCCAAGAACATCGTTATCGCCGTCGACGCCAAGACCGGCAAGCAGATCTGGCGATTTGACCCGCGCGTCCCGGACGAGTTCATCCCGTACACTGCAGCTTGCAGAGGCCTTGCATATTACGAACTGTCCAATGCCGATCAGGGCGCGGCCTGTCAGAGCCGCATCATCGAAGGCACGCTCGACGCACGCCTGATCGCAATCGACGCGAAGACCGGCAAGCGTTGCGAGGCATTCGGATATGACGGACAGGTCGACACCGCGACGGGCGTCGGCCGGCACGATCCCGGCATGTTCGCGATTACCTCGGCGCCCACGATCGTTCGCGGCGTCGTTGTCATCGGGCATGAAGTGCTCGATGGGCAAAAGCGGGACGCGCCCTCGGGTGTGATTCAGGGATATGACGCGCAAACGGGCGCGTTGCGTTGGGCCTGGGACATGGGCAAGCCGGATGCAAGCGCACCGCCGCAGGTTGGACAAACCTATACCAGGGGCACACCCAACATGTGGACGACCGCCTCCGGCGACGAGGAGCTGGGACTCGTCTATCTGCCGCTTGGGCTTTCGGCCGTGGACTACTGGAGCAGCAGCCGCTCGGACCGCGAGAAAGAGTTCGCGACATCGCTGGTCGCGCTCGATGTTGCGACCGGCAAACCCGCCTGGCATTTCCAGACCGTGCACAATGACGTCTGGGACTACGATCTCGGCTCTCAAGCGACGCTGGTCGACTTCCCGACGGACAATGGCGCGCCGGTGCCGGCGCTGGTGTTGCCGAGCAAGCGCGGCGACATTTTCGTGCTCGACCGCCGCACGGGCAAGCCGCTCGTCGGCGTCGAAGAGAGGCCGGTGCCGCAAGGCGGCGTGGAGCCTGCGCAGCGCGCCAAAACCCAGCCATTCTCGCTTTACCACACGCTGCGAAAGGCCGATCTCACAGAGCAGGACATGTGGGGCATGTCGCCCATCGACCAAATGATCTGCCGTATCCAGTTTCGTCAGGCGAGCTACAAGGGCATCTTCACGCCACCCACGGCCAGCCCGCACTGGATTGAATATCCAGGCTATAATGGCGGCTCCGATTGGGGCGGCATCGCCATCGATCCCGTACGCGACATCATCGTTGCCAATTACAACGACATGCCGAACTATAATCGGCTGGTGCCGCGCGACGAGGCCAATCGTCTTGGTTGGGCGCCGCGGGACCAGGCGCGCGGCGAAATCGGCGGGCAGGAAGGCGCGGGTGATCCGCAGCTCGGTTCCCCCTATGCGATCAACGTCAATGCCGGCTGGCGGCTGCCGGGCACCGGATTGTTGTGCAAGCAGCCGCCCTATGGCGGAATTCGCGCCATCGATCTGAAGACCGGCAAGACGCTGTGGGATCGTCCGTTAGGTGAGGCCCGGACGAACGGCCCATTCGGGATCCCGTCGATGCTGCCGATCACGATCGGCACGCCTAACAATGGCGGCGCGGTCGTGACTGCCGGCGGCCTGATCTTCATCGCAGCGACGACCGACAATCTGATCCGTGCCATCGACATCAAGACCGGAAAAACTGTCTGGAAGGACGTGCTACCTGCCGGCGGCCAGGCCACGCCGATCACCTACGAGGCCGGCGGCCGCCAGTACCTCGTCATCATGGCCGGCGGTCATCATTTCATGGAGACGCCGATCGGTGATTCTTTGGTAGCTTACTCGCTGCCGAATAAGTGATTGTATTCCAGTTCCTACTGTGCGGCGCTCCGAGTGCACCCGGCTGAGCTACCCACGTCTGCTCTGCGGCGACGCCACCAATCAAGCTCGATAGCGTCCTCGTCGCTATTTGTCCGCCTCACGTGCGCAGATACCGACGGCGCGCTCTTCGATGAAAAGAAACTCGATTCCGAACTCTTCAAGCGCATTTCGAAAGTCACGAAGGGTCCGCGGTTGAGGCGTGCGTTTGCCGTTCTCAAAGTCTTGGATTGCGCGGCGCGTAATTCCTGTCTTCTGGGCAAGGTCGTCTTGGGAGAGATCGAGCCACGCCCGGGCGGCCCTCACCTGCTGGGCCGTAATCGTCCCTGAGGACGTGAGGGGCTTCTTAACCATTCCGGAATCCGAGCCAGAAGAGCGCTTCTTGCCTCTTGTGCAAAAAGCGACGTTGTGCCATTAATGGGAAACACATCGCATATTGCACGAGCGTTTTATCGATATCCAGAAGGAGCCATACACCATGAAGGTTGAGTCGCACATCATCCCCTCTGTTTCTGACGCTGCGCTCGCCCAGGCCGCGAAGACGGTTGTAGCCAATGCGGTCTCGACCGCCTTCAACGAGGATCCCGTCATCGGCCCCGATCTGTCTCGCGCGATCGCGGTGGTCAACTCGGTCGTCAAGCGGCACGGCCACTTGCTTGAGAGCACGCTCGCCAACGCACTCGCTGCCAGTGGGCGCTTCGACGTGCTCGTCGAAGTCGCGATCCCTGTGACAGATGCCGCGCAGGAACTTCTCCTGGCTCGTAACTCTGCGGAGGATCTGGCGCGAATCAACATTCGCGCCGATGCGTCGGCCGAGCGCATCGTGACCATCGATCTCGTCGTGATCGATGCGGAGGTGGGCTGGGCCGGTGCCTACGAAATTAAGCGCGGGAACGGCGCGATCGATGGTCGCAGCCGGCGCCCTATCGAAAACGACCTGAAAGCCACTCGCATGGTGCTCTCGAGCTACCTTGCAAAGCGCGGCTACCCGAACATCGCGCGCGTGACGACCGGCGTGATTGACTACTACGGCGGCACGGGCTTCAGCAAGGAACTGAAGATCGGCCGCGATGACCTGGACAGCCACTTCGGAGTGCCGGTGCGCCAGACGCTGGACAGGTCCACGACCTGCCTGCGGACGGCTCTGCACAGCGAACTCCCCTACCTCTTCGCGACCGTCCTCGAGGCCATAGGCGGCGAAACGGTGAAGCAGCAGCCGCCCTCGGCTCGGACAACTGTCCCTCAGGACGACCATTTCGGGGCCGAGAGTGCACTGATCAAGATCATCAACGCGCGTCCGGCCGGCCCCGGGCCCCGCAGCCGTCAGTGACCGTGAAGATGCCACGCGAGCTGATGCCGGTAACCCCAGGAGGAGCGCCTTTGAACCACATCGACAATGATGGCCCTGAACGGCACCAGGAGGTCACAAGAGAGCCGTGGCCTCGTGTCCTGAAGTACTGGCGGACGATTTCGGCCGAGGCGTTCGACGACGCGACCAAGGCCGAGGTGATCTCGTTCGTGCAGGCGACGACCACGACCATCCCGCAGTTGCAGCGCGCCATCTCGGGCGATGCAGATGCCGCTATCGGCATGGTCATGCACCGCAAGACGCCCAGTGCAATCGGCGTCAGGGTCGATTTCCCGATGACGCTGTTGCTGTCGTGCGCCTTCGAAGATCCCGGCGCGGCGCTCGCGTTGTCTCATAAGCTTGGCGAGATGCCGCTTGAGGCGCGCCTCCGTACGAAGCTCGCGACGTCCTGGCAGGTCGCCAGCTTGCTGTTGTCTTTGCGCCGCCCCCCGAATGGCCGCTCGCGCAACTAATAGAGCGAAGACCGAACGTTCATGCTGAACAATGAGAAAGAGTCCATGACACCCGCGGTGACCGGTTCCGCAACGATGGTTCGGTTGGCAGCTTACGGCCCCGCAGGTGCACGTTCCTGGCCATTCAAGGCGGAGGACAGTTCACCGCTGGCATGGTGGCGGAGGCTCCCGTCACAGGCGTTCGGCGAACCCGAGCGCCTTCACATGGGCGCAACGCTCGAGCAGATCAACGTACTGCATGCCGAACTCGATCTTTTGGCCGCGCTAAAGGGCGACGCGGCCGCCGCCATCGAGGTCACGTTCACGCTCATGCCGATGAGCGAAATCTCACTGAGGACTGACATCGCGATGACTGCGCTCCTGCGGTGCGCCCTGGAGCGCAACGCGGCGGCATCCCTGGTTCTGGCTCAGGTCTTGGGCTTGACTGACCTCGGCCATCCCTATGCCGGGGAGCTCGCAACCGCATGGCTCGCCTACGGCTGGCTGTGCTCGGAAAATCCCCGCGAGTTCAGCAATGCGGCGGCCGTGCTGCTGACCGCTTTCCAGGATCGTGAGCGGGAGCAAGATGAATGAAGATCCAGATCTTCTCCGACCTCCATGGCGACGTGCATCCGGTCAAGCCCATCACGATATTGCCTGGCGTCGACCTCGTGATCGTCGCCGGGGATACCTGCGAGAGCGCGATCCGCGCCTTCGAGTACCTCCGTCGCGTCGTGCCAATGCACATCCCGATCGCGATGGTGCTCGGCAACCACGAATACTACCGCCACTGCATTCCCGAAGAAATCGCGTCCGCCCGTTCCCAGGCGGCCTCCTTCAACATCTATCTGCTGGAAAACGCGACCGTGATCTTGGCCGGCCGGGACGGCGAACGAGCGATCCGTGTGGTCGGTGCCACGTTCTGGACCGATTATCTCGCTTTCGGCAAAGCCAATCAGTTCGGGGTGATGAACACCTGCGCGACCGGCATGAATGATCACCGCCTGATCACCTGGCGGAAGCAGCCGTGGCGCCGGTTCAGGCCCCAGGAAGCAGCCTTGGTACACCGCGAATCTAAGGCGTACCTCACTGGTATTTTGGCGACACCATTCGACGGCAGCACCGTGGTCGTCACTCATCACGCAGTGCACTGGAATTCTGTGCACCCGAAATTTCAGAGCGATCCCCTCACCGCTGCCTTCGTCTCCGACCAGAGCGCGCTGATCGAGCGCTTTCAGCCGACGCTGTGGGTCCATGGCCACGTCCACAATTCGTCGGACTATCGCGTCGTCGGCGGCGGCGGCGGCGGCGGCGCCAGCGTCGGCGGGGCGCGGATCATATGCAACCCGCACGGCTACGGATCCGAGAACGATGCCTTTAACGGCGCCATGGTGGTGGAAATCGAATGAGCAACGCCGGCGATGATGGCGACGATTTCGAGCTGCCGGCGGTCGCACGCGATGATGTGTTGACCGGCGCGGCAGCCGATTCGGCCGATTCCGAGAATCACCTAAAAAACATGCCCCGTATTCTGCGTTACGCGAAGCTAGTCGGAGACCACGCCAGGCACGTCGAACAGCGCCTGATTGCCGAGATCGACGAGCTCTGCCCGGATCTCGCGCTGAACACCGCTTGGGCGGTTGCGCTGGATGTTGACACTGGGCTTGCGCTTGCCACCGAGCTCGATCGTCGCGCGGCGCAATATAACGATCCGAACCTGCGCAGCTTGTCAGATTGTGTGCGGTTGCTTTGTTTACCCGCGACGCGAGGGGGTCTTCACTTCCAGCATTATTTTCGGGTCGCAAAGGCGCTGCTGCTGTCCTTCGAGATCATTCGCGACCGTGACGAACAACTGTGTTGCGAAATGGAGCGGTTCGCTTTTGGCTGGGCGGCACTGCCTGCGTGCGCTCACATATCCGTAGGGCACGCCTCCGCCGCGGAAAATGCGCTCATGCTCGGCTCGAGCATGGTCGAACATCGCATTGCTGCTGCCTGGCGAGAAGCCATTCAGGCGCAGAAGGAAAAGTTGCGCTCGATTGAAGAGGCCGAGCAGGAAAGAGCCGAGATCTCGCGCGAGACTCCAGCTAAGGAGGAGACCCTGCCGTCTGATCATCTTATCGTCGCTCGTCTGAGCGCCGACGAGATGAAGAACATCCGGCTGAAGGAAATTCTCGCTTCGCTGAAGAACGTCGTCAACGTGCCGCTGCCGCTCGTCATGGTGCCGCCGCTGCACGAGGTGCGCCGCAAACTGCTGCTCGAGTTTCCTTATGCAGAGCGCGTCATCGACTTGGTCCTATCTGATCTTATTGGCCGCCGCATCGTTCAGCTCCGTCCGATGATCCTAGTCGGGGAACCAGGCGGAGGTAAAACGCGGTTCGTTCGAAGCTTGGGCCAGGCTCTCAACCTGCACGTGTGGCGCACTGATTGCTCTCGGGGAGACGCAGCATTCGGCGGTACTGACCGTCGCTGGCACTCTGCCGAACCCTGCCATCCTCTTCTCGCGGTGGCCCGAAGCAAGACGGCCGGGCCGTTGGTGCTGCTCGACGAGCTTGAAAAAGCGCCCTCCAGCGCGAACTCGCCAGGCCGGCTGTGGGACTGCCTGTTGAGCTTCACGGAGCCGGAAACGAACGCGCGTTATCCCGATCCCGCGCTGCAGGTCAATGTGGATTTGTCGCGACTTTCTTTCATCGCGACCGCCAACAACCTGGACCCGTTGCCGAGCCCGATCCGCGATCGCTTCTTGGTCGTGACGTTCCCGAAGCCGGGCGCTGCCGATATCGATTCCTTGTTGCCCGCTGTGATGGTGGATCTCATCAAAGAGCGCGGGCTGGATCAACGCTGGATGCGGCCGCTCGACGAGAACGAACGCGTCGCCGTTGCCAAGCTGTGGCAGGGCGGCTCTGTGCGGCGGTTGCGCCGCATTGTCGAGGTCATCCTGCGCGAACGCGATCTCACTGCCACGAGGAATTGATATGAGCCGAGAGCCCCACGAGAAGCCCGCGCCCCACCGAGCATCGCCGCTGCCACGGCCGCCGCGATTGCCGGGGATAACGCCGGCCGAGATCGCGGATGATGCCGGAAACAGAGATACACTCACAGCTCACCATCAACGGACCAATCGCGTGAGCGACCCCCAGATCACCTGCACAAAGTGCGGAACCGAGATCAAGCTGACGGAGTCCCTTGCGGCCCCGTTGATCGTCGCCGCGCGCAAGCAGTTCGAGGCGCAGCTCGCGGCCAAGGAGGCCGCGTTCAGGCGCCGCGAAGCGCAGCTGCGTCAATCTGAAGACGATCTGGCCAAGCTCCGCGAAACTGTGGACGAGCAGATCGCGGCCAAGTTGACCCTGGAACGCGACGCCATCGCGGAGGCGGAAGCCAAGAGGGCCCGCTTGGCCCTCGCTGATGATCTTGGTTTGAGGGACCGGCAGCTTGCCGACCTGCAACAGCTGCTTGCCGCAAACGATGCCAAACTGATCGAAGCTCAGCGCACCCAGGCTGAGATGCTGCGGAAACAGCGTGAGCTCGACGTCGCCAAGCGCGAGGTCGAACTCACGATCGAGAAAAAGGTGCAGGAGAACCTGGCCGCGGTGCGCGACAAGGCGCGGCTCGAAGCCGAAGACGCGCTCAAGTCAAAAGTCGCCGAAAAGGAGGCCCAACTCGCGGGCATGCAGCGGCAGATCGAAGACCTCCGTCGCAAGGCCGATCAGGGTTCGCAGCAGCTGCAGGGTGAGGCGCTCGAAGTAGAGCTCGAATCCCTGCTCCGGAATCGCTTCCACAGCGATCTGATCGAGCCGGTGCCGAAGGGCGAGTTCGGCGGCGACGTGGTGCACGGCGTGGTCTCCGCCGGCGGCCAGCGCTGCGGCACCATTCTGTGGGAATCGAAGCGGACGAAGGCCTGGAACCCAGCTTGGCTCGGCAAATTGCGGGATGACCAGCGCGCCGCAAAGGCGGAGCTGGCGCTGATGGTCTCGACCGTTCTTCCCAAAGGCATCGAGGGCTTCGACCTCCTCGAGAATGTCTGGGTGGCAGAGCCCCGCTTTGCAATCCCGCTCGCTGTTGCACTTCGGCAGTTGCTGATCGACGTCGCCACAAGCCGCCAGGCCCAGAGTGGTCAGCAGACCAAGACCGAGATCGTGTACAGCTACCTGACGGGTCCGCGCTTTCGTCACCGCATCGAGGCCATCGTCGAAAAGTTCACCGAGATGCAGAAGGACCTCGATCGCGAGCGCGCCACCATGTCGCGTATGTGGGCTAAGCGCGAGGAGCAGCTCAGAGGCGTGCTGGAATCGACTGCGGGCCTGTACGGCGATATCCAGGGCATTGCCGGCCGCGCTATGCAGGAGATCGAGAGCTTGGACGTGCTCATGATCGAGGCGAAGGGCGAAGCTGCTAAGTAATCGGTATCAGGGTGAGCGATCGCATCTTCTAACGCTTCAAGAACCGCCGAGGGCTTACGGACCAGGCTGACCGCCTGGTGCGTCGACTGAGCGTAAACCTGCGCGACCTAAACACCTGACCTTAATCGATATCAAACTCACGCAATCGGGCGTGTACCGGCACCCGGCACCTTCCTCTCCTCGAACTACGACCGCGTCTTGTCCGGTCCGCAGCTCCTTGCATGCTGTTATCAGGTACCTCTGCAGCGCGCTTGGGGCGAAGTCCTGCGACAGGTGCCCTCGCCGGTTAGATGGCGGTTAGCCAACCCAATCAGGGCCGTCGATCGCAAACAGCGGAGAGTATCCGGCAACAGCTAGTCCCTAGCTGAATACCCAAGGTTGCGCCGTACAAACCAGCTCCAGGCTGGTTCGACAAGTTGTACTGTACTCCTATAGGATAATAACACGAGATAAGCGGGCATATAGAATGCCGCGTTGATTGTGACCGATCGAGAGACAGTTATGCCCTCAACGCTGCCGGAACGGACGGTCTCCAAGAGCGCGTTCTCAATGTTCTTGCGGACGTTATGCGATCGCGAGCTCTATCTTTCGCTGTTTTCGAACAGCCCTAAGGCGCTCGCGGCGGCGCAAATTCCGATCCCGCTGAAATCTCGTCCCGGAGTACAGTTCATCACGGCCTCTGGCGTCGCGTTTGAGAACGAGCAATATGACATACTGGCCACCGCGCTGCCTGGGCACGTAGCGCACGCAGACAACGGCAAGAAATCCGTTCCACTCAAGGCTTCAATTGCGGCCGTCAAAAGCCCAACACTTATACTTCAACCAGCTTTTGAACCCGAGCAATTTCGAAATGCATTCTTCAAGAACATCGGAGTCGAAGCCGCAGACCAGCCACTTATCCCCCCCTTCAAAGGGCTTCGTCCTGACATAATCTTTGCGGACGAGCGGCGCCCGAACGAATATGAGATACTGCCAGACGGATCGCGTCATCGCTTGACGGCGGACGACTCGAGGATGGCCCTTTGCGTCATAGACCTGAAGAACGTTACGGAAGCAAATGCGAGCTATTCGGCCGAGGTATGCCTCTACGCGATTTTTCTGTCAAACTGGCTCCATACCTTGGGCGGCGAGCTACAAAAAAAATTCTTTGTGTCGGACCGCGTCTATCTCTGGCGACATGTCGAGATGCCGCAATTCACAAAAATGAAGTCCAGCAAGGAGGGACAGGACCACGCCAAGCGGCTGGAAGCGCTTCGCACCGACCTCAACGACGGCCTAATAAGCTACTTGATCTATATGCCGAGCGTACGGAAATTCTTTGTCGAAGATCTTCCGCGTATTCTGCGTCTTGGTGATAAAACAGGCTGGAATTCAGTCGACTACCACGTTAATCCGCGATGCAGTTCGTGCGACTGGCTCGGCAATACGTTCTGGTTGTCGACGGCGGACATGGAAATTTATAAAGCCCATCCGGATCATTATTGCTCGCACAATGCGGAAACCTCCGATCATTTGTCGAAGATGCCCTCATTGAGCCGCGCGCAAGCAAAGTGCTTCACATTGGAGGACACCCAACCGTTGGGAAAGTTGCCAATATCAATGCAAGCTCCGACGTCCTTCGCAGACATGCTTTCCTAAAGAAAGATCGCGTTCAGATCGGCGCCAGGGCAAGCTCGATCGTGCAGAACGCGGTTACAGTAGATCAGCAGGCGAAAGTAGCCGGGCTGGCCCGAGGCAGGCACGCCGAGTACGACGTCGTGGTGAACTTTGACGCCGGCTCGGGATTTCTGACAGGCATCGCGGTAAGGGGTATCCTGTTCGCTCCCTTTGGAAAGAAATTCCCGGTCGAAGGTGGCGACCCAGTTTCGTTTAAGTCCTATGGCGAGTCTGCATTCGCTATCAACAAGGACCAGCTTATTGCTGAATGGGCTGCTCTCTCGTCGTTTATCGAGACGTTGGGCGGCTGGATGGAGAACACTGAAGCGCTGTTTACGGCACAGGGATTTGGTGGAGTTCGCACGCAGATATGCTTTTGGGAACTCCGGCAGTACGAAGAGCTTTGCAACGCGTTCGGCAGGCATTTATTGGAAGTTCTTAATCTGCCGAGCCGAGCGCAACGGGCGCTGGCATGGATTTTCCCGCCCGAAGAGCTCATGGAGAAGTCGGACGCGATTTGCCCGAACATCGTCTTTATCCGCGACATTGTCACAGCGTCCGTGCGCCTGCCTCAGCGCTTTGCCGTGACGCTTCTAGGCACTGCCGAGCACTATTCTCATGCGAGGATGACCCCGCGTAACATCGATAACTACTATATCGAACCACTCGGAAACGGCATCCCGCGCGAGCGCATCTACGAAATTTGGAAGTCCCCGACCGGGACCGTCCGCATTTTTGGCCAAGCCAAAAGTGTGACGGAAGCGGTGAAACGTTACGAGACAGTCCTCAAAGCTCATACGTGGGCGCTGGCAAGCATCACGGCGCGCCTCCGTGAAGACCTAAAGGGCAATATCGACGGAAATGCTCCTCCGCTTAACACTTCGATCCCATCGGGATTACAAGGCGTCGCCTATGACTCCAAACTGTGGGATCGGTGGTCAAAAGTCTCTGCCGCGGTCGCCCGCACGGAACGACTGAACGCGTTTCTCACCCGGCCCGAATGGCTAGAAGCATCGTACAAGGCCATCGTCCTGACGAAGCTCGTCAAGGATCGGGAGAATGGACTGTACGATTTTGAGGTCGGCGAAGATTCTACCGAGGCGAAAATCGAAGAGGGCGACTATTGTACCCTCGGGATCGTAGACCGGCCGGGCTTTCCGCTTCAGAACGCATCATCGTTGGGCTTGACCATCCAAGATGACAGTCTGTACGCGCCGATGCATACCGTGATCCTTGTGTTGGTCCAGCAGTTCGACCGAGCGGCGAAACGGATAACGGTTCGGATTGCCGCGCGTCGGAAGCAAATGCAATCCTCGTTCAATGCCGTAATGGCCTCCGGGATCATTCCGCTCGGGAAAGGGCACCTCTACGTACTTGAAGGAGCCCCATACGACGACTCTCCGACCGTGGGCGCAATCTTAAAAGCTATTGGCGACCCAGCCATTGCTGTCGCCGCGAACGAAGCTTTGGATGCGCTGGGGACGACCGCGGCAAAGAAGCTCAAGAAGGGGACCAGCGCAACAACGCCAGCCGCTTCTGTACTTTGGCAGGGCGACAAACTTTCGAACGTCAGCGTGCGTGACGCGAATGCCATTGCAGCGCTATCGACGTTTGCCAGCACGACGAATGAACATCCCCTCAACGCCAGTCAGGTTGCGGCCGTCCGAACCTGTGCCAGAAGCCAACTCGCAATCGTGTGGGGACCGCCCGGCACCGGGAAAACGGAAACCCTGGTTGCTTTTCTGCACGCAGTGCTGAGAGAAGGAATGGTTCGCAAGATATTGCTGACTGGTCCGAATTACCGGGCTGTCGAAGAGCTTTCAGGTCGCCTCGCCAAGAATCTAAGCACCGACGCTAAGGCGAGCTGCGATTTCTTTTGGCTTTACTCGCGAACCCGACTGCCAAAGGTCATCGATATTTCCGCAGCTCATCTAAATCTGAAAACAGCGAACCGCGACAGCAATGATGCGGCGTACAACGAGCTCCTCCAAAGCCTAAACGATCACAAGCGCACGACTATCGTATCCACAACATCGCACATCGTGGATCAGCTTACGCGCGACGCAACCGGTTCGGTTCTCGGCCCTGTATTTCAGCTTGTGGTGCTGGATGAAAGTTCGCAGATTCCGCTGACGCTGGCGCTTCGTCCGCTCGCTTCCATGCGTCCAGATGCCCAACTCATCGTCGCTGGCGACCATAAGCAAATGCCGCCGATCCATCACTTGGAGCCACCCAAAAACGCGGAATACCTCGTCGACAGCATTCAAAACTATCTGATCAAGCGCTTCAAAATCGCTCCGGCGCCGCTGCTGATCAACTATCGATCAAACGCAGACCTCGTCGAATACGCCCGGTCCCTCGACTATCCCGCGACGCTTTCTGCTCATTCACCGAAGAAGGATTTGCGAATTCTTCACCCGATCAACAATTTCGTGACAACGCTTCCCGCCAGCATACCAACAACTGCAGCATACGGCGAACTGCTGCTGCCGGAGCGACGCGTTACAGCCCTTATTCACGACGATCCCACGTCATCCCAAGCCAACGAAATTGAGGCGGGATTGGTCGCAGGCCTGGCTTTTGTGCTCCGCCACACGATGGCGAGCGAGCTCGACACCGGCGCAAAAGCGACCTTTACGGCGTTTACCGACGATGACTTCTTCAAAGAAGGAATTGGCATCGTCACTCCGCACAAGGCGCAAAAAGCCCTCGTTTTGCGGAAGATGCGGGAGCTGTTTCCGAAGGCCAGTCAGGAGGCTGTTTTCAGCGCGGTCGACACGGTCGAGCGTTTCCAAGGAGGCGAACGCAACACGATCATTGTCACTTACGGCGTAGGCGACACGGAGATTATTGAAGGGGAGGAGCAATTCCTTCTTCAGTTGGAGCGGACGAACGTCGCTGTTTCCCGCGCTCGAGCCAAGTGTATCCTCCTCATGCCGAAATCACTTGCATACCACCTGCCGACTGACCAGAAAGCGGCGGAGACATCGGTAGCACTTAAGTCATATCTGGAGGAGTTTTGCGGAAATCGGTCCACCGTGGCTATCACACTCGATGGGATAATTAGGGCCGGCCAGGTTCGCTGGCATTAGTTTAGGACGGCATGAAAATCGTATTCTTCGGACGGTGCGGAGTCTTGGCCCATTTGGTCTGCTTGACGCTTTCCCGCATGTGCAGTGTCCGCATTGCGTACCGATATCAAATCCCAGCTTCCCGCCTCCTCAAGTGAGGCCCGCAACAGGACCTTTGCATCGCTCTTTGCCGACGGAAGTGTTCCAAATCGTACATACAGATGCGCTCCATCCTGCGACCGCTTCGCAAGATTTTTCCAGACCTTTGCCACGTCGTGGATGAACGCTTGATGGCTCGAGTGGCAAATTTGCTCCTCCACCTCATAATCGACGTCATCGCTTCCGCCAAGAAACCACATTCGGAGCCATTGATCCTGCACATAGGTCCGCATGCCGTAGTATGGAGGCGACGTAATGATCAATGAAGCGTTGTAGATGTTTCGATAGGAGTTAGAAATCCGGGCATCCGAACACTTGACGTTGGTGAGCCTCCCAAAGGGATCGCTCTCCAAGTCGGTTATGCGCGAGAGTTTCTTCTTTATTACGTCGATGACGTTGACATCGGGCGGATATAAGTCGCGCTCCTTCCAAAACTTAACCGAATAAGCAGGCTTTGAAGAAAACGTCCTCGGCATCTGATTGGAAAAATAACTTGGAACGTCGCCAGCGATGAGCGGCCCATGCAAGCAGCCTAGCGCAGCCGCACGCAAGAGCGCCGACGCATGCGAAGGACGTTCTTCAGTTAGCAATCCTTCGCGAAGGCTGCAAATTTGGGTCAATGTCTTGAATGAGAAGGCGCGATCAAAGAACGACGTTTTCGGCACGTGCTTCGGCTTCTTGGCGAGAAACGCCTCCCCAAGTGCGACGATCTCTTCAAGACCTGCACTTGCAAGCTTTGCTTGCGCAATCGCAGCCGCGATCGGGGAGGTATCAAATCCGTACGAGGTAAGACCCAGCCGCCTCGCGGCGTAGATCGTTGTTCCTCGGCCACAGAAGGGGTCCACAATGACAGGCGCATCGGCACGATGCTTTCGAATGATCCTCATGGGATATTCGAGCGGGAACATAGTGTAATAAGGACAAATTGCGTTGAAGGCAAAATCCTTTTTATAAGCAAACGCCATCGCGTACGGCACCCGCTCACAATTTATCGAACACGGAGCCCATCCGTGGACTGAAGAGCCGGTCGTACGTCTTAAGCAGAAACTCGTCGGTCATACCGGCGACGTAGTCGCAAATCACGCGCTGATCTTTTCCAGATGTTTCGTAAGTCTGACGCGCGTCTTCCGGCAACAAGGAACCCGGGTCGGAGCATAGGGCTTCGAAGACGGAAACCACCATCTTCTGACCCTTGAACTCCAGGTGTTGGACGTTGGGTGTCCGAATCACTTTTTCCACGACAAGCGACTGAAGTGCGGACAGGAAGAGGCGTTGCGGATCGCTTAGGATCGCGCGATAGCGGATGAGCGGGTTTTGTAACTCGGCAAGCTTCTCAATCTCGATGTTTGTAACGAAGTGGTGCACGAGCCGGCTGATGAAGTGTTTCCGCTCTTTGCCAGAGCCAAAGATCTGCACGACAAACCGGTCATAAACATTATTGGCAGCTTCGCCAGGGTATTTCTGCTTGAGCGCGTCGAGAAATGGGGCGCAAACGGCCTCGGAGACATGCTGTCTGAAATGGCTCTCGCGTATCAAGCCAAGCGCGATGGCATCTTCCAGATCGTGGACCCCGTAGGCGATGTCATCCGACACATCCATGATGCTGCAGTCGAAAGACTTGTGTCGCGGCTTGCCGTGTTTTTCCTCCACAGGATCACGAGTCTGAAACTCGTCGCGATCGGTTTTGCCAAGCGGCTGCAAAATCCAATCGACAATGTCATTCTCCGAGTCGAAATAGCATTTCGGAGGCTTGCACACGCTGGTGTTGAGAGTTCGAATGGAGGTGGCGGTTTCGTACAGTGCGGGCACGATCTTGGGATTGGCCACACGGCTGAAAGGAACTGGATATTTGAGAACCGCAAGCATTGCGCGGCGGCTGAGATCTGAGCCATTCGCCACGGAAAAGTTTTCGAGTCGGGCGAGAATGCGAAGTGTGTGACCGTTGCCTTCGAAGCCACCATGATCACGCATGCAGTAGTTCAGCGCGACTTCGCCGCCGTGGCCGAAGGGAGGGTGGCCAAGGTCATGGCTGAAACCAGCCGACTGAATTAGGCTGAGTGGCGGAATGTACTCGCGCGCCTCATGGCTCTCATATTTGCCTTCTAGTTGACGGGCAATACTGCCAGCGATCTGGGCGACTTCGAGGGAATGAGTGAGCCGCGTCCGATAAAAATCGCTGTCGCCAAGGTTCAGGATCTGCGTCTTGCCTTGGAGGCGCCGAAACGAGCCCGAGTGCACTATGCGCGCATAGTCCACGTCAAACGGACTGCGGAGGTCCTCCGGCTGCTGCTTCCATCCGCTTGGACGTTCTGCCCAATCGCTCTTTATCCCAGCCATGTTGCTCTAGCCCGACCCTAACGCACTATTCACTGACGCACCGCGCGCCGTGAGGGTGTCGACCGACACTAATTCAGGGGTAACATCTTTCGCAGGCGAAGCCAGAATCCAGTGGTCCACCGACTGTC
Source organism: Bradyrhizobium sp. Kon58 (assembly GCF_055807455.1). Lineage (NCBI taxonomy): Bacteria > Pseudomonadati > Pseudomonadota > Alphaproteobacteria > Hyphomicrobiales > Nitrobacteraceae > Bradyrhizobium > Bradyrhizobium sp. Kon58. The sequence goes on from NZ_JBVVOT010000015.1 coordinate 80,249, forward strand.
CGCGGTATTGCGAGTTTACTGCGCATATGGTTGGGTTCCAAGCTTTAACACGGAAAAGTCAGCTTAAACAACCACGCGGCCTCGTTGAGGAAGGCCATCATGTTGGCAAAAACTCCTCGGGACTGTCGCCCTTCGGGAAGCCGACCTCGCTCGGCAGAAACTGGCTGTACGCGTGACCTTCCAAGTGCCGCCTCCATTCGCCGAGCCCGGTCTGAGCCAGGATCCCCAGCCACGCGGCTCGGCGGTGCGCCTCCCTCTTGGGCAGCACGCCGAGCCTCACCCGGATAGGAGCGCACGGGATGCCGTCACCCGCAAGATCGCGGGGCGGTCGGATCTGGAAGAAATACGTGGAAAGCCGCCGAACAACGTAGGTCGGCGCGCCTCGCCGGCGGCTGCTGCGGGCCGGCGCCGGGGCGGCGCGGTCGTGGACTACTTGATGGACTACCTCGGGGGATACACGCTTCGGCACTTGCACACTCACGCAGGCCGGACACGCGTTTTTTCAAGGTTTTCTGCAAGAAGAAAGTGGCGGATAGGATTCGAAAACTGGCGGAGAGGGAGGGCCCAGCGCCGCGGATCGAAGAACCAATTCAAGGACTAGTGCACGCCCAGCGCCCAGCCCAGCAGTCGAGCACGAAGCCCGCCACGCTGGCGAACCTGGACGAACCTAAGAGCCTCGGGACAGCCGGACGCCGCAACGGCCGCCTCCAGCAAGCCGTTGGCAGAACCGTCCGATATGTCGCCGGCATGACGGAGAAGACTGTCGAGAACGGACAAGAAGTCCTCATTGGCCTTCGCCAAGCTGGAAACGTCGTCAACCAGCGTAGGGCGCCACGCGTGGATCGCGGCGATTTTGGCCAAATCCCCGCGCTTGATCAGCTCGATGATCGACGAGGCGTCCACTCCCGACACGATCAGGAGCTGGGCGAGCTCAAGTAGGGCCGCACTTGAAACGACGGACAGAATGGTCGCACGGACGTTCCTGCTATTGTCCCTGTCGGCGACGAGCGCTTGCGCCACCGCGTACACCGTGTTCTTCGCTTCTTCCTGTTCAGGCACCTCTACAACGTATTGCCCAAACCCGTCTTTCTTCCGCTGGGCTCGGTACTTTCGTTTCGCCTCAGCCGCCTCTGATACTTGCTTCTTCCGGCGTGCGACGCGGACGTAGGCGGTGGTCGGCTCCAGACCCAATTCCGCGACCTTCTCCTTGAATTGGGATTCGTCGCGGTCATTCGATCCCGGACCTTGATCAAAGGTCTCTGGACCACGTTCAAAGGCAGCCTTGGCGCCGGCATCGACGGTCATTCGCATGACTAGTCCGAAGACTAGTCTCCCTAGCTTGGCCGCTGCGACGCCAATCGCGTCGCACAGCCACAAAGCTGCACTTTGATTGACCCCCAGGGGCATTGTTTTCAGACGATTTCAGGGTGCGCGAGGCAGTAATTGCCGAGGAGAAGGCCGACGGTTGGAGAAGCCTTCACCGCCATTTCGGCCACAGGGTGGCCCCGGCAGGAGAAGTCCGGCGCCCCTCTCCAGGGTGCGCACTACCGCTCTCAGAAGCGGCGGACACGTCAAAATAACCCGTGGGTATCCGGACACAAGGGTTGCGACCGAACATCGTTAAACCGCGTTAACGACTGCCAAGTCGCCGAGGTTACCGGCTGTTGCCACAAGAGAGTATCTGTCATTCCACTCGTACCACCGACCCAATTCCAGTGGTCTAATCGGCGGGTTCTGGCAAATGTTTCGCACGCGATGATCGTGAAAATGGCGCCACCTCCCTGTTCTGGACCCAGGGAATGAGGTTCGCGGCATGGGGCTTGAGGTGGTCAGTGATCACACTGAGCTTCATGATGAACGAACAAGGTATCGAGTTCGTGGGGGGCACGGTGGCGTGTGCGCCGAGGATATGGTCGAGAGAGGAGACGTCGACGCCGTTGGGATGGCTTCCCTTGATCGGCTGCTCGAGTTGCCGCGGATCGCCCAACAGGGCTTCGCGCCTGCGAGACGGCGAGAACGTTCGCGATTGACATCTGGGCGGCTTCGTCGATGAAGAGAACGTCGACGATTCCGCCGCGTCGGGTCGGGCTCAGAGCCAGGCGGTCGCACCTCCGACCATGCAGTCCGAGTCCAGAGCATCGAGAAACGCAGCGTTGTCCGTCGTGAAGCGCAGTCCCGGGAGATCGTCCTCCTTTTCGGAAACCTTCCGCATCACCTCACGGCCGTCTGGCGTCTGCTTCCTCTGGACGAACGATAGACCTTTGTGTTTCGTCGCGATCCCCAAGCCCCAACTCAGCCGCCGACGCCGACAGTTCCGATCGAACGCTTTGCGCGCGACGGCTGCGAAAACGGTGCGACCTCCTTGTTCTCGACCCAAGGGATAAGTTTGATAGCGTGCGGCACGAGATGGCCGGTGATCACTTCGAGCTTCATGATGAATTCGAACAACGTATCGAGTTCATGCGGTTCGCAGTAGCGCTCGCTGGTTTCGCTGTCGCCGCCGTGCCCAAGGAGATCCGCCCGGTCCTCCTTCGAGAGCAGTTTCTTTTTCAACTGCGCGCCGAAGAGGTGACGCACGGCATGAGCGCCCAGCCCTTCTTCGGTGATCTTGGCCGCCGTGAGGATCGGCTTGAACAGCTTGTAGAAGCGATTGCCCAACGGCGAACGACTGCTGGGAGAGTAGAGGTCGGGGAAGAGCAGCTTGTAGCCGAGCGCCTTGATCTTGCCGACGTAGTCGAGGAAGCCCAACCTGATCAGCTCCGGATGGAGCGGGATGTTGCGCTTGGACTGTGCGTTCTTGATGCGCCGTTGCTCGTTGGCTGCAATGTGAATATACGGCCTGCAGCCTTCGCGTTCGACGATGACGTCGTCCACCATCGCCCCGCAAAGCTCCTCCCGCCTCGCGCCCATGTAGTAGATGAGGATCGGGACAAAATAGAGTGCGCAGTGGAAGATCCGTGCGGCGCCCTCCTCGCCCCAATTCCCGAGATCGTCCCAAGCGGCGGAATTGATGAATGGCGAGGTCTGAAAAATCGCCTTGGCGCTCTCGATCGGCAACTTCGCCCTTTCGTCGCGGGCACGCTTGTTCTTGCCTCGGCTCTTTGCGCGCAATTTCGTCAGGTTTATCGCCTCCAGGCTCTTTGAACCTCGAGCAATCGCGTAATCGAAGATCTGGTCAATGAAGGTCCAATGCCGATTGAGGGTTTCGCCGCCAATGCCGCGCTTGCTCCGATCGACCGACCGCCCCTTCTCGCGGAGCTCTCCGATCGTGAGCTTCTCGTCCCGCACCGATTTGCCGTAGTGCTTGTAGATTTCGAGACGGAGGAAATCGGCGAACTTCCCGACCTCTGCCTGGCCCAGGAGATTGAGGTCCTGAATGTGCTGATCCTGAACCATGAACTTGATGAATAGGTTCGAGATGCTCTTGGCTTGCCGCTGCGTCTTCTCGTCCCAATGATCGTCGACAGCGTTCTGCTGGATCACGCCATCCGCAAATCGCGAGAAGTCGGCCATGGGGACGAATTGCGGGATCGCAGCAACGGGACCCGCAGTCGGTGGATCGCTTGGACGATCCACCGCAGGCCCCGCCACCGGGATCATTGGCTTCGGTGGATCGTTCATCGCAAGCAGCAGGCGATCCACCAGTCCCTCGTCTTCGACCCGCGCCCCTCCGTACCGGCGCTCGGACTCTGCCAGCGCAAGCCTCATTCCACGGAAATAAGTCCCCTGCGCCACGTCCATGTTCATGGCGGTCGGCACGGCTTGCACGCCTTCGATCATTTGCCGAAGGACGTGGTACTTGGACGGCACCATGTCGTTGGCCCGAAGCATGGTCAGATGGCGCTTCACAGCCTCGATGTCCGCCTCCGAGAGACCATCGGCGATCATCCGGTCGCGATCCTGAGGGCGCACGGCAGCGCCGTGTCCTTGGGCATCCAGCAGCGTGTAGGTCCACAAGGCCCGCCGGTCGTCCGACCGCGCCTGGTCGACGTCAAAGCCGGGCGCGTTCTTGGCAGCGAACGCCACCCGCTCGAGCTTGGCTACCTGCTTCTCGACGACGGCATGAAGCATTGTCTCAATTTGAGACCGCGACAGCCGATCGGCACCATCAGCAAGCATGGCAACATCATCCAAGAACAGGTTGACCTGGGTAGCCAGCCGACAAGCCGCCGCGCGGTTCGTCGTTTTCAGGCTCATAGAAAGATGCGGGCGGCCGAGCACGCTGGCAAGCCTCCTAGGGGTACGACGGCGCCAATAATAGACGGCTTGGCGGCGAAAGATGTGGAAAGCCATCGCGAGCGACACCCTGTGCAGCAGTGATGTGTCGCAGCGCTGTGCAGCAGCGCCCCAGCCAGGCCGGTTTCGTCAGCTTTTTCAGGGGAAGCGGAGCCGCTGGCTGGGGCGGGAGGGATCGAACCTCCGAATGGCGGAATCAAAATCCGCTGCCTTACCACTTGGCTACGCCCCATCAGGCCCTCGGGAACGGCGGCGACAGGAGCGTCCGCGGATTCCCTCGAGTGGTGCCGGTCTATAGGGAGAGGCGCGCCATTTCAACCGCCCGGAGGGGCAAAATACCACAGGCGCCGGTGGCGCGGCGCCATGCCTGATATGGGCGCTACGCCCCCCGCTCCCGACAGCAGCTCCGCCACCCCTCCTGACAGTTGAGACCTCCGCCGTTTCATGGGAATACGACGCCAAGACCTGTCTCTCCGGGAGTGAGCCATGACCTACCGCGCGCCGATCTCTGACATGCTGCTGTCGCTCAACCACGGCGCCGGCCTGAAGGCTGCCATGGAGGCCGGCCATTACGGCGATTTCGACGGCGATATCGTGGGCGCCGTGCTGGAGGAAGCCGGCAAGTTCGCGACCGACGTGCTGGCGCCGCTGAACAAGGTCGGCGACGAGCACGGCATTAAGCTCAGCGACGGCAAGGTCACGACCGCGCCGGGCTGGCCGGATGCCTACAAGCGCTGGACCGAGGGCGGCTGGAACGCGGTCTCCGGCCCCGAGGATTTCGGCGGCCAGGGCCTGCCGCTCGCGATCAACGCGGCCTGCACCGAGATCTGGAGCGCCGCCAACGTCGCCTTTGGCCTCTGCCCGTTGCTGACGGCGTCGGCAATGGAGGCGCTGGACGCGCATGGCAGCGACGCGTTGAAGAAGATTTATCTCGAGAAGCTCGTCTCCGGCGAATGGACCGGCACGATGCAACTGACCGAGCCGCAGGCCGGCTCCGATGTCGGCGCGCTGCGCACCCGCGCCGAGAAGCAGGCCGACGGCACCTATCGCATCAAGGGGACGAAGATCTTCATCACCTATGGCGAGCACGACATGACCGACAACATCGTGCATTTCGTGCTGGCGCGCCTGCCGGACGCGCCGGCCGGCACCAAGGGGATATCGCTGTTCCTCGTTCCCAAATTCATGGTGAACGAAGACGGCTCGCTCGGTGCACGCAACGACATTTTTGCCTCTGGCGTCGAGCACAAGCTCGGCATGCATGCCTCCCCCACCTGCACCATGACCATGGGCGACCATGGCGGCGCGATCGGCTTCCTGGTCGGCGAAGAGAACCAGGGCATGCGCTGCATGTTCACCATGATGAACCAGGCCCGCCTCGGCGTCGGCCTCGAAGGCGTCGGTGTCGCCGATCGCGCCTATCAGCAGGCATTATCGTACGCACAAGAGCGCAAGCAGGGCCGCGCCCTCGGCAACAAGGGTGACGGCTCCGATGCGATCTTCGTACATCCCGACGTCAAGCGCATGCTGATGCGGATGCGGGCGCAGACCGCGGCGGCGCGTACCATCTGCTATGCGACCGCGGTCGCGATCGACGTCTCGACGCGCGCCAGGGATCCGAAGGTCCGCGCCGACGCTGCCGCGCGCGCGGCGCTGCTGACGCCGATGGCCAAGGGCTATTCCACCGACATCGGCAACGAGGTCGCCTATCTCGGCGTGCAGGTGCATGGCGGGATGGGCTTCATCGAGGAGACCGGCGCGGCGCAGCACTATCGCGATGCCCGCATCACCGCGATCTACGAGGGCACCAACGGCATCCAGGCCATCGACCTCGTCACGCGAAAACTCGCGGCCAATGGCGGCGCGGCGGTGTGGGCGCTGCTCGACGAGCTCTCGGCCATCGTGAAGCAGGTCGAAGCCTCCAACGATCCCGCCTTCGGCACCACGGGCGTGAAACTGCGCGAGGCACTGGAGGCGCTGACGCGCACCAGCAAATGGCTGCTGGAGCGGGTTGCGTCCGCGCCGAACGAGGCGCTGGCCGGGGCGACGCCGTATCTGCAACAGTTCGGCGCCACGCTCGGCGGCTGCATGCTGGCATCCGAAGCGCTCGCCGCGAAATCCGATGGCATCACGGACGCCGCGCGCTACGTCTCGCTGGCGCGCTTCTTCGCCGAGAACATCGCCGTGCAGGCCGGCGCGCTCGAGCGCACCGTGACGGAGAGCGCGGAGTCGGTCGCGGCTGCGGATGCGGTGCTGTTGGGGTAGCTGGGACGCGTAGCCCGGATGGAGCGCAGCGCAATCCGGGATTCGTGCCACGAGCGATGACGGCCCCGGATTGCGCTGCGCTCCATCCGGGCTACGAAGCTGCGAGCTTCGTACGTCTCCCCGGCCGCCACAGCACCACGCCCGCCGCCACCAGATCTAGCACCACGCACATCGCAAACGCGCTCGTGTAATTGCCGGTGACGCTGCGCACGAGGCCGACGATGCCGGGGCCGAAGGCGCTGACGATGCCGCTGATCGACGTGCCCAGTCCCATCGCGGCGGCGAAGGCGCTGGCGCCGATCTCGCGCTGGATGATCAAAGGCGGGAACGTGATCATGTTGCCGATCGAGAAACCGTAGACGGCGCAGCACACGAGCAGCACGGTCGGGTTCGTGCTTTGCAGAAGCACGAACAGAGCCGCCGCCTGGCTCGTCATCGATGCCGCGCAGGCGAGCCGCGGATCGAGCCGGTCCACGAACAGGCCGAGCGACAGGCGCCCGACCACCGCCATCGCCGCCATGATGGTGACGGCAAGGCCCGCACTGGCGCGGCCGATCAGCGGTTCGAGGAACGTCACCTGGTGGATGATGAATCCCATCTGCGCCAGCAGCGCGATCGCGATCGGCAGCACCATGGTCCAGAACGCCGCGTTGGCGAGCAGCGTCTTGCGCGAGTGAACCGCAGGCACGGCGGTGCCGCCATCGAATGAATCCCCGCCCGGCGTCGGCGGCATTTCGGTGCGCCAACCGGTGAAGATGACCACCACCGGCAGCACCAGCACCACCATCGCCAGCGTGGCCGCCAGCATCGCGGAACGGAAGCCGATGCTGCCGCTCAACGTCAGCAGCAGCGGCACGAGCACGATGCCGCCGCAGGTCGCGCCGTTGTAAGCGAGGCTGAGCGCGAGCCCGCGGCGCCGTTCGAACCAGGAGTTCAGCACGGTCGCGATCACCACCGTGCCCATGCCGGTCCAGCCGACCGACATCAGCGCATAGGCGAGATAGAGCTGCCAGGGCGTCTGCAGCAGTGCCAGCAGCACCGTCGAAGCGCCCAGCGCCGACAGGCCGCACAGGATCAACGACCGCAGCCCGATGCGGGCGAGCAGATCGTCGGTGAAGATGACGAGTACGGCAGTCAGGAGAAAGGAGAAGGTGCTGGCCGCGGAAACCAGCGTGCCCGGCCAGCCATGGGCGCGCTGCAGCTCGGCGAGATAGACGCCCTGGCCGTACAGGCCGAAGCCGAACATGAAGAAAGCCATCAGGAAGCAGGCCAGCACGACGCGCCAGCCGCGGTAGTGCAGCGAAGATTCGTCAACACGCGTGGCGGCAATCATCAATCGGGCAATCGGCCAAATGGAACGGCGCGAGGCGATCGTGCACCACAACCAGGGGTTTTTCAAATGAAAAAGGTGGCTGATTGTGCAACGCGCAGCACGGCGGGGAGCGTGATGCGCCCGTCTCACGCGAATTCGGTCTCCGAAAGGTCGAGCCAGCGCATTGGCACGCCTGCAAGATGATGTAGGCTGACGTTTCGCGAGTCTAGCCAATGTCAGTGTCGCGGCGATCGCAGGGGCCCCTTCATGCCGAATGGCAACATCATCGTCACCGAAGAGCGCGGAACGCGCGTGATCACCCTGCGTCGCCCGAGCAAGAAGAACGCGATCACGCAGGACATGTATCGGGAGATGAGCCGCGCGATCGACACCGCGCAGAACAATCCCGACATCCGCTGCATGATCATCACCGGCGGCTCCGGCGTGTTCACCGCCGGCGATGACATCGACGATTTCATGCACGCCGACACGTCGCGCCCCGAGACACTGTCCGACGGCGCCAAGTTTCTCTATTCGCTCGCACTCAACGCCAAGCCGGTGATCGCGGCCGTGGACGGCGCGTCGATCGGCATGGGCACCGTGATGCTGTTCCATTGCGACTATGTGCTGGCCTCGAATGCGGCGACCTTCTCCGCGCCCTACATCCATCTCGGGCTGGTGCCGGTTGGCGCGTCCAGCCTCTTGATGCCGAACACGATGGGCTACCAGCGCGCCTTCGCGATGCTGGTGATGGGACGGACTTTTACGGCCGCGGAAGCGCATGCCGCCGGCTTCGTCAACACCGTGGTCTCGCCGGGACATACCGAGGTCGAGGCGCGCAAGGTGGCGCGCGATATCTGCCGGCTGCCCGCCGAAGCGGTCGCGACCTCGCGCAAACTGCTGCGCGTGGCATCCGAGGAGCTCACCCGCCGCATCGATCAGGAGGCCCATTTGTTCGGTGAGCGGCTGAAGTCGGAAGAAGCCACCGCCGCCTTCAACGCGTTTATGAACAGGAAGAAGAAAAAATAGGCTGTTTTCCCTCTCCCCTTGCAGGAGAATTCACATTTGAATTTGCGGAGACAACCCCTCATCCGGCGCTTCGCGCCACCTTCTCCCGCAAGGGGAGAAGGAAGAAAGCTTCGTGAAATCTTCGTGCGGAACGACTAGTCTGGTTCCATGCGACATGTTCTCCGCCTGACGATCCTCTCTCTCGCGCTCGCCGCCCTCCCCGCGTCCGCCCAAACCGCCGCACCGGTCGAGCTGCGCATCCTCGCGATCAACGATTTCCACGGCAATCTGCGCCCGCCGCCGGGCGGCATCCGGATCAGTGATCCCGAGGACAAGTCCAGGAAGGTGATGGTGGCGGCCGGCGGCGCCGAATACATGGCGACGCTGGTGAAGCAGCTGCGCGAGGGCCACAAGAACACGATCTTCGTCGCCGCCGGCGACCTGTCGGCGCGAGCCCGTTCCTGTCGGCGATGTTCCACGACGAACCTTCGATCGAGTCGCTCTCGATGATGGGGCTCGCGATCAGTTCGGTCGGCAATCACGAATTCGACGAGGGCAAGACCGAGCTGTTGCGGATGCAGAATGGGGGCTGTCATCCGGTCGACGGCTGTCAGGGGCCGCATCCCTTCACGGGCGCCAAATTCCACTATCTCGCGGCGTCCACCATCGAGACCGCGACCGGCAGGAGCGTGCTGCCGCCTTACGAGATCAGGGAGTTCGAGGGCATCCCCATCGCCTTCATCGGGCTGACCTTGAAGGAGACCGCGGGCATCGTCTCGCCATCGGGCGTCACGGGCCTCGAATTCCGCGACGAAGCCGAGACGGTGAACGCGCTGGTGCCGCAGCTGAAGGCGCGCGGGGTCGAGGCGATCGTGGTGCTGATCCACCAGGGCGGCGAGCCGGCCGGTGACTACAATGAATGCCCTGCCATCACCGGGCCGATCGTCGACATCGTGAAAAAATTCGATCGCGCCGTCGACGTCGTGGTCAGCGGTCACACTCATCGTGCCTATGTTTGCCAAATCGACGGGCGGCTCGTCACCAGCGGCGACAAATACGGTACGCTGGTCACCGCGATCGATCTCAAGCTCGACCCGGCAACGCGCGACGTCGTCAGCGCCCGGGCCGAGAATGTCCTCGTCGCCAATGCCTCGCTGCCCAGGGATCCCGAGCAGACCGCACTGATCGACGCCTACGACAGGCTTTCGGCGCCGATCGCCAATCGCCCGGCTGGATCGGTGACGCAGACGCTGTCACGCGTACCGAACGAGGCCGGCGAAAGCGCGCTCGGCGACGTCATTGCCGACGCGCAGCTCGCCGCGACCCGGGACGCCAAGGACGGCGGTGCCGTCATCGCGCTCACCAATCCCGGCGGCATCCGCACCGACATCGTTCCAAAGGAGAACGGCGCGATCACCTTCGGCGACGTTTTCGCCAGCCAGCCTTTCCGCAACCGGCTCGTCACCATGACGCTCACGGGCAGCCAGCTCAAGGACATGCTGGAGCAGCAATGGCTCGATCCGAAGCGGCCGCGGATTCTCCAGGTCTCGAACGGGTTCAGTTACGCCTGGGATGCGGCGAAGCCGTACGGCGAGCGCGTGATCAACGAGAAGATAACGCTCAACGGCAGACCGATCGAAGCCGGAAGCGGCTACCGCGTCACCCTCAACGATTACCTCGCAGTCGGTGGCGACGGCTTCACGGTCGTCAAACAGGGCACAGGGCTGCAATATGGCGGCTACGACGCAGACGCGCTGTTCGCGTTCTTCAGGGCGCACGGACCGATCGGGCCGCTGCCGCTGAGCCGCATCCTGCGCATGAATTGATCCGGATCAAACGGACCGGTTCGGGACCACCCTTTGCCATTCCCGGGGGAACGCATAGATTGGGTTTTGCATTTGCGTTTTGGCGCCGGATGCGCCAAGCGACGTCGAGAGCCCGCATCCCATGAGGCCGACTGATGAGTACGCTTCTCCTCTCCCACAAGGCCTGCCTCGACCACGTCACGCCGCCGGGACACCCTGAAAGGCCGGACCGCCTGCGCGCGGTGGAGGAGGCGCTGTCGCATGAGCGCTTCCAGTTCCTGGTGCGCGACCAGGCGCCGGAGGGCGATCTCGACCTCGTCACGCTCTGCCACAACGAGCACTACGTCACGGAGCTGCGCCACATCGCGCCGACCAGCGGCCTCGTCTATATCGACGGCGACACCTCGATGTCGCCGGGCACGTGGGAAGCGGTGATGCGCGGCGTCGGTGGCGCGGTCGCGGCGACCGAAGCGGTGATGGCCGGCGAGCATCGCAATGCCTTCGTCGCGGTGCGCCCGCCCGGCCACCACGCCGAGATCGGCAAGCCGATGGGCTTCTGCTTCTTCGACAACGTCGCCATCGCCGCGCGCCACGCACAGCGCAAATACGGCATCAAGCGCGCGGCCATCGTCGATTTCGACGTGCATCACGGTAACGGCACGCAAGACATCTTCTGGTCGGACCCGACCGTGATGTACTGCTCGACGCACCAGATGCCGCTGTTTCCGGGCACCGGTGCCAAGAGCGAGCGCGGCGACCACGACACCATCGTCAACGCGCCGCTCGCCTCCGAGGACGGCGGGCCGGAATTCCGCATCGCGTTCGAGAATTTGATCCTGCCTCAGCTCGAAAAATTCAGCCCGGAGCTGCTCGTCATCTCTGCCGGCTTCGACGCGCATTATCGCGATCCGCTGGCGTCGCTGAATTTGCGCGCGGAGGATTATGCCTGGGTCACGCGCAAGCTGATGGACCTCGCCGACAAGACCGCAGGGGGGCGCGTTGTTTCTGTGCTCGAAGGCGGCTACGACCTGCAAGGACTGAAAGAATCTGTTACGGCGCATGTCGGCGCCCTGATGGGCGCCTGACGCACCCGCCACATTGCGCCCGCAAAACTTTGCTTTCTCCGACGTGAAGCGAATCGGGCAATCGGAAACTTATATGGCCGAAAATACCCAAATCGACGTCTCCAGGCTGACCTTCGAACGCGCCATCGAGGAGCTCGAAACCATCGTGAAGCGGCTCGAGGACGGCAAGGTGCCGCTCGAGGAATCCGTGACGATCTACGAGCGCGGCGAGGCCCTGAAGCGCCGCTGCGAGGAATTGCTGCGCCAGGCTGAGGCACGCGTCGACAAGATCACCACCGATGCCAGCGGCCAGGCCACCGGCACCGCGCCGCTCGACGTCCAGTAAGGGCCGCCTTCAAAGCCGCTTCTCTCACGCAGTGGGCACCGGGATTTTCATGATCGCACGCCGCCGTCGGGCGTTGCTGCTGCCTGATCTCAGGGAACCGGCGCTCTGAAGGTTACGGAACCTCCCTCACGGGCCCCGCGCCCTCCTGAATCCGTCGAAAAATAGCTTCCCCTCGCCGAAAACCTCGCCGAGGAACCCGGGCAAGCTTGGAACCCTTCCGCTGGCGCCAAGATTAACCACTCTGGCCCGCGGGTTGCAGGTGCATGGCCGTAATCGGCCCAGCGGGTTGGCTTTGGCCCAAGCTTTGGTGTAAAGCTGCGCGGAGTGTGGCTTTTTGTAAGCCTTGCGTGGGCACTGATTACCGACGACAAGCGCTTCAAACTGCTGATGAATTGGCTGGATGGACGAAGCCGATCTAAGTGACAGGGATCACAGAGACTGAACCGGAGAGCACTTAAGCTCACCTAAGCTTGAAGACGGGGCTTTGCCCCATGCAGGTGGCTCCGACGGTTTAAGGACTCGCGCTGCGCCGATATTGTGCAAACCCATCGCGCACCGGAATGACCTTCCGGCGCTGACAAATTGGAAATCGCCGTGAACGCATACAGTAAAACGCCGCTTCTCGACACCATCCGGACGCCGGACGACCTGCGCAAGCTCAAGATCGAGCAGGTTCGCCAGGTCGCCGACGAGCTGCGTCAGGAGACCATCGATGCCGTCTCGGTGACCGGCGGTCATTTCGGCGCAGGCCTCGGCGTGGTCGAGCTCACCACTGCGATCCATTACGTCTTCGACACCCCGCGCGACCGGCTGATCTGGGACGTCGGCCACCAGGCCTATCCGCACAAGATCCTCACCGGCCGGCGCGATCGCATCCGCACGCTGCGCACCGGCGGCGGCCTGTCCGGCTTCACGAAGCGCAGCGAGAGCGATTACGATCCGTTCGGCGCCGCGCATTCCTCGACCTCGATCTCCGCCGGCCTCGGCATGGCGGTCGCGCGCGACCTCGCCGGCGGCAAGAACAACGTTATCGCCGTCATCGGTGACGGCGCGATGTCGGCGGGCATGGCCTATGAGGCCATGAACAATGCGGGTGCGATGAACTCGCGCCTGATCGTCATCCTCAACGACAACGACATGTCGATCGCACCGCCGGTCGGCGCGATGAGCGCCTACCTGTCGCGGCTCTACTCGGGCAAGACCTACCGCACGCTGCGCGATGCGGCCAAGCAGATCAACAAGCGCTTGCCCAAGATCATCGCCAGCCGCGCCAACCGCGTCGAGGAATATTCCCGCGGCTTCATGATGGACGGCGGCACGCTGTTCGAGGAGCTCGGCTTCTATTACGTCGGCCCGATCGACGGCCATAACCTCGACCATCTCCTGCCCGTGCTGAAGAACGTGCGCGACATGGAGACCGGCCCGATCCTGGTTCACGTCGTGACGCAGAAGGGCAAGGGCTACGGCCCGGCGGAAGCTTCCGCCGACAAGTACCACGCCGTGGTCAAGTTCGACGTCGCGACCGGCACCCAGGCCAAGTCCAAGCCGAATGCACCGGCCTATCAGAACGTGTTCGGCCAGAGCCTCGTCAAGGAAGCGGAGAAGGACGACAAGATCGTCGCCATCACCGCGGCGATGCCATCCGGCACCGGCGTCGACATCTTCAACAAGGCGTTCCCGGACCGCACCTTCGACGTCGGCATTGCCGAGCAGCACGCAGTGACGTTCGCCGCCGGTCTCGCCACCGAAGGCTACAAGCCGTTCTGCGCGATCTACTCGACCTTCCTGCAGCGCGGCTACGACCAGATCGTGCATGACGTCGCGATCCAGAGCCTGCCCGTGCGCTTCGCCATCGACCGCGCCGGCCTCGTCGGCGCTGACGGCGCCACCCATGCCGGCTCGTTCGACAACGCCTATCTCGGCTGTCTGCCGAACATGGTGATCATGGCCGCGGCCGATGAAGCCGAGCTGGTGCACATGGTTGCAACGCAGGTCGCGATCAACGATCGTCCGAGCTCGCTGCGCTATCCGCGCGGCGAAGGTCGCGGCATCGAGATGCCCGAAGTTGGCATTCCGCTCGAGATCGGCAAGGGACGCATCGTCCGCCAGGGCAGCAAGATCGCCCTGCTCTCCTTCGGCACGCGCCTCGCCGAATGCGAGAAGGCCGCCGACGAGCTCGCAGCCCATGGCCTTTCGACCACGATCGCGGATGCGCGCTTCATGAAGCCGCTGGACACCGAGCTGGTGCTCAAGCTCGCGCGCGACCACGAGATCCTCATCACCATCGAGGAAGGCTCGGTCGGCGGTTTCGGCTCGCATGTCGCGCAGTACCTGAGCGATCAGGGCGCGCTCGACAGCGGCCTGGTGCGGTTCCGCACCATGGTGCTGCCCGACGTGTTCCAGGACCACGACACCCCGGCGGCGATGTACGGTCGTGCCGGTCTCGACGCCAAGGGCATCGTCGCCAAGGTATTCGAGGCGCTCGGCAAGGACGTCAAGGCCGAGACGGTCAAGCTCGCCTGACAGCGAGCTTCGACCTTCCGTAAAGCAGCTCGATGAAAATCTATCTGGCAGGCCCCGACGTGTTCCTGCCAGATGCGGTCGAGATCGGCCGGCAGAAGGCCGCGATCTGTGCTGCCCACGGCCTCACCGGCCTCTATCCCCTCGACAACGGGATCGACCTCGCCGCTCCCGACGCCTCGCGGCAGATCTTTTGCGGCAACGAGGCGATGATGGACGCGGCCGATGCGATCATCGCCAACCTCACACCGTTCCGCGGCGCCGGCGCCGATCCCGGCACCGTCTACGAGCTCGGCTACATGGCCGGCCGCCGCAAGTTTTGCCTCGCCTATTCCAATGACGGCGCGGCCTATGCGGACCGTGTCGGTCGCTTCATGAACGTGACGTCCGAGGACGGACGGCTGGTCGACGCGCAGGGGCTGACGGTCGAGGATTTTGGCCTGGTCGACAATCTCATGATGATCCATGCGCTGGAGCTGCATGGCTGCCCGCTGGTGACGCCCGCGCAGATGCCGATCGATGTCTGGCACGATCTGGCCGCGTTCGAGGCTTGCGTCCGGATGGCGGCCGCGCGATTGATCGCTACATAAGCGCCTCAGGCGTCTTCGGAGAGATGATGTCCCCTGCCCGCAAGCGCGCGGATGTTCTGCTGGTCGAGCGCGGCCTGTTCGAGAGCCGGGCGCGGGCGCGCGCGGCGATCGAGGCCGGGCTCGTCACTGCCGACGACAAGCAGGTCGCAAAGCCGTCGGAGACTATCGCCGAGGACGCCGTGATCCAGGCCGAGCCCGCGCACCCCTACGTCTCCCGCGGCGGCGTCAAGCTCGCCGGCGCGCTGGAGCGCTACCCGATCGAGATCGAGGACCATGTCTGCCTCGACGTCGGCGCGTCCACCGGCGGATTCACGGAGGTGCTGCTGGCGAATGGCGCAAGTCTCGTCTTTGCCGTCGATGTCGGCACCAGCCAGCTGCATCCCTCGCTGCGCGGTCACTCCAAGATCGTGTCGATGGAAGAGACTGACATCCGCGCCTATGACGGCAAGCGTTTGCCGGCGCGGCCCGATGTCGTCGTGATCGACGTCAGCTTCATCTCGCTCAAGACGGTGCTGCCCATCGCGCTGTCGCTGGCCGCCGCGCCGATGAGCCTGCTGGCGCTGATCAAGCCGCAGTTCGAGGCGGACCGGAAGCACAACAAGAAGGGCATCGTCCGCGACGCCGCCGTGCACCGCGAGATCTGCGACGACATCGCCGCCTTTGCGGCCTCGCTCGGCTGCACCGATATCGAGGTGTTCCCATCGGCGATCACCGGCGGCGACGGCAACATCGAATTCTTCCTGGGCGCGCGCCGTGGTTGAGCGCATGAGAATCGATCACGTCGGTCATCGCGGCGACGGCGTCTCGCTCGACGCCGGCGATGCCGTCTATGTGCCCTACACGCTCGGCGGTGAGACCGTCGAGGTCGATCATGTCGTCGGCAATCATCCTGACCGCCGCAAGCTGCTGGCAGTGGACGTCGCCAGCCCCGAGCGCGTCGCGCCGTTCTGTCCGCATTTCGGCGTCTGTGGCGGCTGCGCGATCCAGCACTGGGCGGCAGAACCTTATCACGCCTGGAAGCGCGGCATCGTGGTCGAGACCCTGGCCCAGGTTGGCATCGACTGCGAGGTGGCGTCGCTGGTCGATGCCCACGGTGCGGGACGCAGGCGCATCACGCTGCACGGCCGGTTCGGCACCCATGACATCCTCAAGGTCGGCTTCTCGGCTGCCAGCTCGCACGACGTCATCCCGATCGATCGCTGCCCGATCCTCGATCCCGGGCTCGAGGGTGCACTCGATGCCGGTTGGGCGCTCGCCGAGCTGCTGACGTCCAAAATGTCAGTGACGAAACCGCTGGACATCCAGGTCACCGCGACCGCCAACGGTCTCGACATCGATGTGCGCGGCTCCGGCCCGCTGCCAACGCCGCTCGTGACGGCGCTGTCGCGCGTCGCCGAGCAGCACCGTCTGGCGCGGCTGACACGGCACGGCGAACTGGTGCTGCAACGCCTGCCACCGACCGTGAAGATGGGCCGCGCCGAGGTGACGCTGCCGCCGGGCTCGTTCCTGCAGGCGACCGTCGCCGGCGAAGAGACGCTTGCGTCGCTCGTCGCGGAGCGCATCGGCAAGGCGAACGTTCTCGATCTCTTCTGCGGCGTCGGGCCGTTTGCATTGCGGCTTGCCGAAAAGGCGCGCGTCACCGCCTATGACAACGACGCCGGCGCCATTGCAGCGCTCGAAAAAGCCGCGCGCACACCGGGCCTCAAGCCGATCAAGGCCGAGCCGCGCGATCTGTTTCGCCGTCCCCTGGTGGCGCCGGAGCTGCGCGATTTCGACGCAATCGTGTTCGACCCGCCGCGCCAGGGCGCGCAGGCGCAGGCCCTGAAGCTCGCCGCGAGCAAAGTGCCTGTGGTGGTCGCGGTCTCCTGCAACGTCGCGACCTTTGCCCGCGACGCGCGGCTGCTGATCGACGGCGGCTACAAGATGGATGCCGTGGTGCCGGTCGACCAGTTCCGGCATACGCCGCATGTCGAGCTGGTGGCGAAGTTCACGCGCTAGCGCCGAAGGCCGCCCAGGGCCGGCGACTCGCCGGGCAGTATCGACGAGTTGATGTCGCTGTCCATGCGTCCGGATTGCTGCTGGGTGAAGCCGGCGCCGAACGACAGGCTGAGGTTGGAGGTCGGCTTGAACTCGACACCCGCAAATGCGCCATAGCCGGGCGAGGCGCTGGAGGTGAGCGGCGCAAGCGAGCTGCCGATGCCGCCGCCGTATTTCAGCGTGTCGAAACCGGCAAAGAACGTGACGGGCATGCCGCCCGCTGTCTTGGTATTGTAACCAAATTGCGTGCCATCATAAGAGAGCGCGCTGAAACTGCCGACGGCCCCGCTCTGGCTGAAACCGTTCAAACCGAGACTGCCGCGCTCGCTCCCGACAAAGAACCCGGGACGAAAATTGTAGCTTCCGTCGGCATCGCCGGCCTTGAAGCTTGGAAAGTTGCCGTAGGCATCGGCACTCTGGCCGGCACTGCCGCCCCAGCCGAAAGGACCACCCGGTATCCAATACCTCACGGGCGCCACCTGCGCATGAGCCGATGCGCCGCCGAGGCAAAGCACGGCGAAGAGAATTGCGAAGGCGGGGGAATCTGTGAGGCTGGACATTGAGGTGACCGACAAGGAAGTGCGGAAATTATACGCGACGGATGCTCCGAAGGCCAGCGGAGCCGACCGGAAGCGTCGTTTCAATCAACTCCCGCACGCGTTCCCGAGGTCTTGCACGGTTCCCACGGTGACAAGAAGGTCGAAAGCGTTCGATTGCAGTACCCTGGCGGCGCTGACTCAAGCCGCGGCAAAGGCCGGCGAGGCGTTATGCCGTCCTGTCCACCGAGGACGATGTATCCGACGGCGGATATTTCGTCACGGGCACGACGAAGGACTTGTTGCGGACCTGGTAGATGATCTTGCCATTCTGCCCGTCGTCGCTCGCAATCTGCGCCTGCCCGAACATGATGACGTTCTTGTAGACGGTGCCGGTGCCCTGACGGGTGACGCCATCGGTGGTGACGCTGACTTGCGCTTCGTTGCCGTTGACAGCGAGCACCCTGAAGCTCGCGCTCTTGCCATTGTCACTGGAATAGCCGCCCCAGCTTCCCATCAGGCGGCTGTCGGAAGCCGGCGGCGCCTGCTTCTCGAGAGTCGCGGTCTGCTTGCCCGCGCCCGCAGATGACAACAGCACCAGACTCTTGCCGTCCTTGGTGCCGACCGTGACCGTGCCGAAGGTGAGAAGCGAACCGGCGACCTCGCCAAAACCGCGCTCCGTGCGTCCGTTATGGGTGTACTCGACCTGCGCCCGGGCACCGCGGATGTTCACCACCTTGAAGCTGACGGGCTGGTTGTTGCCCGCCCAATTGCCTTTCCACTCACCGAGCAGGGAGCTCTGGTGATACACCCGCTCGAGAGCGGGAGAAATCTGGCTAGTGCTCGATGAGACGATGGCCATTGGATTGCTCGGCGGATTTGTCTGACGGGCCCGCTTGGTTCGCGCCCCGACAGGAACGTCAGAACAGTATCCGGAAACAATTGGAAGCAGCCGATTAGGGCCACGCAACAGTTAACGCATGGTTAACATTCCATCGCGGGCAAATAGGGCAAAAGGTCTCGTCCGGTGGCGGCGCTCAGCGACCCCAGCGGTCCGACCAGATCTTCTCGCCGATCATGCAGTTCACACGCGGCTCCTTGTCCTTCTCAGCAACCCGCATCACGGGGCGCTCCGGCATACGGCCCGCAACCTCCATCAAGAGCTTGGTGCGGATGGCCTCCTTGAACTTGTCGCGGTCCTTGATCGTGATGACGAAGGAACCGGGACCGCCGATGACGCAATCCTCATAGTAGAAATCGAGATTGTCGATATCCATGGTCGAATAGGAGGGCTCCTTGACCATGATCGGCAGGCCGTTGATGACGATGCCCTTCTCGATCGCCGCGTCGCGCGCAATCGTGACCGGTGTGCCATTGTTGTTGGGACCGTCGCCGGAAATGTCGATCACGCGGCGCAACCCCCGATAAGGATCCTCATCGAACAGCGGCATCGCGAAACTGATCGCGCCGGAGATCGAGGTGCGCGAGGCGCGCCGGATCGGCGTCTTCATGATTTCGGCGGCGACGGCATCGGCGGTCTCCGGTCCGTCGATCAGGCGCCAGGGAATGATGATCTTCTGGTCGGTCGAGGCGGCCCACTCGAAATAGGTCACCGCGATCCGGCCGTTCGGGCCCAGCTTCAGCGCCTGCAGGAATTCCTTCGATTGGATCGCCTGCGCATAGCCTTCACGCTGGATCGCAAGCTCGTCCATGTCCATGGAGTAGGAGACGTCGACAGCGAGGATCAGCTCGACATCGACCGTCTGCGCGTCCCTGTCGGCTGCTTGCCGCTGCGGCTGATTTTTGAGCAGCGCCAGTCTGGGCGACTCAAATTTAGGTCCTGGTGCCGCGATGCCCGCGACGTCCCCTCCGGCGAACATGCCGGTCACCAGCACAGCCCCGATCGAGAACAGCAAGCGCATCGCAGCCTCCCGTCGTATGACGCGATGGTGACATGCAATCGCCTTGCCGCAAAGTCCGAAGATCGCTTGCGCTTCACATTCCAGTTAGGGATTTGCGCGTTGGGATCTGCGGGTCGGGAATTGCGAAGCATTACGCAAAGCTGCCGCCATGTTGCCGCGCTCGCGCCGCTGACTGCGCGATCGCTGGCACGGGCATGCCGTCATGTGCCATGCGCCCCGGAAGAACGGGCCACTGGACAGAGCACCCTCGCCCACTTGTCCGGCGCGATTTCCATGTTAGGCTGGCGACACAGATGGGGATGGAGTCCCCCGACAACCGCCCGGCGGCCTTGAACCCGAATCTTGGACCGTAGTGGGCTGATGACTCCTGCTTGAGGAGGGGCAATTTTCAGGCCTCTGCCTTCGGCGGGAGCATGGACAAACCCGCCGCTGGCGGGTTTTTTGTTGCCTGGATGCGAAGGCCAAGGAGAGGTCAAGCAGAGGTCAAGCAGAGGCCGAGGAGAAGTCCTGGACGTGACGACGACAACACCGAATGCTGCACGTGCGGGGCTGCCCAGGGGGATCTGGGTGCTCGGCTTCGTCTCGATGCTGATGGACGTCTCTTCCGAGATGATCCATGCGCTGCTGCCGGTCTATCTCGTCACCGTGCTCGGCGCCTCCACGCTTACCGTCGGCTTCATCGAGGGCATTGCGGAGGCGACCGCCTCGATTACGAAAATCTTCTCCGGCGCGTTGTCCGACTGGCTCGGCCGGCGCAAATTTCTCGCCGCGCTCGGCTACGGGCTCGCCGCGCTGACAAAACCGCTCTTCCCGCTTGCCCCCAGCGTCGGATGGCTGGTTGCCGCGCGCTTCATCGACCGCGTCGGCAAGGGCATTCGCGGCGCGCCGCGCGATGCACTGATCGCCGATATCGCGCCCATCGGCCTGCGCGGCGCGAGCTTCGGCCTGCGGCAGTCGCTCGACACCATCGGTGCGTTCGTCGGGCCGCTCATCGCGATCGGCCTGATGTGGTGGACGGCGGACAATTTTACGGCGGTGTTCTGGGTGGCCGTGCTGCCGGGCTTCCTGTCGTTCGGGCTGATCGCGTTCGCGGTGAGCGAGCCGGAGCCGGACCCTGGCCGGGAGCCGTCAAGGAATCCACTGAATACCGCCGCGATGCGCCAGCTCGGGTCCGTGTACTGGCGTGTGGTCGCGGTTGGCGTCGTGTTCACGCTGGCGCGTTTCAGCGAGGCCTTTCTGATCCTGCGCGCACAGAACATCGGGCTCAATGCCATGTGGGTGCCGGCCGTGCTGGTGCTGATGAACATCGTCTATGCGTTGTCGGCCTATCCGGCCGGCGTGCTCTCGGACCGGATCAACCGCACCGGCCTGCTCGCGCTCGGCCTCGTCTTCCTCGCCGGCGCCGATCTCGCGCTCGCGCTGCTGCCAAACCTTGAGGGCCTCGCCCTCGGCGTCGTGCTGTGGGGACTGCATATGGGATTGACGCAAGGCCTGCTCTCGGCCCTCGTCGCCGACGTAGCGCCACCGGACTTGCGTGGCACCGCGTTCGGCTATTTCAACCTGTTCACCGGCCTTGCCATGCTGGCCGCAAGCGTGATCGCCGGCGCCTTGTGGGATGCCTATGGTCCGGCCGGCACGTTCCTGGCGGGGCTCGGCTTTGCGCTGATCGCGCTGATGGGACTATTTGCCGTCGGCGGGGGGCTGGTAAGGGAGGATACATGATGGAAATGGCAAACGGGGGAACGAGACGTTGAACGTCCAATTCATTCTGGCGGTCGCCGCTGGTGGAGCGCTTGGCGCAGTCGTGCGCTATCTCGTTGCGATCGGTTCAGGCCGAGCGTTCGGCACCGATTTCCCCTGGGGCACCCTGATCATCAACGTGACGGGATCGTTCCTGATCGGGGTTTTCACCGCGATGTTCGCGACGAGGTGGAACCTGCCGCAAGCCGTCCGGATATTCCTGACGGTCGGGATTTGTGGCGGATACACCACATTCTCGACGTTCTCGCTGGATGCCTGGTCTCTGGTCGAGCGTGGACAGACATGGGCCTCGGCCGCCTACATGATTGGATCGGTAGTGTTGTCGGTTGCAGCCCTCATCGCCGCAATGCAACTCGTCCGCGCACTTCCGTGATAGGCGAGCGCAGCGGCGCATTCCTGCTCATCCGGAGCCGCATATGACAAGCGCGCCTACCATCTAGGAGAAGGGCAGCGTCCTGCAATATGATCGGCCGGCTGGAAGCTCAACTGCACCAAGGCGTTTCGGAAGCGATGGCCGACACTGTTGCCAAACCGAAGACCAGGACGAAGACCAAGGTCGAGCGGCCGAAGCTGCACAAGGTCATCCTGATCAACGACGACTTTACGCCTCGCGAATTCGTCACCATGATCCTCAAGGCCGAGTTCCGGATGACCGAGGATCAGGCCTACAAGGTGATGATCACCGCCCACAAGCTCGGCGCCTGCGTGGTCGCGGTGTTCACCAAGGACGTCGCCGAGACCAAGGCTACCCGCGCAACGGATGCTGGCCGCACCAAGGGCTATCCGTTGCTGTTCACCACGGAGCCGGAGGAATAGTTGCACCGGTCCGCCTTTGGTGCGCCATCTTTCGATTTCGGCGTCAAATCTGCCCTGCTGAATAATGTATCTATTGGCTGCCAACAGGCGCATGGTGAGCCATCACCGGCCCATCACGGCATCTATCGGTGACTGAGAGAGTCTTTGCGCTCCCGCCCAATGCGGAGCGCCCTATGCAAGACACCACAAAGAGAACCATCCCGCTGAGCAATCGCCTTGCCCAATTGGCAGCCGAGGCTCGCCGTCGCGCAGAGATAGCCCCGCCCGGCGTCCAGCGGGAAGCGCTGCTCAAAGCGGCGCGATTGAGCGAAACGGCGTCGCACATTCATGATTGGATAAGCCTGCCTGGCCCCAAGACACCGAGGTAATGGTAGCCAACCTGGTCGGCGGCCTCTTCTCATCGAGCGGCGATCCGGGCCGAGGGCGGCATCCGCCCGCAAAACACACTTCAAATATAAGTTGTATGAAATGAACAATATTTCATTTTGGTTGTTGTAACAGCGTCCCCAAACGAAACGGGGCGGTCGACAGCCAAAGCAGCCCCAAATGATGAAATCTCTTATCGCGTTCGCGATATTCGCGCTCCTCGGAGTGTCCGTAATGGTGTTGCCCGGTTTTGCTCCGCAAGTGAAAGCGCGCGAGACAGTTGCTTTGGCGAAGGCGGACCGGCTGGCGAGCCATCCGGTGGCCACGAATTGCGGTAGCCAAGTCTGGCCGGACTTCGAAGCATCGTGTCTGCGCCGAGGTGAATCCGATGCCAGGGTTCATGAAGCTCGCTTGGTGACGGCGCGCCGCTAGACCAACAATCGCAAAGCGCCGACCGGCCTTGTCGGATTATCCAGGAAAGTGTCGTGCACAGATGTCTACACCTCCAACCTCCTTGCCGAACGTACTCGTCGTCGAAGACGAGATGATCTTGCGCATGCGCGCAGTCGATATCGTGGAGGATGCAGGCTTCTGCCCTGTGCAGGCCGTCAATGCCGACGAAGCTATCGCAATCCTCGAGTCGCGGTCGGACATCTCGCTTCTGTTCAGCGACATCCAGATGCCCGGGACCATGGACGGCTTGAAGCTGGCCCACGCGGTGCACGATCGCTGGCCTGCCATCAAGATCGTGCTGGTTTCCGGTCAGGTAAAGCCATCTGAAAACGAAACGCCGGCGGACAGCCGCTTCTTTCGCAAGCCGCTCGCCGTCGACGAAATGATCTCGCAATTGCGGGCAATGATCGGGGCTGGCGCGCTAAAAATCCTTCCGACCACCACGACGGATCCCGGGGAAAACCTTGAGGTTGGTCGTTCGCCACAGGAATCGGTTCTGGCCGCGGAAAACGACAATCTGCGCCTGTTGCTGGAACAGGCCGACACCGACGCCAAGGTCCTGCTCGCTCAAGCCGGTATCGAAGCCCACGAGCGCGAGGCTGCCGACAAGTTGCAAAAGCTCATCCTCGGAGAGCTGCATCATCGCATCAAGAACACGCTTGCGACGGTGAGCGCAATCGCAGCCCAGAGCTTCCGGACCGCAATCAATCTGGAGCACGGGCAAAAGGCCATGGATGGCCGCTTGCTGGCGTTGGGGCGCGCCCACGACCTGTTGATACAGGTCAGCTGGTCAAATGCGAGCCTCACTCATACGCTGAGCGGCGCCACCGATCCTTTTGACAGTCAGGGGGGCCGACGATTCCATTTCAATGGCCCGGACCTCCGGATCACGTCCGGTGCCGTGATAGCGCTGGCGATGACGTTCAACGAGCTCTGCACCAACACGACGAAATTCGGCGCGCTGTCCAGTTCCTCCGGGCATGTCGAGATCGCATGGACGGTGGACGAGATCGAGCAAAGGCTGCGCTTGAAGTGGAGCGAAAGCGGCGGCCCCGTGGTGGCGCCGCCGACGCGGCGAAGCTACGGCACCCGGATGATCGAGTCGCTCGGCCAGCAACTGAACGGGCAGGTGCGGCTGGCCTATGAACCGTCCGGATTTATCTATCAGCTGGACGTACCGCTGAGGTCGGTGATGGCGTCGAACGCCTGAATTCTGCTCACCGGGTTGACGGCGGCGGACATCCGAGGACGACCTCAGGCCGTCACCACCGGCGTCTCCTCGGTCAGCCCGTAGACGCGCTGCGCCTTTGAAAAGCCCGCGATCGGGAATTCGCCGAGCTCGTGCCAGTCGTGCTGGCAGACATTGGCGAACATTTCCGAGGCGACGACCGTCCGCCCCAGGCGACCCGTGATCTTCTCGAGCCTGGCGGCAAGGTTCACGGCCGGGCCGATGCAGGTGAAATCCAGGCGGTTGCCGCCGCCGATATTGCCGTAGAGGATATTCCCGACGTGGAGCGCCACCCCAAAGCGGAAGCGCTCGACGACGTCGCCGACAGGATACGCGAGCGCCTCGACGCTGGCGCGGGATTCGCGCGCCGCCTCCAGAACCCGCGTGCAGACATGCGCGGCATCGCCGACATATTCGTCGATCGGGAACACCGCGAGCAAGCCGTCGCCCATGAATTTCAGGACCTCGCCGCCATGGCCCCGGATCGCGGCGACCTGACAATCGAAATAATGATTGAGGATCTCGACCACGGTCTCGGCCGGCAGCCGGTCCGACAGTGCGGTGAAGCCGCGCAGATCGGAGAGCCAGATCGCAGCCTGCATGGTGTCGTTGTGGCCGCGGCGGATCTGACCGCCAAGGATGCGCGCGCCGGCACGATTGCCGACATAGGTGTCGAGCAGCATCTCGGCGGTGCGGCGCAGGCTGATGATCTCGGTGATGCGCGCGAGCGGTTTGATGATGGCGTGGATCGCCGCGATGTGTTCAGCGGTGAAGCCGCCTGGATGGCGCGTGGTCCAGCTCGTCGCGTGGACCGAGCCGTCGAGAAACGGCATTGGCGTCGCGACGTAGTCGGTTACGCCTTCGGCACGCATATCGTCGAAAAAAGGGAAATGCTTGCTGCCGGGATCGTCCATGCGTCCCCGCACCTCAAGTCCCTGCTCGAACACGACCCGCAGCGGACTTCTGGCGAATTCCGGCGTCTGCAGGATCTCGAAATCGACCGTGCCGATCTCGACCTCCTCGCCCTCCCGCCAGATGAAGTTGCGACCGAAAATTTCGGGATGCAGCGTGCGGATGAAGATGCCGAACCGCCATAGCGGCAGACCGGCTGCGACCATCCGTTCGCAGGCTTCCGCCGTCATCTCGGCCGGGGTCTTCGACGACCAGGCGCCGTCGATCAGCCAGTTGGTGATACGTTGGAGCTCGGAGCTTTCCATGTCCGCATTTGCGGACGAAGTTGTGGGATCGTCAAGCTGCGCGGTGGGCTAGTGGCGCGACACAAGCGCCTCGCGCAACGCTACCGCCCGACCTGGCCGCGGTCGCGCAGGAAATGATCCGCCAGCACGCACGCCATCATGGCTTCGCCGACGGGGACGGCGCGGATGCCGACGCAGGGATCGTGGCGACCCTTGGTCATGATCTCGGTGTCGGCGCCGTTGCGATCAACGGTGAGACGCGGCTGCAGGATCGACGAGGTCGGCTTGACCGCGAAACGCACCACCACCGGCTGTCCCGTGGAGATGCCGCCCAGGACGCCACCGGCATGGTTGGAGAGAAAACGCGTGCCGTCATTGCCGGTGCGCATCTCGTCGGCGTTCTCTTCGCCGGTGAGCTCGGCTGCGCCAAAGCCGGCGCCGATCTCGACGCCCTTCACGGCATTGATGCTCATCATTGCGGCGGCGAGCTCGGCATCGAGCTTGGCGTAGATCGGCGCGCCAAGGCCTGCCGGCACACCTTCGGCGACGACCTCGATCACCGCGCCGATCGAGGAGCCGCTCTTGCGGATGCCGTCGAGATAGGTCTCGAAGAACGCGGCCTTGTCCTTGTCGGGACAGAAGAACGGGTTGTTCGCAATCTCGTCCCAGTCCCACTTCGCGCGGTCGATCTTGTGCGGGCCCATCTGCACCAGCGCGCCGCGTACCTTCACGTCGGGCAGCACCTTTCGCGCGATCGCACCGGCGGCAACGCGCGTCGCGGTCTCGCGCGCCGAGGAGCGGCCGCCGCCGCGATAGTCGCGCAGGCCGTACTTTGCTTCATAGGTGAAGTCGGCATGACCGGGACGAAACTTGTCCTTGATCTCGGAATAGTCCTTCGAGCGCTGGTCGGTGTTCTCGATCAGGAGCCCGATCGGCGTGCCCGTCGTCACCTGCACGCCGGTCTCCGGATGCGCCATCACGCCGGAGAGGATCTTGACCTGGTCCGGCTCCTGACGCTGGGTCGTGAAGCGCGACTGGCCGGGCCGGCGGCGATCAAGATCACCCTGGATGTCGGCCTCGACGAGCGGGATCATGGGCGGGCAGCCGTCGACCACGCAGCCGATCGCCACCCCATGGCTCTCGCCGAAGGTCGTGACGCGGAACATGTGGCCGAAGGTGTTGAAGGACATCGCTGCTCGCAGGCTCGGTTCCCGCGTGTGGTAACGCGCGGGGCGCCGGTGGTCAAACCCGCAGCCGCCACGGACGGCGAGCCGGCTTAACTAAACTTCTCCAGCCGCCCGTCGCGGAACACGTAGACGGCGCCCTGCTCGATATAGAGCTCGGCGGCGCTCGCCGGCGTCTCCAGGCCGAGTGAAACCATCAGGGCCCGGCAGGTCCCGCCATGGGCGACCGCGACGGTGTCGGTCCGAAGTTGGTCGTACCAGGCGCGCACGCGGATCTGGACATCGGCGTAAGTCTCCCCGCCCGCGGGGCCCACCGTCCATTTGTCGGCGAGGCGCCGGGCGTAGATCTCGGGATCGGAGGCCTCACTCTCGGCCAGCGTCAGTCCCTCCCAGGTGCCGTAGCCGATCTCGCGCAGGCGATCGTCGAGCGCGTAGTCCGCAGTCGGCAGTTCGAGCTTGCTCCGCGCCAGTTCCATGGTCTCTCGCGCGCGGCCAAGCGGACTCGACACGTAGGCTAATGCAGCCTTGTCGCGGCCCTCGCGCTTGAACAGATCGGCGAGAATGCCGCCGGCCTGCACGGCCTGACCGCGACCGCGCGCGTTCAGCGGAATGTCCTTGATGCCCTGAAGCCTCCCGAGCGCATTCCACTCGGTCTCGCCGTGGCGAAGGTAATAGATCGTGGGTACGGGCATTGCTGGGTGAAAAGTTAGTCCTTCCCGCCGAACGAAATGTCCGGCGCGTCCGGGCGCTTCATGCCGAGCACGTGATAGCCGGAATCGACGTGGTGCACCTCGCCGGTGACGCCGCGCGAAAGGTCGGAGAGGAAATACAGCGCGCTGCCGCCGACGTCTTCCGTGGACACGTTGCGCCGCAGCGGTGCGTTCGCTTCGTTCCACTTCAGGATATATCTGAAATCGCCGATGCCGGACGCAGCGAGCGTCTTGATCGGCCCCGCCGAGATCGCGTTGACGCGGATGTTCTTCTCGCCGAGATCGGCGGCGAGATAACGCACGCTCGCTTCGAGCGCCGCTTTCGCAACGCCCATGACGTTGTAATGCGGCATCCACTTCTCGGCGCCGTAATAGCTGAGCGTGATGAGCGAGCCGCCGTCGGTCATCAGCTTCTCGGCGCGCTGCGCCACGGCCGTGAACGAGTAGCAGGAGATCAGCATGGACTTCGAAAAATTCTCCTGCGTGGTGTCGACGTAGCGGCCGTCGAGCTGCTCGCCATAGGCGATCGCATGCACCAGGAAGTCGATCTTGCCCCACTTCTCCTTCAGCACCGCGAAGGCCGCATCGATGGTCGCGGCATCGGTGACGTCGCAATGGCCGAGCACGAGCCCGCCGATCTCGGCGGCGAGCGGCTCGACGCGCTTCTTCAGCGCATCGCCCTGATAGGTGAAGGCGAGCTCGGCGCCGGCCGCGTGGCATGCCTTGGCAATGCCCCAGGCGATCGAGCGGTTGTTGGCAACGCCGAG
Organism: Bradyrhizobium sp. Kon58; assembly: GCF_055807455.1. NCBI lineage: Bacteria > Pseudomonadati > Pseudomonadota > Alphaproteobacteria > Hyphomicrobiales > Nitrobacteraceae > Bradyrhizobium > Bradyrhizobium sp. Kon58. Next base: position 108,371 of record NZ_JBVVOT010000015.1, read on the forward strand.
GACCACGCCCCGCTTGCCCTGCATCAGACCTGAATTCTGCGCCATTTTGCTAACGTCCCGTCGAGCTCCCGGTGAGGTTTGGAGGTACACCAGCCCTCCGTTGCGGTACAGTCCTAATACGCGGCGTTAACGCTGTTTCAAGCGCCGGAATAGCCGTTCCGCTCGGGTGTTATGATCGTTGTGGCGCTCGCGCCGACATCAGGACGTCAAGACCGCAATGAGTGCGTTTCGCCAAAGTGTTGAAGCCATGATACCGGCGTTGCGCCGCTACGCCCGCGCGCTCACGCGCGAGGCGGATGCGGCCGACGATCTGGTGCAGGATACGCTGGTGCGAGCGCTGCGTTCGGAGCGCCTGTTTCTCGGGGGCGACGTCAGGAGCTGGCTCTATACGATCCTGACCAACCTCAACAAGAACCGGCGGCGCTCGCTGGCACGGCGGCCGCAATTCATGCAGCTGACGGAGAACAACCCGGATGCCAGCGGGACCGAAGCCGAAGGGCGCGATATCGAGAGGGCGCTGGCGACGCTCGTCGAGGAGCAACGCTCGGTGCTGCTCCTGGTGATGCTGGAGGGCATGAGCTACCGCGAGGTCGCCGACATCCAGGGCGTGCCGATCGGCACCGTGATGTCGCGCCTGGCACGCGCCCGCGCCCACGTCAAAGCCTCGCTGGAGGGTGAGCGCCCGGCGCTCAGGCGGGTGAAATGATGGCAGGATTGATGCATCGCGCCGGTCGTTTCTCCTGCATGGCATGGGAAGCGGCGCAGTTGAACCACGAAGAACATTTTGGGCCGCAGAGCCAGAGACGATCGATATGAACGACCGCAAGATCCCAGTGACCGAGGACGAACTGCACGCCTATGTCGACGGCGAGCTGCCAGCCGAGCGCCGCGCCGATGTCGAGGCCTGGCTTGCCGCGCAGCCCGAGGATGACGAGCGCGTGCAGTCCTGGCGCGCCATGGCCGAGATGCTGCACGCCCGCTACGATTCCGTCGCCCAGGAGCCGGTGCCGGCGCGGCTTGAGCTCGAACGGCTGGAGCGCCGCCCGCGGCACTGGCTCTATGGCGCCGCCGCGGCCGTGCTGGTGGCCTTCGTCGCCGGCGGCACCGCCGGCTGGCTGGGGCATGGCGCCGCCAACGCGCCGTCGACCTTCCAGAGTTTTACGACTGACGCGCTCGACGCCCACCGCCTTTATGTCGTCGAGGTTCGCCATCCCGTCGAGGTCGGCGGCAACGAGCGCGACCACCTCCAGGCCTGGCTGACCAGACGCTGCGGCTGGACCGTGTTTGCACCGAATCTGGAGGCGAGTGGACTGAAGCTCGTCGGCGGCCGGCTCTTGCCGGGGCCGAACGGGCCGGCGTCGTTCCTGATGTATGAGGGCGCCTCGGGCGAGCGGTACACGATCTACACCGCCAAGACCGAGAATGGCGCGACGCAGATGCGCTACGCCAGAACGGACAAGGACGGGGCGCTGTTCTGGTCGGAGCGCGGCGTCGGCTACGTCGTCAGCGGTGGCGGCGACCGGGATCGGCTAACCAAAGTGGCGCAGGCGGTCTACGACCAGGCAGAGAAAAGCGGCACCTAGACAACCACGCCAACGCGGTGCCTCGATTCCGACATTGAAAATTTGGAATGAAGACATCGGCGCGTCTCATTATCGCACCGGATGATCACGCGAAAATGAGCGGCGTTCGATCCGCCGATCGACGCGGGCGGCCTCGATTGGGGTTTTTGGTACCGCGCTGGTCCCCCTCTCGAGGCCGCACCTTTTTATCGGCTGCCCCGCCGGACAGCCGACACGTCGAGCACGTGGCCCAATAAGGGCTACCACGCCTCGGGCATATGATGAGCATCATCTCGACGGACGACGCTCTCAGTCTTTAGGAGAACCCCTTCACACTTTCCGGATCACGCTTAGCCAAACCCGCTACGTGGATTGTAGGGGTGCTGGTCCCGCCACTTCTGCATCAATGCTTCAAGCTCGGCGTCGTTCCCGTCCGGTAGCATAATCCTGATGGTGACGAAGAGATCCCCGGTTCCGCCAGCTTTTGGCAGTCCCTTGCCCTTAAGGCGGAAGGTCCGACCGCTGGAGGTGTTTTGCGGGACCGAAAGCTCCACGGCATTGCCGAGGGTGGGCACGCGGACCTTGCCGCCAAGCACCGCCTCGTAGAGCGTGACCGGCAGGTCGATCCTGAGATCGGCGCCCTCGATCTTGAAGAACGGATGCGGCGCGATGCCGATCGTGATCAGGAGATCGCCCGGCGGACGACCCTGAGCGCTCTCGCCCTGTCCCCGCAACCGGATCTGCTGGCCCTCGGTGACGCCGGCCGGAATCTTGACGTTGAGTTCCTTGCCATTCGGCAGCCGAACGCGCTTCTCGCCGCCCTTGACCGCCTCCTCCAGCGAGACGGTCATGGCGACATTGACGTCGAGATCGAGCCCGATCCCCCCGGTGTCGAATTCGAACTGAGCACCGCCGCCGGCCCCGGGGCGCGGACGCGGCGCACCGCCGAACATGCTGTTGAGGATGTCCTCGAACGCGCCGCCGCCCGGACCAGGGCCCGCGCCGCCACCGCGGAACGTATAGCTTTCGAACCCACCGGGACCTGCGCGCCCGCGCGGCCCGCCGCCGCCCGGAAAGCCCTGGAAGCGCGGCTTGCCGTCGGCGTCGATCTCGCCGCGGTCAAATTGCTTGCGCTTGTCCTCGTCGCCGAGGATCTCGTTGGCCGTATTGAGCTCAGCGAAGCGCTCGGCCGCCTTCGGGTCGTTCTTGTTGCTGTCGGGATGGTGCTTCTTGGCAAGCTTGCGATAGGCGCTCTTGATCGCGGCAGCGTTGGCGCTCCGCGGCACCCCCAAGACCTCATAGGGGTCGCGCATCCGTCACGTCTCCTTCAAGAAATCGAATTGTTCAAAGGGCTCCCCGCCCCACTTGAGCCTCATGTGGGGGGCGAGTGGTATTTTTGCAACTAGCCTGGTGAAGCGATTCCTAGCTCCGCCACGGCTTTAGCGTATGAATCTCCCAACTGCCACGGCTGCTTTGGCAGCCCGCACCCTGGAGCCAGCTTTCGGTGCTGCCGTTGACGTAGCTCGCCAGGAAGTCGCGGCACTTGCGGCCGTCTTCAGCGGCATAGGATTGCGCGATCGGCGTGACCGAACCGCGCGCCCCGGTTTCCGGATTCTCCCAATGCTGGCTGGAATCCTTGTCGTTCTTGCTGAGGACGTCGGAGGCAGCGTTGCGGGCGAAGGCGAGATCGGTGTCGGTCGGCGCCTTGGCCGGCATCGCGATCGAGCCGGTGAGGTCGCTGTCGTCGGCCTTGGCGTAGGCACTCTTGTCGTTGCGGGAAAAGCTGCAACCGCCGGTGCCGAGCCCGATCAGAATGATCGTCATGACGAAGCCGGACGGCCGGATCGCCAATAGGCCAACGCGTCCCCATACCCTATATAGGGCGGTAGCAGACAACGACGCGTTTTGGACCGCAGGACGCAACTCGGACCCCAGACATGACCGACACGAGCTCGATGAAACACCAGACACCCTTAACATCCGGTGATTTCACCGCCGCCGACGAGCCCTTTGCGCTGTTCGAGGCCTGGCTGAACGAAGCCATCAAGAGCGAGCCGAACGATCCGAACGCCATGGCGCTCGCGACCGTCGATCCCGATGGCCTGCCGGACGTGCGCATGGTGCTGATGAAGGGCTTCGATACCGATGGTTTCGTCTTCTACAGCCACATCGCCAGCCAGAAGGGCCGCGAACTCGCCGCAAATCCTAAGGCCGCGTTACTTTTTCACTGGAAGTCGCTGCGCCGTCAGGTCCGCATCCGCGGCAACGTGACGCCGGTGACCGAGGCCGAGGCCGACGCCTATTTCGCGACCCGGCCGAAGCAGGCGCAGATCGGCGCCTGGGCGAGCAAGCAGTCGCAGGAGCTGGAGAGCCGCTTCGCCTTCGAGCAGGCGATCGCCAAGGTCGCCGCCAAGCACATGATCGGGGAGGTGCCACGGCCGCCGGGCTGGAGCGGCTGGCGTATCACGCCGTCGCGTATCGAGTTCTGGCACGACCGCCCATTCCGCCTGCACGACCGCATCGAATTTCGCCGTGACGCGGCCGGCCAGAAATGGTCCAAGACGCGGATGTATCCTTAGTATTTGTTCGAGCATGATCCTTTCGGAAAGCCCCTCCGGGTCCGGATCATGCTCCAACCTGAAAGACCTTCATGCCGCAGCCTTCCAATGCGCCGCGCCGCACGCTGCTCCTGACCGGAGCGAGCCGCGGCATCGGCCATGCCACCGTGATCCGTTTCTCCTCGGCCGGCTGGCGCGTGATCACCTGCTCGCGGCATCCGTTCCCGGAGGATTGTCCGTGGGACGCGGGCCCTGAGGACCACATCCAGGTCGACCTCGCCACCCCCGCTGATACCACCCGCGCGATCTCCGACATCCGCGACCGTCTCGAAGGCGGCATGCTGCATGCGCTGGTCAACAACGCCGCGATCTCACCGAAGGGCGCCGGCGGCTCCAGGCTCGGCTCGATCGACACCGACCTCGACACCTGGACGCACGTGTTCAATGTCAATTTCTTCGCGCCGATCATGATGGCGCGCGGGCTGATCGAGGAACTGAAGACGGCCAAGGGCTCTGTCGTGAACGTCACCTCAATTGCGGGCTCGCGCGTGCATCCCTTCGCGGGCGCGGCCTACGCCACCTCGAAGGCCGCGCTTGCGTCCCTGACGCGCGAGATGGCCTCCGACTTCGGCCGCGTCGGCGTGCGCGTCAACGCGATCGCGCCGGGCGAGATCGACACCTCGATCCTATCGCCGGGCACCGAGAAGATCGTCGACCAGCAGATCCCGATGCACCGGCTCGGCACGCCCGACGAGGTCGCCAAGATCATCTACGTGCTGTGCACGGACACCAGTTCTTACGTCAACGGCGCCGAGATCCACATCAACGGCGGCCAGCACGTGTAGGCAAGGCGCGCCAAGCATGGGCCGGTTCGCAAGCACTGCCGCACTCTACGAGCATTTGCGGCCGCCCTACCCGAGCGAGTTCTTTCGCAGCGTCGCGGAAAAGCTGGGCCTCTCCACGCAAAGCAGCTTGATCGACCTCGGCACCGGACCTGGGCTGCTGGCGCTCGGCTTTGCGCCCTATGTCGGCCGCATCGTCGGCGTCGATCCAGAACCTGCCATGCTCGATGCGGCGCGACGCGCGGCTGCGAGCGCAGGCCACGCACTCACGCTGATCGAAGGCAAGGTCGAGACGCTCAGCCCCGACATCAGCTTCGACATCGTGACGATCGGGCGCGCGCTGCATTGGATGGATCGTGAGCCGACGCTTGCTCGGCTCGATCGGCTGGTTGCGCGCGGTGGCGCAATTCTGATCTGCGCCTCGTTCTCGGCCACCGACGGCAGAAACCCGTGGCTCGATAGCTACAACGACGTACGCCGCCGCTGGTCGCCGGCCAAGCTCTGAGAGGAGGCAGGCAGGGGCACGCGCACCCATCGCGATTTGCCAGCGTTCTTTCGCGGCAGCGCCTTTCAGCCCACCGAACTCGTTACGGTCGAGACCAGCCACGTAGTTGGCGTGGAGGACCTGACGCGGCGCACGCTGACCTATTCGTCGTCATCACCTGATGCATTGGGCGACAATGTCGAGGCGATGCTACGCGACGTCAGGGAGCAACTGGCTGCTTTCAGCCGCAACGGGGTCGTGGCCGAGACCATCGTCTCGACGGCGCAGATCGTGAAGCGCTAGCTGATTTGCCGAAGGGCGGGAGCAAGGCGATCCAGACAACGCCGCCGCAAGACCTGGATCGCCCTTGGCTTCCGTTCCTCAATCGAGTCGAATCCGACGTGACCTCTCGCGTGGCTGCGGAGCGGCCGTGCTGATTGCAGTCGAGCAGTCGTCGTCGTTCTCGCCATCGAGCAGCGGAGCACCACAGTGCCGGCACATGCGTGCCGACATCGACGACGCCTTGCCGCTCGTCGCGACGTGGCGATAGCTCGCCAGATCGATGACGTTGGGGGGCGTCGTTATGTGTTTTTCAACCATGGCTGTTCCTCGCGGCTTACCTGCTCCTTATCGCAGACAAGTTTCGCGCAAACGTTCAGCCCACCGCTCAAATTTTACCGGAGGAATTGGGGCGGCGAGCACACATCGCCGTGCGGCCGCAATCCCGCTCTATTCTGCGACACCAGACACTGTGTCTCTGCGTCCCGCGTAAGGTCTCGGTAGCTATTACAGCCACTTCTTCCACTTGAAGATCCAGTACGGAACGATCGCCGCGATCAACATCAAGACCAGCGCGTACGGATAGCCGTGCGCCCATTCGAGTTCCGGCATCGACTTGAAGTTCATGCCGTAGATCGAGGCGATCAGCGTCGGCGGCATCAGGACAACCGCCATGACCGAAAACAGTTTGATGATGTTGTTCTGCTCGAGATTGACGACGCCGAGCATGGCGTCGAGCACGAAGGTGATCTTGCTGGAGAGATAGGAGGCGTGATCGGTCAGCGAGACCACGTCACGCTGCATGGTCTTGAGCTGCTCGCGCATGTCCTTCGACCATTTCACGCCCTCCACCACTGCGGAAAGGAAGGCGACGACGCGGCCGATCGAGACCAGGCTCTCGCGAACCTTGGAGGTCAGGTCGCCCTTGCGGCCGATCGAGATCAGGATTTGCGAATATTGCTTGGCGTGACCGTGGCGCTCGCTCTCCGGCTCGAAGATGTCATGCGAGACCTGATCGATCTCGGCGCCGCAGCGCTCCAGGATGTCGGCGCAGCGGTCGATCACGGCATCGAGCAGTTCCATCAGCACCATCTCGCCGGTGATGGCCGGCGTGCAGGAACGGGCCAGCTTGGCCTCGACCAGCGCAAAGGGCTTGGGCTGGTCATAGCGCACCGTTACCAAGCGGTGGTCGCCGAGAATGAAGGTCACCGCCGTGGTCCGGGGCATATCGGTATCGGAGTGGCACATCAGCGTCGCGGTCATGTAGCGCGCGCCGTTCTCCATATAGAGGCGGCTGGAGATCTCGATCTCCTGCATGTCTTCCCGGGTCGGGATCGCGATCCCCGACAGCTTCTCGACGGCTTTGTCCTCGGCCGCGGTTGGGTTGACGAGGTCGATCCAGACCGCATGCTCCGGTACTGCCGCGAGATCCTCGACGATGGCCTTCTTGAGGGAGGACTCGGAGGGAACAAACACAGAAAACATGCACAACTCCAGGAGGGGCCTGCGACAGACTGACAGCCCTTAGCGCGATTCTGACAAGTTGATGATGACAAGCACATTAACGGGGCGTTTGCATTTGTGGCGACGCCGTGGCCCAACTGTGGCACAGAATCGACACATGCGCCCGTTTTGCCCAGAAACCGACTCTGGCCCGCAAAACTTGCGGCAGAAAAGCCACAGGTAAGGTCTTGCAGCGCGGGAGAAGCTTCGTAAGGCTGGAATTGTGGCAGATTTCAACGATAATAGGGCCAACGGAATCGTGGAATTGGGCTTGCTCAAGCCCTGCGAAAGCTTGCTGTTGTTGATTGGAACCAAATCATGTCGTCGCTGAAAGTTACGCTCGGTATTTTGGCCGCTGGCCTGATGCTGTCGGGCTGCATGCAGGCCACACATTACGAGGCGACCGACACCAAGGCGTTCAAGCCGAAAGACAAGGAACTCCTCGCCAAGGTCAGGTATGAGAAAACTGCGGTCGCAGAGCCGTTCCGCCGCGCTATCGTCGATTACCACCGCAAGGAATCGCCGGGCTCGATCGTGGTCGATTCCGACAACCATTACCTCTACTACGTCATGGATGGCGGCAAGGCGATCCGCTACGGCATCACCGTCGGTGAAGAAGCGATGGCTTGGTCGGGCATCGCCAAGGTGGGCAGCAAGACCGAGTGGCCGGCCTGGCACCCCACCCCCGGCGAAATTTCGCGCCTGGGCGTGCCCACCTTCGTCGCCCCCGGTCCGGACAATCCGATGGGCTCCCGCGCGATGTATCTCTACTCCGGCGGCAAGGACACATTGTTCCGCATTCACGGCACCAATCAGCCGGAATATATCGGTGCCTCGATCTCGTCGGGCTGCATCCGCCTGACCAACGAGGACGCGATCGATCTCTATGATCGCGTCAAGGTCGGCACCCTCGTTGTGGTGCTCGAGCCCAAGCACGGCGACTCGCCCTACAATTCACGGCTTGCGCTCGGCAGCAGCCAAACCGGCCAGGCGGGCAGCTACTGATCAGGTACCTGATCTCAGACCTTCAAAAGCGCCGGTTTCACCGGCGCTTTTTTGTTGCCGGCCTGTGTGGCTGGGTTTTGTTGCCGTCGGCCGCAGGCTTGTCCGCGGGCGCAGGAGATGTCTCCGCCGCCTCGTCGTCCAATCCTTGCTTGGCCTCGGGCTTCGCTTCGGGTTTGGCCGCGACCTCACGCGGCGGCGCCTCCTCGGGCCGTTCCGCCGGCAGCAGCGGGGCAATTTGCGGCAGGGGATCCCAGACGTTCCACTGACATATCCGGTAGTCGTTGCGCCGCTGCGCCAGGTCGAGATGGATATGGTCCTCGTGGTACCAGTCCGAGCCGGGGCCGAGCACGGTCGAAAAGCGCGAGCAGACCGAATGCAGCACGCGCTCGCGCACCTCGCGCGACATGGTGCGATCGGTCAGGCCGATCGACTGCCCGTTAGCGAGCTTGATGGCGCGGACATCGATCGCATTGGCCTTGCCGTGCTCGGACAGCATGGCGCCGACAACGCGGTTGCGGCCGCGGCACTCGAAGCTGTCGAAATTGTCGAGATCGCTGATCGTCGAGCCGAGGCTCGCGGCCAGCGGCACCACGTCCTTGCGCACCCAGTCGGCGATTGCGGACGCCATGGTGCAGCGGAGGATCGCCGCCGGCTTGACCGCCACCCTGCGCTTGTCCGGCAGCACGATGGCTTCGAGCCGCACCAGATCCTCACCGCCGCAGGCGCCGGGGCCGCGGATATCCGGGATCGAGGGCGCGATCGCAATCTCCTCGGTCAGCGCGAGGCGGCACGCCGAGGCCTGCTTCTCGGGCGGCGGCGCGGCCTCGGCGGGCTTGGCGGCGCCAGGTTTGTCCGCAGAAGGCTTGCCCTCGGTCTCCGCAGGAGCCTCGTCCGATGCCTTTGCTGAGGCCTTGGGCGCCTCCTCGGGGCGAGGCCTCGGGAGCGGGATCTTGCCAGAGATATTGCCGGAATGAACCGCCGCGCGCGACCGTGGTGCGGCAATACCAAAGATGTCCAGCGGAGACCCATATTTGCGCGCCTCTGCCCGGTCTCCGAGCCCGAGCGCAACGGTAACCATTGCCGCGCCGATGGACATATAGCCGCGACAAGACCATTTGCGGCGAAAGGCGGGCAGGCTAAGACTCATGACAATTCTTTGGCCCAACGCTGAGAGCGACAATCCGCCCAGCGGCTTCTCGGAGGAACGACGGAATGCTTGGTTTGATGCAAGACTGGCCCCTGCTCTGCCACCGGATCATCGAACACGCCGCCAAGATTCATGGCAAGCAGGAGGTCGTGACGCGATCGGTCGAGGGACCGATCCATCGCACCACCTATGCCGATATCCACAAGCGGGCGCTCAAGGTCTCGCAGATACTGGAGCGCGACGGCATCAAGCTCGGCGACCGTGTCGCAACGATCGCCTGGAACACCTGGCGCCATCTCGAGGTCTGGTACGGCATCATGGGGATCGGCGCCATCTGCCATACCGTCAATCCCCGCCTTTTCCCCGAGCAGATTGCCTGGATCATCAACCATGCGCAGGACCGCATCGTGATGACCGACATCACGTTCATTCCGGTCCTGGAGAAGATCGCCGACAAGCTGACAAGCGTGGAACGCTACGTCGTGCTCACCGACAAGGCGCACATGCCGCAGACGACGCTGAAGAACGTGGTCGCCTACGAGGACTGGATTGCGGAGGCCGACGGCAAGTTTAAATGGAAGGACTTTGACGAGAACACGGCGGCCGCGATGTGCTACACATCAGGCACCACCGGCGACCCCAAGGGCGTGCTGTATTCGCATCGCTCAAACGTGCTGCACGCGCTGATGGCGAACAATGTCGATGCGCTCGGTACCAGCGCCTCCGAGACCATGCTCCCCGTGGTGCCGCTCTTCCACGCCAACAGCTGGGGTATTGCCTTCTCCGCGCCCTCGCAGGGCACCAAGCTCGTCATGCCCGGCGCCAAGCTCGACGGCGCCTCGGTCTACGAGTTGCTCTCGACCGAGAGGGTGACACATACCGCCGGCGTGCCCACGGTTTGGCTGATGCTGCTCCAGCACATGACCGCCAACAATCTGAAGCTGCCGGACCTGAAGATGGTGATCTGCGGCGGCTCGGCGATGCCGCGCTCGATGATCAAGGCCTTCCTCGACATGGGCTCGAACGTCCGCCACGCCTGGGGCATGACCGAGATGAGCCCGATCGGCAGCGTCGCGGCGCTGAAGCCGCCGTTCCAGAATGCGACCGGCGAGGCGCGGCTCGACGTGCTCCAGATGCAGGGCTACGCGCCGTTCGCCGTCGAGATGAAGATCACCGACGATGCCGGCAAGGAGCTGCCGTGGGATGGCACGACCTTCGGCCGCCTCAAGGTCGCCGGCCCGGCCGTCGCCAAGGCCTATTACCGGGTCGACACTGACATCCTCGACGAGGACGGCTTCTTCGACACCGGCGACGTCGCGACCATCGACGAAGCCGGCTACATGCGGATCACCGACCGCTCCAAGGACGTGATCAAGTCCGGCGGCGAGTGGATTTCCTCGATCGAGCTGGAGAACCTCGCCGTCGGCCATCCAGCCGTGGCGGAAGCCGCCGTGATCGGCGTGTTCCATCCCAAATGGGACGAGCGTCCGCTGCTGATCGTGCAGCTAAAGCAGGGCCAGCAGGCCAGCCGCGAGGACATCCTGAAGTTCATGGACGGCAAGATCGCCAAATGGTGGATGCCCGACGACGTTGCCTTCGTCGACGGCATCCCCCACACGGCGACGGGCAAGATCCTGAAGACCGCGCTGCGCGATCAGTTCAAAGAATACCGCTTCCCGAACGCGGCGGCGTAGCCGGCCAAACCAAACACCGTCATTCCGGGCGATGCCAACGTCATCGAACCCGGAATGACAGGCCGTAACATCCCGGGAACCCTTGAATTTGCCTCGGGGCCGTGGTCTCAACGGCCCATCGTCGTGCCCGATCGGCCGGCATCGCCCTCAAGACCCCGGCAGAGCTCACCCGATGGCCCGCAGGTTTTCCGCTCCCTATCAGTCGGAGCCCGTGTCCAGTCTCGCGAGCTGGGCGCGCAATCTGGCCGTGTTCGCGGTGGTGGCGGTGGTGGTCTCGATCATCATCGTCCGGTTCGGCTTCCTGGAGATGAAGCCGGCACTCGCGACCTTCTTCGGCGGGCTCGGGATTGCGGCGCTCTCGATCCTGTTCGGGCTCGCCGGCTTTGCCGCGATCTGGCAGAACGGCTCGCGCGGCATGGCGCGCATCCTGCTTGCCTTCCTGATCGACGGCGCGATCCTCGCCTATCCGGCTTATCTCGGCCTGCAATACCGCAAGCTGCCGGCGATCCACGACATCACCACCGACCCGATCGACCCTCCGCGCTTCGACGCGCTGGCCCGCCTGCGCACCGGCGATGGCGCCAATACCGCGGTGTATGCCGGCCTCTACTCGGCCGAGCAGCAGCGTCAGTTCTATCCTGATATCGAGCCGATCGAGCTCGAGATTTCGGTCGACCGCGCCTATGCGATCGCGCTTCAGCTCGTCAACAAGCGCAAATGGCTTGTGATCGACGAGCGCGCGCCGCAGCCGCCGCGCCGCATCGGCCGTATCGAGGCGGTGGCGCGCTCGCCGATCATGGGATTCCGCGAGGACATCGCGATCCGCGTCGTGCCCGACGGCGAGGATTCCCGCGTCGATATTCGCTCCGCCTCGCGCTATTTCGAGAGTGACCTCGGCAGCAACGCCGCGCGCGTGAAGAAATTCATCGACGATCTCAACACCGCCGCCGATGCCGACGCACTCAAGCCGGTGAAGAAGACGCCGGTGGCGCCGCCGAAGGCGCCGGCGAAAACTGTGAAGAAGTAACGGAACGCTAGGCGTTCGCCATCCGATAGGTCCCGCCGATCACGGGATCGCCGTCCGTCGCCACCACGCCGCGGGCGACCAGATCTTCCAGATGCGCCAGCACGGAGTAGCCCGCCGCAGTGGTGAGCCTCGGGTCGATGCCGATATAGATCGCCCGGACCATGGTCGGGATGTCGGTCTCGCCCTTGGCAAGGCGGTGCAGGATGGAGGCCTCGCGCGCCTTGCGGTGACGGATCAGGAAGCGCACGAAGCGCGGACCGTCCGGAATTTCGGGCCCGTGGCCGGAGAAATACACATCCTCCTCGCGCGCGGCGAGACGATCCAGCGATTCCATGTAGTCGATCATCGAGCCGTCGGGGGGCGCCACGATCGAGGTCGACCACCCCATCACGTGATCGCCGACGAAGTTGAATTTCCGCTCGGGCCAGGCAAACGCAAGGTGATTGGCGGTATGACCGGGTGTCGCCACGGCCTCGAGCCGCCAGTCGTCGCCTTCGACCACGTCGCCGTGGGCGATCCTGATATCGGGCGCGAAGTCGCGATCGGCACCGGATTCCGGGTTGTGCTTCTCGCTCTCGAAACGCGGGCGCGAGGCGCGGTGCGGGCCTTCGGCGTAAACTGGCGCGCCGGTCGCCCGCTTGATCCGCGCGGTGTTCGGCGAATGGTCGCGGTGGGTGTGGGTGACGAAGATATGGCTCACCGTCTCGCTGCTGACAGCATCGAGCAGCGCCGCCGCATGCGCCTCGTCGTCCGGACCGGGATCGATGATCGCGACATTGCCCCGGCCCACGATGTAGCTGACCGTGCCGGTGAAAGTGAACGGGCTCGGATTGTTACAAAGCACCCGCCGCACGCCGGGGCGGACTTCCTCGACGATGCCGGGCTTCAGCGGAAAGTCGCGGTTGAACGGGACGTCGTCATTGTCGGACATGGCTTGCTCATACCTTGCTGACTTCGTCATGCCCGGCCTTGTGCCGCGCATCCACGTTCTTCGCGTGGTCTAAGACGTGGATGGCCGGGACGTCTAGCGCGAAGACGCGCTTCGCGCTTCTGCCCGGCCATGACGCAATTCGAGAGTTCAGCCGCATCGCCCATTCAGGCGGTTTGCTCAGAAAAACGCCTGAATACCCGTGATCGCGCGGCCCAGGATCAGGGCGTGGACGTCGTGGGTGCCCTCGTAGGTGTTGACGGTCTCGAGGTTGTGGACGTGGCGCATCACGTGATACTCGATCGAGATGCCGTTGCCGCCGTGCATGTCGCGCGCGACGCGGGCGATGTCGAGCGCCTTGCCGCAATTGTTGCGCTTCATGATCGAGATCATCTCGGGCGCGAACTTGCCCTCGTCCATCAGGCGGCCGACGCGCAGCGAGCCCTGGAGGCCCAGCGCGATCTCGGTCTGCATGTCCGCGAGCTTCTTCTGCACGAGCTGGGTCGCGGCGAGCGGCTTGCCGAACTGCTTGCGGTCGAGCGTGTATTGGCGGGCGCGGTGCATGCAGTCCTCGGCCGCGCCGAGCACGCCCCAGGAGATGCCGTAGCGGGCGCGGTTGAGGCAGCCGAACGGGCCCTTGAGGCCGGAGACGTTGGGCAGCAGCGCGTCTTCCGGAACCACGACGCCGTCCATCACGACCTCGCCGGTGATGGAGGCGCGAAGCGACAGCTTGCCGCCGATCTTCGGTGCCGACAGGCCCTTCATGCCCTTCTCCAGCACGAAGCCGCGGATCTGGTTGTCGTGCGCGGCCGACTTGGCCCAGACCACAAACACGTCGGCGATCGGCGCGTTAGAGATCCACATCTTGCTGCCGGTCAGCCGATAGCCGTCAGACACCTTCTCGGCGCGGGTTTTCATGCCGGCCGGATCGGAGCCGGCGTCAGGCTCGGTCAGCCCGAAGCAGCCGACCCACTCGCCGCTGGCGAGCTTCGGCAGGTACTTCTTGCGCTGGTTCTCGTCGCCATAGGCGTAGATCGGATACATCACCAGCGAGGACTGCACCGAGTTCATCGAGCGGTAGCCGGAATCGACCCGCTCGATTTCGCGCGCGACGAGACCATAGGCGACGTAGCCTGCATTGGCGCAGCCATATTCCTCCGGCAACGTGATGCCGATCAGGCCGAGCTCGCCCATCTCATTGAAGATCTCGCGATCCGTCTTCTCTTCGAGATAGGCCTTGGCGACGCGCGGCAGCAGCTTGTCCTGGGCGTAGGCGCGCGCGGTGTCGCGCACCATGCGCTCGTCTTCGGTGAGCTGCTCGTCGAGCAGGAACGGATCGTCCCATTGGAAAGAAGCCGAACTCGGCTTGTCCTTGGCCTGAGGGCGCGCGGTCATGAAACGTCCTTTCGTCTGGTTCCGTCAAAATTTGCCCGACAACGTAAAGCGCCGCGGCAACAAGTGCAATTGCGTTGCAGATGATCGGGTCTGCGTGAATCCCGGGGGCCCGCGAGGCGCGCCTCGGGGGATGCGCTTCGCGCACCCCGGGGGATGCGCTTCGCAAACCCCGAGATGACAGCGCTAGCTTTCGAGCAGCTCGTTGGCGACGATCTCGATGCCGAAGCCGGAAAGGCCCTTGTAGTCGTGCACCGAGGAGGTGAGATGCCGGATCGAGGTGACGCCGAGATCGCGCAGGATCTGTGCACCGACGCCGACTTCACGCCACTGCCGGTTGCGGTCGGCCTCGGTCGCGCTCTCGTCGGGCAGCGGCGCCACGGGGACACCGGCCGCACCGTCGCGCAGATAGACCAGAACGCCACGGCCGGATGTCTTGAAGTGCTCGAGCACCGCCGCCATGCGCTTGTGGCCGGTGAAGATGTCCTTGACGATGTTCGGCTTGTGAAAGCGTGTCAGGACGTTCTTGCCGTCGCCGACGCCATTGTAGACGAAGGCGACGTGGGCGATGGAATCGAACGGCGA
The DNA here is from genome assembly GCF_055807455.1 of Bradyrhizobium sp. Kon58. Lineage (NCBI taxonomy): Bacteria > Pseudomonadati > Pseudomonadota > Alphaproteobacteria > Hyphomicrobiales > Nitrobacteraceae > Bradyrhizobium > Bradyrhizobium sp. Kon58. The sequence goes on from NZ_JBVVOT010000015.1 coordinate 123,377, forward strand.
GCGGTAGGCATAGCCCTGCAGCGGCCCGATCGGGCTTTCGGTGACGAAGGTGGAGACCCGCTCGATCAGCTTCTCGCGCACCTGGCGATAGGCGATCATGTCGGCGATGGTGACGTGCTTGAGCTTGTGTTGGGCGGCGAAGCGGGCGACCTGCTCGCCCTTCATCACGCTGCCGTCGTCGTTCATCAACTCGCTGATGACGCCGACCGGCGGCAGGCCGGAGAGCTTGCACAGATCGACCGCGGCCTCGGTATGGCCGGAGCGCAGCAGCACGCCGCCGTCCTTGGCGATCAGCGGGAAGATGTGGCCCGGACGGGCGAAATCGTTGGCGCCGGCGTTGGGATTGGATAGCGCGCGGCAGCACGAGGCGCGCTCCTCAGCCGAGATGCCGGTGCCGCCGTCGGGCTTGTAGTCGATCGAGACTGTGAATGCGGTGGTGTGCGCGGAATCGTTGTGGGCCACCATCGGATCGAGCCGCAGGCGGCGCGCGTCTTCGGTGGTGATCGGCGCGCAAACGATGCCGGAGGTGTGGCGGATGATGAACGCCATCTTCTCGGCGGTGCAGAACGAGGCGGCGACGATCAGATCGCCCTCGCCCTCGCGGTCATCGTCGTCGGTGACGACCACGAGCTCACCCCGGGCAAAGGCCTGCAAGACTTCCTGGACGTTATCCGGCATTTCCCAATCTCTATCGGTTATGGCCCGGAGGCTTAGCCGGACTTGGGCCGGGGCGCTAGTGTCCCCGGCGCAACCGCATATGCCGGACCGCAGCCCTGCCCGGCGGGCGGCTTGCACCGGGCATTCCAGAGATATGGGCGCGGAAAAGCCCGGTGAGAAGCCGGCCGGGCTCGATCAGGGCAGCACTTCGCGCCGCTCGCCGAGCCGCTGATCGAGCTCGGCACGCTTGTCGGCCAACAGGCCGGCTTGAGCGGCCTCGATCACCGTGAACAACTCATGGGCGTCGCTGAGCCTGGTCACGGTGACATAGCTGGCGCCAGCCGCGTAGAGTTCGTCCACATCCGACAACAGATCGGCCGTGGCAATGATCATGGCGGTCGGGTTGAGGGTGCGGACGTGGCGGACCAGTTTCTCGTTGCTGGCACCCTTCAGAAGCGCATCCGGTACGCTGAGGATGATCATCTCGGACTTGCCGACGCCGGCATGGAGCAGCGTGTCGGCGCTGCTGATATCGCCATAGATCACGTGCAGGCCGCGCGAAAGCAGCGTCTGGTACACATTGGGGTTGAAGTCGATCACGGTGATCTGCTCGAGCAGCACCGGTGCCTGCCGTTCGATCTCGGCCAGCAGCGCGCTCGCCGCACGGAAAAAGCCGAGGATGACGATGCGGCGCGCCTCGCCATGGCCTTCGTGCCCTTCCTCGCCTTGGCCGTTGCCGTGGTCGAGATCGCGCAGGCCGATCCGCTTCAGGGGGCCGATCGCCCAGCGGGTGATCTCGTCGCTGCGGGTCATCACGAAGGTCGAGAGCACCGCCAGCACCACGAAGGCGAAGGAGGCCGCATTCGCCGTCTCGGCCGCGATGTGGTGGGCGGCGACGCCGGTCTGGATCACCACCAGCGAAAACTCGGAGATCTGCGCGAGATTCAGGGCCGGCAGCAGGCTGGCGCGTAGGCCCTGCTTCATCAGATAGAGCGGGGCGAAGGTGGTGAACAGGCGGCTCACCACCGTGAACCCCGCGATCATCAGGGCAAGCCCGATCACGGAGAGGCCGGGCACCGGAATGGTCATGCCGAGCGCAACGAAGAACAGCGTGATGAAGAAATCGCGAAGCGTAGTGACCTTGGCCGTGACGTCGAGCGCATAGGGAAAGGTCGAGAGCGAGACGCCGGCGATCAGGGCGCCCATCTCGCGGGACAGCGACAGCCGCTCGGCGGTCTCGGCGACCAGGAAGCACCAGGCGAGCGCGCCGAGCAGGATCAGTTCGGGGCGGCGGGCGATCTGGTGAAACAGGCGCGGCAGCACGTAGCGGCTCACCAGCAGCGCGGCGGCGACCAGCACCGCGACGCGGCCGATCGAGAGCAGGATGACGCTGATTTCCAGATTGGCAAGGCTCGGCTGCACCGCCAGAAAGAGAATGGCGAAGATGTCCTGCAGCACCAGCACGCCGAGGGTGATGCGGCCCGGCAGCGTGTCGAGCTCGCGCTTCTCGTAGAGCACCTTGACGATGATGACGGTGCTCGATAGCGCGCAGGCAACACAGAGGTAAACCGCATCGAACTGTCCGCCGCCGAGCGACAGGCCGATGCCGGCGAAGAACAGCACCCCGAGCAGGCAGCCGCCGAGGAGCTGGCCGCCCGCCGCGAACAGGATGACCTTTCCCGCCCGCACGATCTTCTTCAGGTCGATCTCCAGGCCGATCATGAACAGCATGAAGATCAGGCCGAGCTCGGAAATGACGCTGATCGATTCCTGCGACTTGACCCAGCCAGCGCCAAATGGACCAATGCAGAAGCCGGCGATAAGGTAGGCCAGGATCAGTGGTTGCCTGGAGAAGTGGGCAAGCAGGCCCAGCATCCAGGCAAACAGGATACAGAGAGTGATGTCGCGAATGAGCTCGTGCATGCCAGATTGGTCCGTTTTGCCGCACCCTAGTGATCGAGTGCGGCGCGGCAAGCGAGCAATTCGTCACATGCGGATGGGGCTCGCCATTGCAATGCTGCTATGCCCCCTCGCCTCCTCAGTACCGGCAGCCGCTCAATCCAAGGTCAATATCGAACAAAGCTTTGCCGATTCCCTCACCACACTGCCAAAAGAAGAACTCGCCGTCTCCGGCGGGTTCTACGTGCCCGCCTACTCCAGCGTCGCGATGAGCCAGGGCAAGCTGCGCGTCGACTTCTCGGTGACCCTGAGCGTGCACAACGCCTCCGAGACGCAAGCGCTGGTGGTCAAACGCATCGCCTATTTCGACACCGCGGGCAAGCAGGTCGAGAGCTATCTGAAGGCGCCCGTCGCGTTGAAGCCCCTCGCCACCGTCTCGATCTTCATTCCGACCGACGACGTACGCGGCGGGACCGGAGCCAATTTCCTGGTCGATTGGGCCGCAACAAGCGAGATCGCCGAGCCTGCCGTCGAGGCCTTGATGGTTGGCGGCGTCGCCAATGCGCATTACGCTTTCATCAGCCAGGGCCGTCCGACCCGGACGGTCGGCAAGAAATAAGCAAGAAGCACGACTGACCGGCGCAAAGCCGGCAGCCTGACAAGAATAGAACGAGGAACGCTCCCATGACGTCCAGCTTCGATTTTGCGCCCCTGTTTCCCGCAGGGCTGCCGGCCCCCTCTGCGCGCTGGACGGGCCTCGCCAAATACAGTTTTGTCGGCGGCAATAACGACTCCGAGCAGCTGCCCCTCGATCAGCTGATCGAGGCGGCTAACCTGGCTCTGCAACGCGAAGGCCGCTCGCTTGCCACTTACGGGTTGGCACATGGTCCCCAGGGCTATCTGCCCTTGCGCGAATTCCTGGTGACGAAACTCAAGCGCGATGCCGGCATCAACTGCACGGTTGACGATCTCCTGATCGTGTCCGGCTCGCTGCAGGCGCTCGACCTCGTCAACGCCACGCTGCTGACGCGCGGCGATACCGTGATCTTCGAGCAGGATAGCTATCAGGGCTCGCTGACCCGTTTGGCACGGCTCGGGGTCAACGTGGTTGGCATTCCCCTCGACAAGGACGGCATGCGCATGGATGTGCTGGCCACGACGCTCGCCGAACTCAAGGGCCGCGGCATCCGGCCGAAATATATCTACACCATTCCCACCGTGCAGAACCCGACCGGCAGCATCATGCCGGAGGGCCGCCGCACCGAGCTGTTGCGGCTGTCTACAGAATACGGCGTGCCAATTTTCGAGGACGATTGCTATGCCGATCTGGTCTGGTCAGGGCAGCGGCCGCCGGCGATCCATGCGATGAGCCCGAACGGCGGCGTGATCCATATCGGCTCGTTCTCGAAGTCGATCGCGCCCGCGTTGCGCGTCGGCTTCATCGTCGCGCCATGGGATGTGATGTCGCGGATGCTGGCGCTGAAGACGGACGCCGGCTCCGGCGCACTGGAGCAGATGGTGCTCGCCGCCTATTGCAAGCCGCATTTCTCGACCCACGTGCCGGCGCTGACGAAGGCGCTGCGCACCAAGCTCGATACGCTGATGGAGGCTGTCAACGAGCAGTTCGGGACGGCAGCCGAGTTCGAGGAGCCCAAGGGCGGCATCTTCCTGTGGGTGAAGCTGCCCGATCAGGTGGATACGCTGAAGCTATATCAGGCCGCGCTTGCCGCCGGTGTATCGATCAATCCGGGGCCGGAATGGTCGACTGACAAGAACCATTCCAGATCGCGACTGCGGCTGTGCTTTGCGAGCCCCTCGCATCAGCAGATCCGCGAGGGCGTCGCCGTGCTGGCCGATATCTGCCGCAAGGAGTTCGGCGTGCCGGCCCGCAGCGCCAATGTGGAGAAGCGGGCCTGAACCTTCAGACGATCTGGGGCTGGCTGCCGTGGATCGCGGAGGCCAGCCGCAGCAGCAGGACGATCGAGACGTTGCCCTTGCCGGCCTCGATCTGGGCGATGTAGCGCTCGGAAATCCCGGAGCGGCGGGCCAGCTCCCGCCGCGACAGGACGCAGCGCATGCGCGAGGACTTCAAGCGGTCGCCCAGCTCGGCCAGAAATGCACTCTCGGAATAAGGCGGCACGGCACAGCTCCCCGGCAGCACCTCGCCTGCGAAATCCCTGACTTGATTCAGCATCGGTCTATCCAGTTTCGCCTTCGGGAACGCCATCCTACCGGGGAAACGGGCCGCCTCATTGACGCGGATCAAATTCGCGCGCGAATGGCGGTCAGCGTGGACGATTGCGCGCAGGATGCTACACTTCGGAATTATTCGGAGGTGGGGCTTTTCAGGACATGACGAGTTGTTTGAGCCGCTGGATCGCGGCAGCAGTGCTGTGGGTTGCGTTCACGCCCCCGGCCGGTGCCGAGTCGCTTGCGGCGACGGTCGAGCAATGGGGCCTGCTCGGCTCATGGGCGGTCGATTGCGCGGTCCGGCCCGACCGCGACAAGGGCGCGCTGTTGACCTACGAGATCCGGAAGGACGGAAGGGTGATGTACCGGCGCAATTTCGGCGAGGCCAAGGACGAAAACGAAGTGGTATCGGCGATGGTCAGCGCCGATGGCCTGCTCAATGTGATGGTGTACTTCCCCTTGCTGCAGCAGACGCGCGAGTTTGGCCTGCTCCTTTCGAAGCAAGGCAGCTTGCGCGCGATCTACAATCGCAGCGAGCGCGGCGAGTACACGATCAGGGACGGCAAATACGTCGCGACCGGCGCGCCAACACCTGCACAACAGCACTGCGATTAACCGACCTGAACAGGCGTTCAGAATTCTCCTGCGATTCCTCCGGAACGTTCCCGCGAATGCGCCGTTTAGATTTGCATTCCATTGGAGGAGGACATCATGAAGAAGATTGGTTATGTGCTTGCCGCTGTCGGCGCGCTCGCGGTTGCACTGCCGACGCTCGCCAGCGCGGAGACGGTGGTCATCAAGCGCGGAGGTCATCATCACGGCATGTACGGCGCCCGCGCCGAATACGGCATGCATCGCGATCACGGCTGGCATCGCGGCTGGCGCCATCGCGACCGCGTCGTCGTGATCAAGCGTGGTCACCGTCATCATTGGGACTAATGCGCAACGCAATATGGAAATGGCCCCTCACGGGGCCATTTCTTTGCGTGTACCAAACGCTGGCGCGGTCAGTCCCATGCCGGCGCGAAACCGGGATTGACGCAGCGCTTGTCCTTCGGCAGCGCGGCGATCCTGTTGCGGTCGGCATCGTCGAGCGTGATCTTCAGCGCGTCGAGATTGGCCTGCTGACTCTCTCGCCGCGAGGCTTTCGGGATCGCGGCGACACCGTCTTGGTCGAGCAGCCATTTCAGCGCGACCTGCGCGGCGGTCGCATTGTGCCTGGCGCCGATCTCGGCCAGCACCTCGTCTGACGCGATGCGTCCCTGCGCCAGCGGGCAATAGGCGACCAGCGGGATCGACTTGGCGTTGAGATAGGCCAGCACCTTCGATTGATCGAGCATGGCGTGGTATTCGATCTGATTGCATGCGATCGGCGCCTTGATGTCCTCGACCGCGATCTTGAGCAGCGCCGTGGTGAAATTGGCGACGCCGATCGCCCGCGTGCGCCCCTCCTCCTTCAGCTTCATCAAGGTCTCGAACACCGCGCCCCAGTTCGCCGCCTTGGAGGGCCAGTGCACGAGATAGAGATCGACATGGTCGAGCCTGAGCTTGGTCAGGCTGGTGTCGAAGGCGCGGCGGATGGCGTCGGGGCTGAGGTTCTCGTGCCAGACCTTTGTCGTGACGTGCAGCTCGCCCCGCGGCAGCCGGGCCGCGGCGAGCGCCGCGCCGATCGATTCTTCGTTGCCGTACATCTCGGCCGTATCGATATGGCGATAGCCGATCGACAGCGCACTCTCGACCGCCGCACGGCAGGCATCGCCCTGCATGCGAAAGGTCCCGAGGCCGAGCTTGGGCATGCTGATGCCCTGTGTCTTGAGATGGTCCATGAAAAGGCTCCTGACATCGTTCAGCCCGCCGGAGGCCAGCAGCGATGCTGCGTGAGCAGACTCTTTGGGGGTGGAAAAGAGGTGGCGGGAATGGACAGCATAGCGCGGCAGGCGCAATGCGGCCAATCAAGATCGGGTTAGCACCCCTCAGGAATGCTGCGCCACCACGGCTGGACGCGCCTGCGGCTGCGGCACGATATCGACCGACCAGAGGTCGCGGTTGTCGACGTCCTTCAGCGTCACGGTCATCACGCCGGTCCGGCCATCGATGTCGACCTTGCCGAAGAACTGCAGTCCGAAACAGGGCGCGAGGTTTTCGCCCTGCGCCTCGCTGCACCCGTTCTGGTACATCGCGACCGGACCAAAGGTATTGTCGAGCTCGCCCGGACTCCAGGTGCCGGCATGCAACGGTCCCGAGACGAACTCCCAGAACGGTTCGAACTCCTGGAATTGCGCCCTGTTCGGATCGTAATAATGCGCGGCGGTGTAATGCATGTCCGCGGTGAGCCAGACGATGTTGCGAATTCCGGCGCGCTTGATCGACGCGAGAAGATCGGCGATCTCGTGCTCACGCCGGTCGGGCGACCCATTCCCCAGTGCAACCGCATCGAGGCTGACCAGCCCGATCGGCAGGTCGGCCGCGATCACCTTCCAGGTCGCGCGCGAGGCGGCGAGCTCACGCTTCAGCCAGGCGAGCTGTTCGGCGCCCAGGATCCAGCCGCGGTGATCGTCGCCCTTGTTCCAGCTATCGTCGCGATAGCTGCGCATGTCGATCATGAAGACGTCGAGCAGCGGGCCATAGGCGATCTTGCGATAGACCCGCCCCTTTCGCGCGCCGATGTCGCGGATCGGCATGAAGTCGAAGAAGGCGCGGCGGGCGCGCGCCACCAGGCGCGGGGTGCCGTCATCCTCATGGCCGGCGGCGTCATAGCTGCCGGTCGGCGACCAATCGTTGGTGACCTCGTGGTCGTCCCATTGCGCGAACATCGGCACCTCGGCATGGAAGGCGCGGAAGTGCTCGTCGAGATGGTTGTATTTGTAGTTGCCGCGGAACTGCGCCAGCGTGTGCGCGACCTCGGATTTCTCCTCGGTCACGACATTGCGCCAGATCTCGCCGTTCGGCAGCTTCTGCTCGGAGGCAATCGTGCAATCGGCGTAGATGTGATCGCCGGAGTGGATGAAGAAGTCCGGACGATTGTCGAGCATGGTGCGATAGCTGCGATAGCCGCCGCGCGATGTGTCGATGCCCCAGCCCTGCCCCGCCGTATCGCCGGACCACAGGAACGAGATCGACCGGCCGGCGGCCGGCGCAGTGCGGAAATGGCCGATGCGGCTTTCGCCGGCGATGCCGGTCGCGATGTCGTCGAAGCGCACACGATAGAAGATGTCCTGCCCGGGCGGCAGATCGTTCAGCAGCAGCTTTGAGGTGAAGTCGGCATCGGGCGACGCATCGCGCGAAGCCGACGCGATGACGGTCTTGAAGCTTTCCACGGTCGAATAGTCGACCTGCATCCGCGCGGGCCGGTCGGCGCGCGCCCAGATCACGGCGGAGCCATCCGAGATGTCGCCGGACTGGATGCCGCCTGCGATCTGCGGACGATCCGCGGCGCGGCTGAGATGCGGCGTTGCGAGCGCGGCAACGGCGAGGCTCGAGGAGGAACGGACCAGGAATTGCCGCCGGGTCCAGGCGCGCGAGGCGCGGAGCGCTACCATTCAGGAAACCTTCGTCGACTAGCGACGGAAGGTGCCTGCGTCGTTTGACCCCCGGCTTACGGTTTCTTGACCGCGGGCCTACGGTTTTAGGACGTGCGGATGACGGCTCGAAGCTGAACCTAATGCTTCCAGTTGCAGATGCCGCCGCTGCGGCACGGCCAGGTCTGGATGCGGGTGTCCATCGCCTGCGCGTCGAGCGGATTGCCGTGGCGATGCGCGAGCTTGGTGCGTGCCGCGCCGCGTGGCTGCGCGGGCTTGGCGTGTGCAACCTTCGGCTCCGACACGCGCACGCGTTCGGCAGCGACCTTCTTCGGCACGTCGACCGGCTCGGCGCGCGCCTGCGCCTCGTTGCCACCGCGCGCTTCCAGCGCGACCGGCGCGAATTGGGTTTCGGGCCCGAGCCGCTTCGGCGATAACACCGCCTTCGAAAGATCGAGGCCGAGATATTCGTCGGGCTTGTAGTCGTCAGCGCGCGCGACGCCGCCCCATGCGAGCACGAGGGCAACGGCAATTGCAAAAGGAGCGCTCTTCATAATCACGGACGCCTCCTGAAATCGATTGTTAAGAGGTAATTTACCTCTATTTAGGAGGCGTCGCGCGCAATTCCAGCGGTCAACTGCCGCCGTGGTTAAGAAGTTTGGCGGTGTCAGGCGACCTTTCGCGGTGCACCCGTCCCTTCAAGAAACCCCATCAGACGGGTGCGGATGATGGTTTCCGCCTCAGCCATGATCCTGTCGACGAGTTCCTTGCAGGTCGGGATATCATGGATGAGGCCCGCGACCATGCCGCAGCTCCAGGCGCCCGCGTCCATCTGTCCGTCCAGCATGATCCTGGGATAGACGCCCGCGACCTGATCGTGGATGTCGTCGATCTTCAGCTTGTCGCCTTTCTCGCGTTCGATCTCGAGCAGGCGGTCGACATTGGCGTTCTTCAGCACGCGCTCGGTGTTGCGCAGGCTCCGCATGATCAGGCGGGTATCGAGCTCGGTCGCCGCGACCAGCGCGTTCTTGACGTGCTGATGCACCGGGGCTTCCTTGGTGGCGATGAAGCGCGTGCCCATGTTCATGCCGGCCGCCCCCAGCGACAGCGCCGCGACGAGGCTGCGGCCGTCGGCCATGCCGCCGGACGCGACGAACGGAATCTTCAATTCCTCAGCCGCGCGCGGCAGTAGAATCATGTTGGGAATGTCGTCCTCGCCGGGATGGCCGCCGCACTCAAAACCGTCGACGCTGACCGCGTCGCATCCAATGCGCTCGGCCTTCAGGGAGTGGCGCACCGACGTGCATTTGTGGATGACCTTGATCCCGGCGGCCTTCAGCGCGGGCATGTAGGCTTCCGGGCTGCGGCCGGCGGTCTCCACGGACTTGATGCCGCCTTCGACGATGGCGGCGATGTACTCCGGATAGGGCGGCGCGGCGAAGGTCGGCAGGAAGGTGAGGTTCACGCCGAACGGCTTGTCGGTCATGTCGCGACAACGTGCGATCTCTTTTGCCAGCAGCTCCGGCGTCTTCTGCGTGAGACCGGTGATGATGCCGAGCCCGCCGGCATTGGAGACGGCAGCCGCCAGCTCGGCAAAGCCGACGAAATGCATGCCGCCCTGGATGATGGGGTGCTCGATGCCGAACAGTTCGGTGATCGCGGTCTTCACTTAAATTACCTCCCGGGCTTTTGCTTGACGCTCGAGCCAGTCTAGCCGGACTTTTGCGCCGCGGTCACCCTTTCTCTCCGAGCGACCGTTGGCTCAATGCCCCCGCGCGGGAGCGCCCAGCTTGATCGGGCGCAGCACCGCGGCGGTCGGGATCATCAGCACCGCGATAATCGCGAGCGTCCAGAACACGTCGATATAAGCGAGCAAATCGACTTGGTGCTGCAAGGTGCGGCCGACCCAGGCGACCGCCTGCGAGGCCGCATCGCTGGCATTCGAGCCCTGAGCCTGGAAGAAGCGGGTCATGGTCTCGATGGTCTGCTGGTAGCCGAGATCCGATGGCGCGGCGTGCTCGATCAGGCGGCTCTGGTGGAATTGCTGGCGCTGCGCCAGAATTGTCTGCGCCAGCGCGACCCCCATGGAGCCGCCGATATTGCGGGCGACATTGATCAGCGCCGAGGCCTGATTGGTCTTGTCGGGCGGCACGCCGTCATAGGACGCGGTCGTGACCGGCAGGAACAGGAAAGGCAGACCGAGCGCGAGGAAGATGCGCGACATCGCGGCATAGCCGTAGGTGATGTCGCCGGTGAGGCCGGTGAGATGCCACATCGAGAACGCGACGATGGTGGCGCCGAGCATGATGAGGTATTTCGGCTGCACGCTGCTGACGAGACGGCCCACCACCGGCATCAGCACCAGGGTCGCGATTCCGCCCGGTGACAGTGCGAGACCCGCCAGCATCGCGGTGTAGTTCAAATCGCTCTGGAGCAATTGCGGCAAGAGCTGCGTCGTCGAGATCAGCACCGCGCCGGTCGCAAGCATGACCAGGAAGCAGGCGGCGAACTGGCGGCGGCCGAGCAGGCGGAGATCGACGATGGGATCCTCGCGCGTCAGCTCCCAAGGGATCAGCGCAAGCAGTGACACGGCCGAAAGCACCGCGAAAAACACGATCATGTTCGAGCCGAACCAGTCGCTGCGCTGGCCCTCGTCGAGCACGTATTCGAGCGAGCCGAGCCCGATCGCGACCAGCAGGAAGCCGACATAGTCGACCCGCAGGCCCTTGCTCAGCAGCTTCTCCCTCTCCTCCTCCGCGCCCGACGGCTCCTTGACCAGCGTGCCGACCAGGAACAGCGACAGCATTCCCATGGGGACGTTGATCAGGAACACCCAGTGCCAGGTATAGGTATCGGTGATCCAGCCGCCGAGCGTCGGACCGACCACGGGCGCGACCACGACGGCGACGCCATAGATCGCGAAGGCCTGGCCGCGCTTGTGCGGCGGGAAGGAGTCGGCGAGGATCGCCTGCTCGCTGGTCGCCATGCCGCCGCCGCCAAGGCCCTGCAGAATGCGGAACAGCACCAGCGCCTGCAAATTCCAGGCAAAGCCGCACAAAAGCGAGGAGACCGTGAAGATCGCAACGCAGATCATGTAGAAGCGCTTGCGGCCAATCACGGTCGACAGCCAGCCCGAGATCGACAGCACGATGGCGTTTGCGACGAGATAGCTGGTGATGACGTAGGTGCTCTCGTCGATGCCGACGGCAAGCCCACCGGCGATGTGGCGCAAGGCAACGTTGGCAATGGTGGTGTCGAGCACCTCCATGAAGGTCGCGATCGAGACGACGAATGCGATGAGGTAGGGATTATGACCGCCCGCCGCCGAGCGCTCCGGCGACCAGCCGCCCGCGGACGCGCCCCCTTGCGCCGTCTCGGTCATCGCACCCTGGTCCAGGGCACGACCGACATGCCGGGACCAACAGGCAAATCGGCCGGCCAGCTGTCGACCACGATCTTCACCGGCACGCGCTGCACCACCTTGACATAATTGCCAGTGGCATTCTCCGCCGGCAGCAGGCTGAACGCGGTGCCGGAGCCCGGCTGCACCGACTCGACATGACCGGTCAGCTTGCGCCCGGGATAGGCGTCGATGCGGATCTCGACAGGTTGTCCCGGCCGCATGTCGTTGAGCTGGGTCTCCTTGTAGTTGGCGACGATCCAGACCTCGTCGGGCACGAACATCATCAGGCTCTGGCCCGCGTTGACGAAGGTGCCCTTGGCGCCGCTGAGTTTGACGACGCGGCCGGACTGCGCCGCAACGACACTGGTGTATTGCAGGTTCAGCTTGGCCTGATCGAGCTGCGCCTGCGACTGCTCGAGCTGCGCCCGGGCGCCCTCAAGCTGCGCCTGCAGCGTCTTGATGCCGACTTGCGCGGCCGTCACAGCGGTCTTCGCGCGCTCGGTGTTGGCCTGCTGCGCCTGAAGATCGGAGCGGGTCTGCTGCTGGCGCTGCACGGTGCCGGCGCCCTTCTCGACCAGATCCTGGGCGCGCGCGAATTCTTCCTGCGAGAACTGAAGCTGGGCCTGGGCCTGTTCGAGCTGCGCCTCCGCCTGCTTGATCTGCTCCTGCTGCGAGACGATCTGCGCCTCGACATTGGCGATGTTCGCCCTGGCGACCGCGACCTGCGCATTGGCCTGATCGATGGCGATGCGATAGTCGCGCTCGTCGATCTTGGCGAGAAGGTCCCCGGCGTTGACATGCTGGTTGTCCGTGACCGGGATGTCGGTCACGTAGCCGCCGACCTTGGAGGCCACGGAAAAGCTGCGCGCGGCGACGAAGGCGTCGTCGGTGGATTCATAGTGGCGTACCTGGAGCCAGTAGAGCAGTCCGCCGATCAGGGCCGCGAGCAAGACGATCGTGGCAACGGTTGCCAGCAACCAATGCTCGCGAATCCGCTCTCGCAGCGACGGCGCCTTCGCCGGCTTCTGGTCCTCGGCGTCACGGGGCTGATCGGGAGAGGTCTTTGGAGCTTCCTTCGCCCTCTGCGGCTGCTCCGCGGACGGCCCACGCTCCCGGGTCTGAGCATCCACGGTGAACACCTTTCTCGGGGATCAAACTGACGGCAGAGCCGCCAAAAGCCGCTCACGCGCCGCGAGCCCAACTGCAACTCCTGATCATGGTTCCGCTTGTTGCGAGCACCATCGCGTTCGTGAACGCCCTGCCCAAAATAGAAGCGCGGCACAGTGGGTGCCGCGCTCGCCTCGACGTCTCATGGGAACGGCACCTCGTCTCAGTGCGTCTTCGTCGCGTGCCATTTCTCGAGATCTGGCTTCACCTCGTCCGATCCCTGCTCTTTTTCCGGAGTGCCCTTCCAGGGCTTGTCCGTCTGCTTGTGCGAACCCCAGTCGCTCTGCTGCCTGGGATCGTCGTTGGGCCGTTCCTTGCTCATCGGGCTTCCTTTCGGTGGAAACGCTTACGCGAAGGGGACGCCGTAATAGGAGTTGATGCCGCGAACCGCGGCGTCATCACCCCAGTTCCAATCACTCCGTTCGCCATATTTCGGCGCGCCTTCCAGTTCCTTGGTGGTGATGCCGGTGACATAACCGCCGAGCTCCGTGTCGTATTTCAGCGACTGCCACGGCAGCGGATAGTGGTCGTTGCCGAGGCCCAGAAATCCGCCGAAGCCGAGCACGGCGTAAGACACCTTGCCGCTGATCTTGTCGATCATCACGCGTTCGATCGAGCCGATTTTGTTGCGATCGGCGCCGTAGACCGATGTTCCCTCGACCTTGTCGCTGCCGATCAACCGACCCATTTCGTCCTGGTCCAGTTCGCCCTGATTCAACATCTCAATTCTCCTCTCAGCCAGTGTGGAGACAACCCGAAGAGGTGCGCGATCGTTCCGGCATGTTCCGTCAGACTTGAGGAACATCGCCGGAAACGGGCGGTTCTCTCAACTTCAAATCCCGGAACCCAAATACCGGAAAACGAAGGGCCGCCCTCGATGTCCCAGACCGTCTCCGACTTCATCGTTCAACGTCTGCATCAATGGGGCGTGCGCCACCTCTTTGGCTATCCCGGCGATGGCATCAACGGCGTATTCGGCGCCCTTCAGCGCGCTGAGGGCAAGATCGGCTTTGTCCAGGCGCGGCATGAGGAGATGGCCGCTTTCATGGCAAGTGCCTATGCGAAGTTCTCGGGCCAACTCGGGGTCTGTATCGCAACTTCGGGCCCCGGCGCCTCGCATCTGATCACCGGGCTCTACGATGCCCTGCTGGATCACCAGCCCGTGCTCGCGATCGTCGGTCAGCAGGCACGCAATGCACTGGGCGGTCATTATCAGCAGGAGCTCGATCTCGTCTCGATGTTCAAGGATGTGGCTGGCGCGTACGTCATGCAGGCCTCCTCGCCGGCGCAGATCCGGCATCTGATCGATCGATCGATCCGGATCGCGCTGGCCCGGCGGACGCCAACGGTGATCATCCTGCCCAACGATATCCAGGAGGAGCCCTACGAGGATCCGCCGCGCGCTCACGGCACCCTGCACTCCGGCGTCGGCTATAGCGCGCCAAGCATCAAGCCTCGTGACGCTGACCTCGACCGTGCCGCCGAGGTGCTCAACGCCGGCAAGAAGGTCGCGATGCTCGTCGGCGCCGGCGCGCTCCACGCCACCGAGGAGGTGATCGCGGTCGCCGACCGCTTGTCCGCCGGCTGCGCCAAGGCGCTGCTCGGCAAGGCGGTGCTCCCTGACGATCTGCCCTGGGTCACAGGCTCGATCGGCCTGCTCGGCACCGAACCGAGCTACAACATGATGATGGAATGCGACACGCTGCTGATGGTCGGCTCCGCCTTTCCATATTCCGAGTTCTTGCCGAAGGAAGGCGCGGCGCGCGGCGTGCAGATCGACATCGACGCCAGCATGATGTCGATCCGGTTTCCCATGGAGGTCGGCCTGGTCGGCGATGCCGCCGAGACGCTGCGCGCCCTGCTGCCGCGGCTCGCACCCAAGACCGACGGCGCCTGGCGCCAGGGAATCCAAGAGGACGTCGCAAAATGGTGGAAGACGCTCGATGATCGGGCACATCAGCCCGCAGCACCGGTCAATCCGCAGCTCGTCGCCTGGGAGCTGTCTCCGCGCCTGCCCGACCGCGCCATCATCACCAGCGATTCCGGTTCCTGCGCCAACTGGTTCGCGCGCGACCTGAAGATGCGCCGCGGCATGACGGCCTCACTCTCAGGCGGCCTTGCCTCGATGGGTGCCGCGGTGCCCTATGCACTCGCCGCGAAATACGCCCATTCCGACCGCCCGGTGATTGCCCTCGTCGGCGACGGCGCGATGCAGATGAACAACATGGCCGAACTGATCACCGCCGCGAAGTATTGGCGCGACTGGAAGGATCCGCGCTTCATCGTCTGCGTCTTCAACAACGAAGACCTCAACCAGGTGACGTGGGAGCAGCGCATCATCAACGGCGATCCGAAATTCGAGGCATCGCAGCGCATCCCGAACGTGTCCTATTCGCGCTTTGCCGAGCTGATCGGCCTCGCCGGCATCTATGTCGACAGCCCGCAGCTACTAGCCTCGGCTTGGGACCAGGCGCTGGCGAGCCAGATGCCGGTGGTGCTGGAGGTGAAGACCGACCCCGAAGTGCCGCCGCTGCCGCCGCACATCACCTTGCAGCAGGCCAAGAACTTCTCTCTTGCGCTGATGAAGGGCGATCCCAACGAGAGCGGAATGATCAAGGGGGCGGCGCGGCAGGTGTTGGAAAAGATCCTGCCTGGAAGTGAATGAGGTGAAGCATGAGCGATTTCCGCGATATCCAGCATGGCGTCAACGATCCCGTCGATGGCCTCGACGTGAAGCGGCAGATCAACGACCACCGGACGCCGCATGAACGGGCACAGCGCCATGCAGACGTGCGTGCCGAGGCCACCGCGACGCCGACCGAGCCGTTTCTGCCCGAACGGCTTCGCCGCAAGCCGACCGACCCGATCAACCCACGGAGCGGGCGGAGACCGACGGATTAGCCATTAGGAACTTCGGCCCCTGCAGCGTGTTGGTGGCCGCAACGTCGCGCGCGGCGAGAGGCCGCGCGTCCATTCGAAGGGATCGGACCATGAAACGAATGATTATCGCAGCTGCTTGCGTGCTGCTCGCAGGGCCCGCGCTCGCCCAGTCGCTCGGCGAGAAGACCGGCGTCAACTCGGCGCTCGGCGTCGCTCCTGCCACCGCCGACTTCGTCAAGGAAGTCGCCATCAGCGACATGTTCGAGATCGAATCGAGCAAGCTTGCCGAGCAGAAAGGCAACGCGCAGGAGAAGACCTTTGCGCAACAGATGGTGACTGACCACACCAAGACCAGCAGCGAACTCAAGGGCCTGGTCAGCGGCGGCAAGGTGCAGGCGACCCTGCCGACAGCACTCGACAGCTCGCATCAGAGCAAGCTCGACAAGCTCAAGAGCGCGAATGGCAAGGATTTCAGCTCGGATTACAATTCGTACCAGGTCAGCGCCCATGAGGACGCGGTCTCGCTGTTCGAGCGTTACGCCAAGGGCGGCGACAATTCCGACCTGAAGGATTGGGCCGGCAAGACGCTGCCGGCGCTCAAGCACCATCTCGACATGGCCAAGGAGCTCGGCAAGGCGCCGAGCGTCGGCCAGACCAAGTAAACATCTTCCGAGGACGCCGGCTTGCGGGCCGGCGTCCTCTCGTTTTGCAACGATGCCCCTCTCCGCGCATTGAGATCGAAATCGCGGAGATCGTCATGACACATCACGACAAGGCTTCAGTATCCCGCCGGCACGTCGTTCAGGCGGCGAGCGCAACGCTTGCTGCCGCTTCGCTGGCCTCTTCCACAGCGAAAGGAGACGCGTCTATGGCTGAGCAGAAACTCGTCGATCCCGTCAGCCGCTTTCCAAAGCCGCCGTTCAAGAAGCAGTCGCAGCCCTGGCCTGGCCTCGCCGGCAAGATGGAGCCGCCCCCGGATCACGGCGAGACCAGCTACAAGGGCTCCGGCCGGCTCGCCGGCCGCAAGGCGCTGATCACCGGCGGCGATTCCGGCATGGGCCGCGCCGCTGCGATCGCTTATGCACGCGAAGGCGCTGACGTCGCCATCAACTATCTACCGGCGGAAGAGCCGGATGCGCAGGACGTCATCGCGCTGATCAAGAAGGAAGGGCGTATCGGGCTCGCGATTCCCGGCGACCTCAAGGATGAGGCTTTCTGCAAGAAGCTGGTCGAGCAGGCCGTCCAAGGTCTCGGCGGACTCGACATCGTTGTCTGCAACGCGGCGCGGCAGCAGACACGTGCGTCCATTCTCGATGTCTCCTCGGAAGATTTCGATGCGACCATGAAGACCAACATCTATGCGCCGTTCTGGATCATCAAGGCGGCACTGCCGCATTTGAAGCCCGGCTCGTCCATCATCGGCACGACCTCGGAGCAGGCGTACGATCCCTCCCCCGATCTCTACGATTATGCGCAGACCAAGGCGGCGACGATGAATTACGTGAAGTCGCTGGCGAAGCAGCTCGCCTCCAAGGGCATTCGCGTCAATGGCGTCGCCCCGGGACCGATCTGGACGCCACTCCAGGTCTCCGGCGGCGCCACGATGGAGAAGCTCGAAAAATTCGGCGGCATGACGCCACTCGGCCGTCCCGGGCAGCCCGCCGAACTGGCCTCCATTTACGTGCAGCTTGCCGCAGCCGACGCGAGCTATGCGACCGGCCAGGTCTATGGGTCCGCTGGTGGGTCGGGACAGCCGTAGTCACGCGAGTTGGTCTTGGCTGCAGGCTGATGTCTCGAGGCAGAGCCAGGAACCTTCTTTGTCTCCAGGCTTTACAAAACTGTCACAAAGGACATTACGCTTGCAGACAGATGGCATTGGTAGAGGTCAAACCCAGCCGGATCGATACCGCGATCGCGGATACGATTGCTGATCACACCAATTCAGGCGTCGAGCACACGGCGCAGACGTTAACCTGGGCCGCCGACGAGCACGTGCTGCTCGCGCTGGCCGCAATAGGCTGGCTTTATACTCACATTCGGCAGCCGCAACAGCGGCCCGTGGCAAATCACATTCTGGCCGTGTCGCTGGCGACGGCCGTCCTGCCGCATGTCCTGAAATCCGTGTTCGATCAGACCAGGCCAGACCGACTGACCATCCGCGGACACGGGCATGGAGTACCCATCTCAGGACAGGCGCGCGACGCCTTCCCGTCCGGTCACGCGGTCCATATGGGCGCCCTTGCCTCGGCGGCGGGCTTGCTGCCGAAGACGCCGCGCCGATTGCTGCGCACGGTTGCGATCGCGCTATCGCTGACACGGATCGCGGTGCTCGCGCATTGGGCAAGCGACGTGATCGCAGGCTTTGCGCTTGGCGCGGCCGTAGAGAGACTTTTGCGGCCATGGACACTGACGCAATCGTTCCGCAAGCAAGTCGATCGGCGGGAAAAGCCGTGACCGAATATGTCGTGCGCTTCATCGCCGGTGGCATCATCGTCTCCGCTTTTGCGATCCTGGGCGATATGCTCAAACCCAAAAGCTTTGCGGGATTGCTCGGCGCAGCACCGTCGGTCGCACTGGCGACGCTCGGCATCGCCGTCGTCCAGCACGGCCCGCAATATGCCGCGGCCGAAAGCTGGACCATGATCTACGGCGCGGTCGCGCTCGGCTGCTACAGCGTCGTCGTCTGCCATCTGCTGATCAGATACCGTCTGTCCGCGCTGCCCGCGACCGTCCTCGCTGTTATCGTGTGGCTTGCGGTCGCCTTCGGCCTGCTCGCCGGCTTCGGAGGTGCGGCCTGATGCCCGTCAAGCTGTCGCTCTCCGCGCTGAAGCAGACACGCTGGTACGAATACGGCATTCGTTTCCTGCTCGGTGGCTTGGCGACCGTGCTCACGGGGGTTCTGGGTGCGCGCTTCGGTGTGTCCGTCGGCGGACTTTTCCTTGCGCTTCCCGCTATCTTCTGCGCCAGCGCAACGCTGGTCGAAAGCCATGAACGCCGCACCAAGGAGAAGGCCGGCCTCAGCGGCACGCGCCGCGGGCAAGAGGCCGCCGCGCTCGACGCGGCTGGCGCCGCCTGGGGAAGCATCGGTCTCCTGGCATTCGCCGCCGTCTTTCATTTCACCGTGGCCGCGAGCGTTCCGGGCGCTTTCGCTGCCGCGTTGATAGCCTGGGCCGTCGTTTCGGTCTTGGCCTGGTGGCTCAGGCGCAAGCTGCGCATCGTCTCCCGCAAGCCGCACCGGTCAGCCCATTCGCTATCAGCAAAGGGCTCTCCCCTTACGAAGCGCTAGCCCGCTTTGGCATGCGTTGACGGCTGCAAACTCGGCGGTTGAAGGCCCGGACTGTTGGCCCAGCGCTCGACCTGCTCGATGACCTTCTGGTGGCTGGGGCGCACCGGCTTGGGTGCTGCGCTCTCTTCGACATGTTTGCGGGGCAATCTGACTTCGTTCGTCATGACGTCTCTCCCATTTGCCGGGAGCATACACCTGCCCAGGGGCCTTTGCATCATGTAAGTTATTGATTTTACTATATTATTTTACTAACTTGGCGCCATAGCCGCATCCTATGGAACCGCGGTGGAATGAGTTCGTTGAGTAAACTACTCAACTTGCTCATTTGGATGATTGATCATGAACGACCTTCGCGCCGAGCGGCTCCAGGTCATGCTGTCACCGGAAGAACTGGCCGCGGTCGACGACTTCCGGTTCAAACATCGCATGCCGACGCGAGCCGCGGCTGTGCGCGAGCTCCTCAAGCTCGGACTGGCCACCGCCGCTGTCGATGCAGGGCCTAATGTCAAATCGAGCCGGTTCGGAGTTTTCGGCCGCGGCCCGGATGGCCACACGCAACCCCATCCGCAGGGCGATGCCGAGGATTAGTCCAGCCTGATGCTCAAGCAAACGGCCCCGGCACGGGTGCCGGGGCCGTCCTTGGAGATTACTTCCGGATCACCGGGGGCATGACAACCGGAAGCAATCCCTCGACTCTTTACGTGCGAATTCGTTCCTGATGGAATTAGCCGCTCGGCGCGTCGCCGGAATCATCCGGCGCCATGCCGGAGCCGGGCGTCTTGCTGTTGTCATTCAGCTTGGGATCGCGCGTGGCCTCGCGAGAGGGCGAGCCCTTTGGCTCCGACTTGTGCACGGTCTGCGCACGCTGCTTGTCCCGCGGCTGCTGTTCACCGCGCTGATCTCTGATGATGCCTTGGTCGGAATGGGCCATGATAGCTCTCGCCTCGTTGCTGTCTCGAAGCGCCTACGCGCCGGAGCGTCGAAGGTTCCGGACGCGCGAGACGAGACTGCGGCTAGCTGTGCGCCGAGTGCACCGGGGCCGATGCATTTTCATGATGCACCTGCCGTACCGTCGTCACGGTGGCGAACGCGACCGACACCCCAAAGGCGAGAATGAGCGAGAGAAGAGCCAGACGTGGAGCCATTGCAAAAACCTCCCGGAATAGGAAATCAACGCGATCGACTGTTACGAATGATCCTGCTTGCCGTCCGTGAGCAGTCTCACACGCAGATCCACGAAACGAGAGCGTTACGCATCCTGCTTTTGACGGATGCGGGCTGGAACAGGCGGCACCTCGCCGTCGAGCCAATCCTGCTCGTTGGCGAGTGCCGTCCACGCGTTCGCCATGCGCAGAAAACGATTGTGTGACGGCTGTCCTTCGGCGCGCTCAGCGAGCTGGAGGCAGTTGTCGGCGTTATCCCTGAAGATCTCGGACTGTTTCATCAACATGAATTGGGGACGGAACCGTCGCGTCGCAACCGCCCTTACCGGATCGTAACATCTGCGGAACTTTCGACTGGCGTCCGCCATTGGATATCCATGCGGATTCTTCTCGCGATGGTTTTGGCATTCATCAGCACGGCCGCGCTTGCCGACAGCACCGGGGAGCGAAGGCCGGCTGGCCGCACGCCGACCGCAACCGAGACCATCAGCGATCTCTACAGCTTCAGTCGCTTCCAGCAGGGTCTGCTGGAGAGCACCGACCTGAAGGGCAATGCCGAAGTCAAGAACCTCGCCGCCCTGCGCGCCGAAGAAGCGGCCCGGCGCGACAAGGCTCTGAAGCCAATTCAGGAAGCGATCGGCACCGAACCGCGCGTCACCAAGACGACCCCGGCGAGCGCGAGCCTGGTCGAGCCCGAAACTTCGGACGGACCGACTTTCGTCAGAAGCTTCTATGCCGCGCAGATTCCCGAGTATGAATCGGTGATCGATCTACTCGAGCGCTATCTGAAGGCGCCCGATAATGCCGCACTTGCAGCCTTCGCGCGCGAGCAGCTCCCGATGTTGCGCTCGCAGGTCAAGGACGCCGAGCGCACCATGGCGGACAAATAGGGCTGCCAAGTAGCCCCTTACTTTTGCCGGCTCTCCGGCCGCGCGCTGCGGTTGCCCTCCAGCATCTTGTCTCGGCCGGCATCCCCATTGTCATCCTTGCCGCCCGAACTCGACGTGCCGCTACCGCTGGGATTGGACCGGGTTGACGTACCCGTGGTTGGTGTGTCCGCGCGTGGGGTGGCGGAGCTTGCGGCGGGATCGCCGGTGACGGCCCCGCGACCGCTGGGGGTCCCGCCCTGCGCGAACGCCGATCCCGCCAACAACATCACGGTCCCGATGACGGCAAATCCTGCTTTCATGTGCGCTCTCCCTGCATCTGCGGGCTAACGGCACGCCCGGCGCTCCGTTCCGGAAGGCAGATGACCAAGTCGCTGAAACGAACCGATCTGCCGACCTGGAAATATTGGAACCGGATGGAACCATTCTGGGGGATGGCACTTAGGTTAATCGGGCTGAGCAAAGCAGGTTCCACTTTCGGGCGCCGTGACGTTGGCGCTTGATTTCGAATTTGGCTGACGCTCTATTTTGATAATCCGCGTCTTGCCTGGGAATCGGCCGACGCCTGCGGGGGACAAATTATGAGCGACCTCGATCCCGGATCTGCATCACGTTCCGGTCGTCGCGTTCCAAAGCCAAAAACCAACGGCATGTCGGAGCCCGATTCCCGGGCAGAATTGCTGCTGGCCCTGCAGGCCATGCGCAACGGCGATTTCTCCGTGCGCATGAGCGGCGACTATCTCGGCATCGACGGCAAGCTCGCCGACACCTTCAATGACATCATCGCCGCCAATCAGCGCATGGCGCAGCAGCTCGAGCTGGTCGGCCAGGTCGTGGGCCGCGAGGGCAAGACGCGCCAGCGCGTGAAGTTTGGGCTGGCCTCCGGCTCCTGGGCCGACATGGAAGGCTCGGTCAATACGCTGATCGACGATTTGCTGTGGCCGACGCGCGAGGTGACGCGCGCGGTCGCAGCCGTGGCGCAGGGCGACCTGCTCCAGACCGTCAAGCTCGACGTCGATGGCCGACCCCTGCGCGGCGAATTCCTGCAGTCGGCGACCATCGTCAACACCATGATCAAGCAGCTCGGCGTGTTCACCTCCGAGGTGACGCGCGTGGCGCGCGAGGTCGGCACCGAGGGCAAGCTCGGCGGCCAGGCCCAGGTGCCAGAAGTGACCGGCGTCTGGAAGGATCTGACCGAGAGCGTCAACTCGATGGCGAACAACCTGACCAACCAGGTTCGCAACATCGCCGAGGTGACGATCGCAGTTGCGAACGGCGACCTCTCGAAGAAGATCACGGTCGACGTCCGCGGCGAGATCCTACAGCTCAAGGAAGCCATCAACACGATGGTGGACCAGCTCCGTTCCTTTGCCTCGGAAGTGACGCGCGTGGCGCGCGAGGTCGGCACCGACGGCAAGCTTGGCGGCCAGGCCATCGTGCCCGGCGTCGCCGGTACCTGGAAAGATCTCACCGATAGCGTCAACGCGATGTGCGGCAACCTCACCGCGCAGGTGCGCAACATCGCCAACGTCACCACCGCCGTGGCGCGCGGCGACCTCTCGCGCAAGATCACGGTGGACGTACGAGGCGAAATCCTGGAGCTGAAGGACACCATCAACACCATGGTGGACCAGCTCAACTCGTTCGCCTCAGAAGTGACGCGCGTGGCGCGCGAGGTCGGCACCGAAGGCAAGCTCGGCGGCCAGGCCCAGGTGCCGGGCGTCGCCGGTACCTGGAAGGACCTCACCGACAACGTCAACTTCATGGCGTCGAACCTCACCGCGCAGGTCCGCAACATCGCCGATGTCGCCACCGCCATCGCGAGCGGCGACCTCTCGAAGAAGATCACGGTGAACGTCTCGGGCGAAATCCTTCAGTTGAAGGAAACGCTCAACACCATGGTCGACCAGCTCAACGCCTTCGCCGGCGAAGTCACGCGCGTCGCGCGCGAGGTCGGCACCGAGGGCCGGCTCGGCGGTCAGGCCAACGTGCTCGGCGTCGCCGGCACCTGGAAGGACTTGACCGAGAGCGTCAACTCGATGGCCTCGAACCTCACCGCGCAGGTCCGCAACATCGCCGAGGTGACGACCGCGGTCGCGGGCGGCGATTTGTCGAAAAAGATCACCGTCGATGTCCGCGGCGAAATCCTGGAGCTGAAAGACACCATCAACACCATGGTGGACCAGCTCAACGCCTTTGCCGGCGAAGTCACGCGCGTCGCCCGCGAGGTCGGCACCGAAGGCAAGCTCGGCGGCCAGGCCCAGGTGCGCGGCGTCGCAGGCACCTGGAAGGATCTCACCGACAGCGTCAACTCGATGGCCTCGAACCTGACCGGCCAGGTCCGCAACATCGCCGAAGTCGCGACCGCGGTCGCCAAGGGCGATTTATCCAAGAAGATCACCGTCAACGTGTCAGGCGAAATCCTTCAGCTGAAGGAAACGCTCAACACCATGGTGGACCAGCTCAACGCCTTCGCCGGCGAAGTCACGCGCGTCGCGCGCGAAGTCGGCACCGAAGGCAAGCTCGGCGGCCAGGCCGAAGTCCCCGGCGTCGCCGGCACCTGGAAGGACCTCACCGACAGCGTCAACTCGATGGCGGGCAACCTCACCGCCCAGGTCCGCAACATCGCCGAAGTCGCGACTGCGATCGCCGGTGGCGACTTGTCGCGCAAGATCACCGTGGACGTGCGCGGCGAGATCCTTCAGCTCAAGGACACGTTGAACACGATGGTCGACCAGCTCAACCGCTTCGCGGGCGAGGTGACGCGCGTCGCGCGCGAGGTCGGCACCGAAGGTCGGCTCGGCGGTCAGGCCAACGTGCCCGGCGTCGCCGGCACCTGGAAAGACCTCACCGACAGCGTGAACTCGATGGCGGGCAACCTCACCGCCCAGGTCCGCAACATCGCCGAAGTCACGACTGCCGTGGCGCGCGGCGACCTCTCGCGCAAGATCACGGTCGACGTCCGTGGTGAGATTTTGGAGCTGAAGAACACCATCAACACCATGGTGGACCAGCTCAACGGCTTTGCCGGTGAAGTCACGCGCGTCGCGCGCGAGGTCGGCACGGAAGGCAAGCTCGGCGGCCAGGCCGAGGTGCCCGGCGTTGCCGGCACCTGGAAGGATCTCACCGACAACGTCAACTTCATGGCCTCGAACCTCACCGCACAGGTCCGCAACATCGCCGAGGTCGCGACCGCGATCGCCGGCGGCGACCTGTCGAAGAAGATCACGGTGGACGTGCGCGGCGAAATTCTGCTGCTCAAGGACACCTTGAACACCATGGTCGAGCAGCTCCGCTCCTTCGCCGCGGAAGTGACGCGCGTCGCGCGCGAGGTCGGCACCGAGGGCCGGCTCGGCGGCCAGGCCGTCGTACCCGGCGTCGGCGGCACCTGGAAGGACCTCACCGATAACGTCAACCTGCTGGCCGCGAACCTCACCACCCAGGTCCGCAACATCGCCGAAGTCACCACGGCCGTCGCGCGCGGCGACCTGTCGCGCAAGATCACCGTCGACGTGAAGGGCGAAATCCTCGAGCTCAAAAACACCATCAACACCATGGTGGATCAGCTCAATGCGTTCGCCGGCGAAGTCACGCGCGTTGCCCGCGAGGTCGGCACCGAAGGCGAACTCGGCGGCCAGGCCCAGGTGCCCGGCGTCGCCGGCACCTGGAAGGATCTCACCGACACCGTCAACTTCATGGCGGCGAACCTGACCGAGCAGGTCCGCGGCATCGTCAAGGTGGTGACCGCGGTCGCCAACGGCGATCTGAAGCAGAACCTCACCGTGAAATCAAAGGGCGAGGTCGCGGCGCTCGCCGACACCATCAACAACATGACCGAGACGCTCGCGACCTTCGCCGACCAGGTGACGTCGGTGGCGCGCGAGGTCGGCGTCGAGGGCCGGCTCGGTGGTCAGGCCGACGTGCCCGGCGCCGCGGGCACCTGGAAGGATCTCACCGGCAACGTCAATCTCCTGGCGGCCAACCTCACCTCGCAGGTGCGTGCGATCGCGGAAGTGGCGACCGCCGTGACCAAGGGCGACCTGACGCGGTCGATCCAGGTCGACGCCCGTGGCGAGGTCGCGGAGCTGAAAGACAACATCAACACGATGATCACGAACCTCCGTCTCACGACGGACGTGAACACCGAGCAGGACTGGCTGAAGACCAATCTGGCGAAATTCACCAACATGCTTCAGGGCCAGCGCGACCTCACCACCGTCGGTCGCCTGCTGCTGACCGAATTGTCGCCGCTGGTGAACGCGCATACCGGCGTGATCTATCAGGTCGAGAACGAAGACAGTCCGCGGCTCCTGCTGCTTGCCTCGTATGCCGGCGACGGCGTCTATCCGTATCCGCGCGTGCTGCCATTCGGCGACGGCCTGATCGGCCAATGCGCGCTCGACCGGCGCCCGCGCGTGATTGCGGACATTCCGCCCGACGTGGTGCCGATCAATTCGGCGCTGCTTCGCGTCGCGCCGAAGAACCTCGTGGTGCTGCCGGTGCTGTTCGAAGGCCAGGTCAAGGCGGTCATCGAGCTCGCCTCGCTCACTTCGTTCACGACCTCGCAGATGACCTTCCTGGAGCAGCTCACGGACTCGATCGGCATCGTGCTCAACTCGATCGAGGCGACGATGCAGACCGAAGGCCTGCTGAAGCAGTCGCAGCAGCTCGCCGGCGAGCTCCAGACCCAGCAGCGCGAACTGCAGCAAACCAACGACCAACTCGAACAGAAGGCGCAGCAGCTCGCCGAGCGCAACGTCGAAGTCGAACGCAAGAACCAGGAGATCGAGCAGGCCCGCCGCGCACTGGAGGAAAAGGCGACCGAGCTCGCGCTGACCTCGAAGTACAAGTCCGAATTCCTGGCCAATATGAGCCACGAGCTGCGCACGCCGCTGAACTCGATCCTGATCCTCGGCCAGCAGCTCACCGACAATCCGGACGGCAATCTTACCGGCAAGCAGGTCGAATTCGCCCGCACCATCCATGGCGCCGGCACCGACCTGCTCAATCTCATCAGCGACATTCTCGATCTCTCCAAGATCGAGTCCGGTACGGTGACGGTCGACGCCGAGGAAATCCTGACTGCGAACCTGCTCGAAACGGTCGGGCGGCCGTTCCGTCACGAGGCGGAGAACCGCAACCTTTCGTTCAAGATCGACGTCGATCCGAATCTCGCGCGCAGCCTCGTCACCGACTCCAAGCGCCTGCAGCAGGTTTTGAAGAACCTGCTCTCCAACGCCTTCAAGTTCACCGCCGAGGGCGAGGTCCGCCTGAAGGTCGCCGCCGCGGTCGGCGGCTGGAGCACGGACCATCCCGTGCTGAACTCGGCACCGGCGGTGATCGCATTCGAAGTGTCCGATACCGGCATCGGCATTCCCCTGGAGAAGCAGAAGCTGATCTTCGAGGCGTTCCAGCAAGCGGATGCCGGCACCAGCCGCAAATATGGCGGCACCGGCCTCGGCCTTGCGATCAGTCGCGAGCTCGCAAGCCTGCTCGGCGGCGAGATCCACCTGCGCAGCTTGCCGGGCAAGGGCTCGTGCTTCACGCTTTACCTGCCGCTGAAATATTCCGGCCCGACGCTCGCGCCCCGCGCGGCGCCCCAACACAGCCAGCCGCCGGCGCTGCAGCCCGCGACAGCCGAACCGCAGCGCGTGATCGAGCAGCTTCCCGACGACCGGCTCAACCTCGAACCCGGCGACAGCATCCTCCTGATCGTCGAGGACGACCCGCACTACGCCCGCGTGCTGGTCGACCTCGCCCGCGACAAGGGCTTCAAGGTGCTGGTTGCCGCCCGCGGCGCGGAGGCGCTGGAGCTTGCCAAGCAGTACCAGCCGAGGGCCGTCTCGCTCGACGTATTCCTGCCGGATATGCTCGGCTGGACCGTGCTGAGCCAGCTCAAGCACAATCCGCTGACCCGCCACATCCCCGTGCAGATCATCACGCTCGACGAGGACCGCCAGCATGCGCTGGCGCGCGGTGCGTTCTCCTTCGTCAACAAGCCGACGACGACCGAGGGCGTCTCGGCCGCGCTGACGCAGATCAAGGAATATGCGCGGCCACGGCGCAAGCGGCTGCTGATCGTCGAGGACAACGAGGCCGAGCAGCTCTCGATCCGTGAGCTCCTGCACCACGACGACATCGAGATCGTGACGACCGGCACCGGTGCCGACGCGCTCTCGATGCTGCGTGAGAACCCCTGTGATTGCGTCGTGCTCGACCTGCGCCTGCCCGACATGACCGGCTTCGAGGTGCTGGACCAGATTCGGAACGACGACGCGCTATCGAATGTCCCGGTCGTCGTCTTCACAGGCCGCGAGCTGTCGGCCGAGGAAGATGCGGAACTCCACACCATGGCGCGGAGCATCGTGGTCAAGGGTGTGGAATCGCCGGAGCGTCTGCTTGACGAGACCGCGCTGTTCCTGCACCGCGTGATCACGGAACTGCCGGTCGAGAAGCAGCGCATGCTCGAGAAGCTGAACAGTTCCGACGAGGACCTGATCGGCAAGACCGCCCTGCTCGTCGACGACGACGCCCGCAACATCTTCGCGCTGTCGAGCGTGCTGGAGCGGCGCGGCATGAAGGTGCTGACGGCCACGACCGGCAACGAGGCGGTGGCCCTGGTTGAATCCAATCCGGAGATCGCCATCGTGCTGATGGACATCATGATGCCGCAGATGGATGGCTACCAGACCATCGGCGTCATTCGTGAAAATCCGACCTTCGCCCGTCTTCCGATCATCGCGTTGACGGCCAAGGCCATGAAGGGCGACCGCGAGAAATGCCTCGAGGCCGGCGCGTCCGACTATCTCGCCAAACCCGTCAACACCGATCAATTGCTGCTTGCAATCCGCATGTGGCTGCACCGCTGAGTTGGATGCCCGTATGGACCACGAAAAGGTCAACATCCTCCTCGTCGACGACCAGCCGGCCAAGCTGCTCGCCTATGAGGTGATCCTGAAGGATCTCGGCCAGAACCTCGTGATCGCTTCGTCCGGTCGCGAGGCTCTGGAGGTGCTGCTCAAGACCGAGATCGCGGTGATCCTGGTCGACGTCTGCATGCCCGAGCTCGACGGCTTCGAGCTCGCCGCGATGATCCGCGAGCACCCGCGCTTTCAGAAGACCGCGATGATCTTCATCTCGGCCATTCAAGTCAGCGACATCGACCGCCTGCGCGGCTACGAGATGGGCGCCGTCGATTACGTCCCCGTGCCGGTCGTGCCGGAGGTGCTGCGCGCCAAGGTCAAGGTGTTTGCAGAGCTCTATCGCAAGACGCGGGAACTCGAACGACTGAACCAGGATCTCGAGGACCGCGTGCGCGCACGCACCGCCGAGCTGGAGAATTCCACCGCAAAGCTGCGCGAGAGCGAAGAGCGGCGCAGCATGGCGATCGCCGCCGGTAAGATGGGTTCCTGGGACTGGGACTGGATCACCGGCGACTGGATGTGGGACGAGGGGCAATACCGCATCTTTGGTGTTGGCCCGGACAGCTTCGAGGTGAATCCGGCCAACGTTCAGGCGCTGTTGCATCCGGATGACGTCGATCAGTTGCGCAAGGCGATCGCCGAATTCAACAAGGGCACACGCTCCTATGAAACGGAGTTCCGCATCGTGCGGCCCGACGGCGATGTGCGCTGGTGTGTCGGCACGGCCGCCGCCACGGTTGACGATAGCGGTCGGGTCATGCGCGTCAGCGGCGTGACGGTGGACATCACCGAACGCAAGCGCGCCGAGGAACGGCAGACTCTCCTGGCGCGGGAGGTCGATCATCGCGCCAAGAATGCGCTGGCGCTGGCGCAATCGATCGTGCGCCTCACCCGCGCCGACGAGGTCAAGGCCTATGTCAGCGCCGTCGAGGGACGCATCAATGCACTGGCGCGCGTGCATACGATCCTGTCGCTGTCGAGCTGGCAGGGTGCCGAACTCTCGAAGCTGATCGACGAGGAGCTCGCGCCCTATTCCCTCGGCGGCCAGATCAAATTGGCGGGGTCAGAAGTTCAGTTGCTGCCAGCAACCGCCCAGACGCTGGCGCTGGCACTGCATGAGCTTTTCACCAACTCGGCGAAGTATGGCGCGCTCTCGACGCGGACGGGACGGCTCGCGATCGGCTGGCAGGTCGAGGATGAGCTGCTCACGCTGACCTGGGAGGAATCCGGCGGCCCACTCGTCATGACGCCTAAATCCCGCGGCTTTGGGACGCGGAGCCTGCTTGCGAGCGTCGAGTCCCAGCTCGGCGGGCAGGCGCGATTCGATTGGCGCGCCGAGGGTCTGTTGTGCCGGCTCGAGGTGCCGCTGGTGCGCAAGACTGCCGCGACGACGGCGCCCGGCAACTTCGAAGCCGCCAGCTCCGCCGAATTGCAGCGCGCGTCCGGCTAACCGGAGGCCGCACTCTTCCTGCGCTGCGTCGTTTGCGGCTCGCGCGCGACCCGTCCTTCGAGCCAGGCTTCCGTTTGGGCGAGATCGCGCAGAGCCTTGGCATAGCGGCACGCCGCACTTCGCTCCGCGCCGCGGGGCAGCTTGCGCGCTTTGCGGAGGATGTCCGCGGCGGCGTTACGATAAGCCAGAGAGCGATAGAGAAAGACCACCTTACCCATATCGAATGTTCCCGTGTTGCAGGGTCATTCTCGCCCACCCGGCATGAACGTCGGATGAAGCGGGCGATAACGATTCCTTCATGCGGGTGGAACCGGCACGTGTCGCAGGCGTTGCTTGCGAGATCGGGATAGAGTTCCATGCGCGCGAAAAAGTCGTCGGACCTGATCTCTCCGAGCGGGCTCGTCAAGCTGATGACGCACGCCATGATGGGCGCAGCCCTCGGGCTCGCTTTCAGCCTCGTGCTCGTGCTGTCCAATCCAGCTGTCGCCAATTTGCTGAACAACGGCGGCAGGCAGGCCGTTGTCGTTTTCGCCCTCACATTGGTGACGACGTTCGCGATCGGCGCGACACTGACCGGCGTCGTATTCATGCTCGCAGAGGACAAGCAATCTTGAAGGATGCGAGATTTACCGGAACTTCTTTGTTCGGAACTCCTGCGACGAATGGCAGTTGGCTGCCTGCGTCAATTCAACTCAGGGAGTTCCCGCATATGAAGACCACTAAGCTCGCTCTTGCCGTGATGTTGGCAACCGGCCTCGCCGCCGCACCGTTCGCCGTGCAGGCCAAGTCGCACAAGGCAAAACACGGATCCTCGATGTCATCGTCGCAAACCACCACAGGCGCCAACACCAAGTCCTCCAAGGGTGCTGATCCCTCCGGTCAGGGCGGCTCCGGTCCCGGCTCCGATCAGGGCGGCACCATGACGAACAACAAGGGCGGCATGAGCAACACCAAGTAGGTGTTCCCCGACATCATGAAGGCCCCGCGATCGCGGGGCCTTTTGCTTTGGTGTTCCAACGAACTTTCTCGGGCCGCGTTGCGCACGCTTCAGCTGCGATGGCTACCCAGGATGTCAGGATGAACGCCGGCGGGATCAGCTCTCACCAGATGATCGAGTCGTGCGCGCTTGCGCGCGATCAAGAGCTGGGCCGCGGCGTCGTCGAGCCCCTCGCGTTGCAGCTGCCGAATGGCAGAGCCCAGTTCGAGAATCTCGGCGCGCAGCTTTAGAATCCGGTACGCATCCGGGTCTTCCTCCACCATGCGCTCCCAAAGCTTTCAGCGGCGCGCGATCACGCGCAGAGGACTACCTGATGCCTTCGCGGAACGAAGGCTCATCCTGTCGCGGACATTCGGCAGGACATCGCCGCCACCTGCAGCCTTCCATTCGCCGATCAGCAGATTGATTTTCCGGCGCAGATCCATCTGCGCCAGGGCCTTCTCTGTGCAGTCGCGATCGCGCTCGACGAGCTCGCGCACGGACACTTCGATATCGGCCATTTCCAGCCTCAAGGCGCTGATTTTACGTCGAATTTCATTAATTCTGTTGTCCATGGCTTGTTAGAACAAAATAAGAACATATAGTCAAGTCACGATTTCAGAAGGGAGAAGCGACATGCAGGTTCAGGGTAAATACGACGCCAAGACTTTCCTCACCGCTAAGACTTTCCTCGCCGAGCAGATGACGCGGGCGCAGGGCCTCCGGCTGAAGCGACTGAGCGAAGAGGCGTATCAACCTGCGCAATATGCGCGGGATCTGTCCTCCAGCGAGGCAGCGCGGCGCATTCAGGTGCTGGAAGCGGAGATCGAGCTAGCGGATTCGTTCTAGACTAAGCCGCGTATCCGGGACGTGCATGCGCGCTTTCGGAACCATGCCTGTCCCGGATTGTTTTCCCAGGCCAAGGGAGAACATGCATGGCACGCAAGGCAAAGAAGCGCCGCTACTCGCGCAGCTCCGGCAGCGATGTCGAAGGCGAGATGAAGCGCTACAAGAAGGGTACCGCGAAAAGCGGACCTGGCGGTCGAGGCGGACGCGTGAAGAGCCGAAAGCAGGCGATCGCGATCGGCCTGTCGAAGGCGCGCAAGAAGGGCAAGAAGGTCCCAAAGAAAGCCGCGAAGCGGAAGACGTCCAAGAAGACGTCGAAGAAAACGTCGAAGAAGACTTCAAGGAAAACCAAGAAGACTTCGAAGAAGACGGCGAAGCGCAAATCCTCCAAACGGTCGCGCTGACCTCCGTCAGATCATGCTGCCCGGCATGAAGCAGCGGATCGAAACGCCGAACGCGGTCTTCACCGGCCACACCATGGTGCGGCCGGCCCGGTTCGGCTCGGTGATCACGGCTTCGTCCGGCACCTCGACCCACTCGCCGTCGAGCCGCACGCGATAATGTCCATTGTGCGAGTCCCAATCGGGATCGGCGACGGCAAACCCATCTGCATCCGAGCAGCACGGACCGAGATGACTGCGCAGGCCGTCGAACCATGGCTTGAGGGGAGAGTCCGCGTAGCGGCCGTCGTCACGCCCGAGAGCGTTTCCGCCCCATAGCACGAATGGCGCCACGAGCAGCGCAGTCCTGAGCGAGAGCTTCAATCGATCCATGTCGGCACCGATCAAATACGAATTGCCGGCCGGTCCAGCTCAGCGGCGGCAAGTTCGAAGTTCCACGCTTGTAATCGTCGGCGGCTTCATTGCCGCCGAGTCCATACGAGATCCGCAATTGTGATGAGCGAACACGGCTTTTTCGGACGAACCGGGTCATCCTCCCTGCCGTTAACGAGAATGTTATCGGCGCATCCGGAATCCTGAAGGCGAACAGGAAAGGCGGCCCGTGGGCCGCCTTTTTGGAGTGGCGCCGATCGACGTTCGCCTTATGCGAGCGGCACCGCGACGAACCGGGTCGCCTGCGCGCTTCTGACCTGCAGCAGCACGCTGCGCTTGCCGGACGATTTCGCCTGCGCCAGCTCCGAACGGACATCGCCGATATTGGCGACGGCCTTGCCGCCGACATTGAGGATGACGTCGCCGGTCTGGATGCCGCGCTGCGCGGCCGGCCCTTGCGGATCGACTTCGGTGACGACGACGCCCTTCTGGCCGGCGCCCTGCACGTCGCCGGCCGGAGCCAGGCTGAGGCCGAGACGCGGCGGCATGCCGGCATCTGGCTGCGACTTGCCCTCGTCGGCTCTCGCCTGCCGCTCGTTCGGCAACTCGCCGAGCGCCAGTGTCACCGTCTTGCCGTTGCCCTTGTGGACGACATCGAGCTTCACAGACGTGCCCGGCGCCAGGGTGGCGATGGTGCGGGCGAGATCGCGGGAATCCTTGATCGCGGTGCCGTTGACGGCGGTGATGACGTCGCCCGCCTCGATGCCCGCCTTCGCCGCCGGGCTGCCGTCCTGCGGATTGTCGACGATCGCGCCGCGCGCCTCCTTGAGGCCGAGGCTGTCGGCGATATCCGACGTCACCGGTTGCACCTGCACGCCGAGCCAGCCGCGTGTGACCGCGCCCTTGTCCTTCAACTGTGCGATGACCAACTTTGCGGTCGAGGCCGGAATG
This sequence comes from Bradyrhizobium sp. Kon58, assembly GCF_055807455.1. Lineage (NCBI taxonomy): Bacteria > Pseudomonadati > Pseudomonadota > Alphaproteobacteria > Hyphomicrobiales > Nitrobacteraceae > Bradyrhizobium > Bradyrhizobium sp. Kon58. The sequence continues at coordinate 156,346 of NZ_JBVVOT010000015.1, forward strand.
TCGAAGCCGATGCCGACCGAGCCGCCGGAGGGCGAGAAGATCGCGGTGTTCACGCCGATCACGTTGCCGTTCATGTCGAAGGCCGGGCCACCGGAATTGCCCTTGTTGATCGGCGCGTCGATCTGGATGAAGTCGTCATAGGGACCGTTGCCGATGTCGCGGCCGCTGGCCGAGACGATGCCGGCGGTCACGGTGCCGCCGAGGCCGAAGGGATTGCCGACGGCGACCACCCAGTCGCCGATGCGCGGCTTCTGGTCGGAGAATTTGACGAACGGAAAATCCTTCTTGCCCTCGACCTTAATCAGCGCGAGATCCGTCTTCGGATCGGTGCCAACCACTTTCGCGCTGTAGATCGTGCCGTCGTCCATCGTCACTTGCACCGACTCGGCGTGATCGACGACGTGGTTGTTGGTCACGGCGTAGCCGTCCGCGGAGATGAAGAAGCCGGAGCCCTCACCCGTGATCATCTGGCGGTGCTGGCGCGGCATCCCTTCCATGCCAGGGCCGCGGAAGCCGAATTGCCGCGAGAACTGGTCGAACGGCGATGCCTCGTCCGAATCCATCCGGTTCTGTTGCAGCATCGCGCTCTTGTCGTTGTCCTGGTCGATCCTGACCCGGACCGAGATGACGGCGGGTTTGACCTTGCTGACGAGGTCGCCGAAGCCCGGCGGTGTCGCGGCGCTCTCCGCGGCCTGGGCGGGCGCGATGAAGGAGCTCGCGCTGAACGGCGAAGAGCCGGGCGCAGTCGCCAGCACGGCCAGGCCAAGTGCGGCCACGGTGCCGAGCAGCGCGAGCCGGCGCGGCCTCAGGACCTTGCGGGACGTTGTGGTGTCGGAATTGACGCGATCGCTCATGTCGATATGTCCATGTTGGGTAAGTCGCCTTGCACCCAACATGGTGGTCGCCACCTTACAGCGTCCCGTCCACGCGATTAAATCTTGGCAAAGTAGCCGGGCAGGCACACGTCCAAAACTCGAGGCTGCACGTTTGATGCAGCTCAACGCGGGCCCTGCGCACCGTGAAAGACTGCGGCCACCGGATGATGTCCATCGGAGGCACGTCATGTACAAAGACATTCTCGTCCACATCCCCACCGAGAGGCCGATGCGCCCGGTGATCGACGGCTCGATCTCGCTCGCAGCGGGCCTCAACGCCCATCTCGATGCAGTCGCGGTTGGTTATGTGGCAACCAGCGCGGCTATATCATGGAGGGCGGCACTGCCGTGGCGGCGGTGTTCGAGATGGAACGCGAAAGCGCAGTGGAGCGGGCCGAGGCAGCGCTCGCGGTATTCAAGAGCGATGCGATGAACGCCGGCATTTCCTACACGTGCCAACCGCTCGGGGCGATGCCGGGGGATGCGGTCGGCTTGCTCGGCGAGATGGCGCGGCTGCACGATCTCAGCATCGTGCTCCAGCCGGATCCGGCGCAAGGCTCACTCGACAACGATGTGCCCCGCGAGATCCTGTTCCAGGCGGGCGGCCCGGTGCTTTTCCTGCCCTACACCTTCCGTGGAGCGTTCAAGGCGAAACGGATCGGCATCTGTTGGGATGGCAGCCGCCTCGCCGCCCGCGCCATGCGCGACGCCGCACCATTCCTGGCCCGCGCCGAGGAGATCGTGATCATTGCGATCAATGAAACAGACATGGTTCCCGACGAAGTCTCGACGCGCAATCTGGCAAGGCACCTCGGTCGGCGCGGACTGTCGACCCGCACCATCAACCTGTCGGCCGCGCGCTCCGACATTCAGCCGACCATGCTGTCGCTGGCAGCCGATGAGAACCTGGATCTCCTGGTCATGGGCGGCTTCGGCCATTCGCGATTGCAGGAGCGGTTCCTCGGCGGCGTCACCCGCGCCATGCTGGAAGCGATGACCGTCCCGACGCTGATGTCGCATTAATCGAGGGCTGATCCAGGACGGGCCGGTCACAAGCCTTGTCGTTCGGGCTGACAACCGCGTCCTTGAGCGGTGCCGGCGTCGGCAAGTTCAGGTCATATTCGAACAAGTCGGACCGTCACGCCGCGGCGGGCCTCTCCCACGCCGTGGCCTCGACGCCGTCCTGGTCGTGTGGCGCATTGCACGCGTCGAAATGCGCCTTGAGTTCGACCTCGGCGAGATATTCGAAATGTTCGGCCTGGCCAAGCAGTTCCCAGCTTTGGAGCGGCCGGTAGGCGGCCTGCTGACGACAGAGGGACGCTAGCGCGCGGTAGCGACGTACGTTATCCATCAGACCCTCCCTCGCATTCACAGAGCTTATTGCCCTTATTTGCGTCAGGCCGATGGCGGTTGTGCAAAAGATTTGCTGCGCCCGCCGCGCGCTAGACGCGCTTGTTTTTAGGCAAACGCGTGTTCGGGCGAAAGTTCCAATCAGCGCGGACTCAACGCTTCGGAACCTTGCCGCGGGCCAATGTGTGCCGGCGGTAGTCTACCGGATGAGCGCGGGCTCACCGGCTCGCATCGTCCGCTCCGAACTATGTTGCAGGTTCGGAACCCTGCCCGCTTCCGCAGCCGCGCGGATGGCCGCAATGTTGCCGGCATAGTCCGCGCTGCTCCTGCCGCGAAACACGGCGGAACCCGCCACAAGCGTATCGGCGCCCGCAGCGGCCACGGCCGCGGCATTGTCGCGCGTGATGCCGCCGTCAACCTCAAGCCGGATCGGCCGCTCGCCGATCATGCTTCGAATACGCCCGATCTTCTCGAGCTGGGATTCGAGGAAGGACTGGCCGCCAAAGCCCGGATTGACCGTCATCACCAGGACGAGGTCGAGACGATCGAGCACATACTCGATCGCGCCTTCGGGAGTGGCGGGACACAGGCTGACGCCGGCTTTCTTGCCGAGCGCCCGGATGGCCTGGAGCGAGCGATCGAGATGCGGACCGGCTTCGGCATGCACCGTGATGAGATCCGCGCCCGCCTTCGCGAACGCTTCGAGATAGGGATCGGCCGGCGCGATCATGAGATGCACGTCGAAGATTTTCTTCGTCAGCGGCCGGATCGCCTTGATGACGTCCGCGCCATAACTGATGTTCGGGACGAAATGCCCGTCCATGACGTCGCAATGAATCCAGTCGGCGCCCGCAGCGTCGATCGCCGCGATCTCCTCGCCGAGGCGTGCGAAATCCGCAGCCAGGATCGACGGCGCGATGAGGATTTCTCTCGTCATGGCTTCGCACTCCTCTGCGCGTCCGCACCGCCGCTGAAGACGCGGCTCGCCAGGACATCCATGGGATCGATGGTTTCGAGGTCGGCGATCTCGAGCATGCGATCGAGATCGGATACCAGGCGATCGGCCTGCCGCAGGCGGATGCGGTCGACGGCGTTGCGGATCGAGCGCGCATTGGAGAAGAACGGCTGGGTCCGGCGCAGCGCGATGTATTTCTCGAACGCCTCACGCGCCGCCGCCGACAGGCGATAACCCCGTTCCTTCAGCATCAGCTCGGCGATGACGAGCAGCTCGGCTTCCGCATAGTCCGGAAAGTCGATGTGGTGGGCGATGCGCGAACGGAAGCCGGGATTGGAGGCGAAGAAGCTCGTCATCCGCTCGCCATAGCCGGCAAGGATCACGACGAGGTCCTCGCGCTGGTTTTCCATCACCTGGAGCAAAATCTCGATCGCCTCCTGGCCGTAGTCGCGCTCGTTGTCGGGACGGTGGAGATAATAGGCCTCGTCGATGAACAGCACGCCGCCCATCGCCTTCTTCAGGATCTCCTTGGTCTTCGGAGCGGTGTGGCCGATATACTGGCCGACGAGATCATCGCGCGTCACCGAGATCACCTGCCCGCGCCGCACGAAGCCGAGGCCGTGCAGGATCTTCGCCATGCGCAGTGCGACGGTCGTCTTGCCGGTGCCGGGATTGCCGGTGAACGACATGTGCAGCGTCGGCGGCGACGAAGCCAGTCCCGCACGCTGCCGGATACGTTCGATCAGCAAGAGCGACGCGATCTGGCGCACGCGGTTCTTCACCGGCTTCAATCCTATCAGCTCCTGCTCGAGCTGTTGCAGCGTGCCGGTGATTCCAGCCTCTTCGGCCTCCTTGCGGAGATCGAAACTGGTCTCGCCGGGCTCAGTGGTCATTGCATGGGGAACATCCAGCATCGGCACCTCGAAGAAAAGGGCTTCGCCGCGGGAGAGCGGCGAAGCAGTGGTCCGCCAAGGAAACGGAGCAGGGAGTGCTCCGCGCGGAGGAGAATGAGTTAGGTTGGCGCGTGCGCGGGCTGCCGGCGCATGGTGGTGTAGCGGATCGCGCGTCCGCCCACCTCCTGCCGCACCAGCTCGAACTCGGCCTCCTGCGGCGGGCGATTGACGATGAACGAGATCCGAACCGATTCCCAGCCATGGCTGGAGTCGAAGCCGCTGAGACGGATGTAGCGGTCGCCATACACTCTGCGGCATTCGGCGAGCTCCATCATCACGCCGGCGGCGTCCTGGAGATCGAACATCGGCAGGCCCCACATCTCCCAATAGGTGTTGCGGGGATGTGGATCGTCGGTGAACTCGATGTTCACCGCCCAGCCATTGGTCAGGCAATACTGCACCTGCTTGGTGATCTGGTCGTCGGTCAGATCGGGCAGGAACGAGAAGCAGCCTTGGGTCAGCTTCATGTCAAATCTCCTCAAACGGTTTCGAGCGCGGTCGGCACGAAGTCCGGCGTATCGGTGGATTCATAATTGAAGGAGACGTCCTTCCAGACCTCGAGTGCAGCTTTCAGCGGCGTGCAGGTCTCGGCCGCCCTGGCCAGGATCTCCGGACCTTCATGGACGTAGTCGCGCCCCTCGTTGCGGGCGAGGATCATCGCTTCCAGCGCGACGCGGTTGGCGATCGCGCCGGCCGCGATGCCCATGGGATGGCCGATGGTGCCGCCGCCGAACTGCAGCACGACATCCTCGCCGAGCAGGTCGAGCAGCTGATGCATCTGGCCGGCATGGATGCCGCCGGAGGCGACCGGCATCATCTTGTTCAGGCTCGCCCAGGACTGGTCGAAGAACAGGCCGTGTTCGAGTTTGGTCGGGTTGAAGTCTTCGCGGCAGACATCGTAATAGCCGCGCGTGGTGTTCGGATCGCCCTCGAGCTTGCCGACCACCGTGCCGGCATGGATGTGATCGACGCCGGCGAGCCGCATCCACTTGGCGATGACGCGGAACGACACGCCATGGCTTTTCTGCCGCGTGTAGGTCGAGTGACCGGCGCGATGCAGATGCAGGATCATGTCGTTGCGCCGCGCCCATTTCGCCATCGACTGGATCGCGGTGTAGCCGATCACGAGGTCGATCATGACGATGCACGACCCGAGCTCCTTCGCGAACTCCGCGCGCTCGTACATGTCCTCCATCGTTCCCGCGGTGATGTTCAGGTAGGTGCCCTTCGCCTCGCCGGAGGCCGCCTGCGCCCGGTTCACCGCCTCCATGCAATAGAGGAAGCGATCGCGCCAGTGCATGAAGGGCTGCGAGTTGATGTTCTCGTCGTCCTTGGTGAAGTCTAGCCCGCCCTTCAGCGCCTCGTAGACGACGCGGCCATAATTACGGCCCGAAAGCCCGAGCTTCGGCTTCACGGTCGCGCCGAGCAGCGGCCTCCCGAACTTGTCGAGCCGCTCGCGCTCGACCACGATGCCGGTTGCCGGTCCCTGGAACGTCTTCACATACGCGACCGGGAAACGCATGTCCTCCAGCCGCAGCGCTTTCAGTGGCTTGAAGCCGAACACGTTGCCGATGATCGAGGCCGAGAGGTTGGCGATCGAACCAGGCTCGAACAGGTCGAGATCATAGGCGATGTAGGCGAAATACGAGCCCGGCGTGCCCGGCACCGGATCGACGCGATAGCATTTCGCGCGATACTTCTCCGCGGCGGTCAGGCGATCGGTCCACACCACCGTCCAGGTCGCTGTCGAGGATTCGCCGGCGACAGCGGCCGACGCCTCGATCGGATCGACGCCCTCTTGCGGCGTGACGCGGAACAGCGCGATGACGTCGGTGTCCTTTGGCACGTAGTCGGGCTCCCAATAGCCCATGCGCTTGTATTCCATCACGCCGGATCGGTATCTTTCCTTGCCGCGGACGGTTCCTGCATGTGCATTCATGGCTCTCTCCTGCTCTTTCTCTCTGAATGATTAGGCCGCGACGGGCTCGCGGGCGTCGATGCTCGGATCGAGTTCTCCGGCGCGGTAGCGCCGCGCCATCTCGCTCAAGGGAATGACCTTGATCTTGCTTGCGTGGCCAGCGGTGCCGAACTGCTCGAAGCGCTCGCGGCAGAGCTCGCGCATCGCATCCATCGCGGGCTTGAGGAATTTGCGCGGATCGAACTCGGAGCGCGTTTGCGCGGCGACCTTGCGGAACACCGCGGTCATCGCCAGCCGGCAGTCGGTGTCGATATTGACCTTGCGCACGCCGCTCTTGATACCGCGGACGATCTCCTCGACCGGCACGCCCCAGGTCTGCGGCATCTCGCCGCCGAACTGGTTGAACATATCCTGGAGCGGCTGCGGCACCGAGGAAGAGCCGTGCATCACGAGATGCGTGTTCGGCAGCCGGCGGTGGATCTCCTCGACCACCCGCATCGCCAGAATGTCGCCATCCGGCTTGCGGCTGAATTTGTAGGCGCCGTGCGAGGTGCCCATCGCGATCGCGAGCGCATCGACCTTGGTGGCGCGGACGAAGTCCACCGCCTGGTCGGGATCGGTCAGCAGTTGGTCGTGGCTGACCTCGCCCTCGACGCCATGGCCATCCTCCTGCTCGCCGCCGCCATGTTCGAGCGAGCCGAGCACGCCGAGCTCGCCTTCGACGGAGGCACCGACCCAATGAGCGAGATCGACGACGCGGCGGGTGATCGCAACGTTGTAGTCGTAATCGGCCGCGGTCTTGGCGTCGGCCTTGAGGGAGCCGTCCATCATCACCGAGGTGAAACCATGGGCGATCGCGGACGCGCAGGTCGCCTCGTCGTTGCCATGGTCCTGGTGCATGCACAGCGGGATGTCCGGATAGGTCCGCTCCAGCGCGTCGATCATGTGCGAGAGCATGAGGTCGCCGGCATAGCTGCGCGCGCCGCGCGAAGCCTGGATAATCACGGGCGCATCGACCTCGGCCGCCGCCTGCATGATGGCGATGCCCTGCTCCATGTTGTTGATGTTGAACGCCGGCACCGCGTAGCCGTGACTGGCGGCGTGGTCGAGTAGCTGACGAAGGGTGATACGGGCCACGACAATTTCTCCTGTTATTGCTTGCCGGCGCGGGCGATCGCCCGCCGAGCGGCTTCCGCAACGCTTTGCGGCGTGATGCCGAATTCGCGGTAGAGCACTGGGGCTGGCGCCGAGGCACCGAAGCCGCGCATGCCGACGAATTCGCCGTCAGTGCCGATCCATCGATGCCAATCGCCGGCGACTGCCGCCTCGATGCCGATCCGTGGCGCGGTGCCGAGCACGGCAGCGCGGTAGTCCTCCGGCTGCTCCTCGAACAACGCGAAGCAGGGCGCGGAGACCACGGCCGCGCGGACGTGCTCGGTGGCGAGCAGGCGGGCCGCCTCCAGCGCAATAGACACTTCCGAACCCGTTGCGATGAGCGTCACGTCTCGGCCGCCCTCTGGCGAAACAATGAGATAGGCGCCCCGTGCGACGCGGTTCTTACCGCGGACATCGCTGCGGAAGGTCGGCAGAGCCTGACGGGACAGGCACAGCACGGAGGGACGATTTTCAGATTGGAGCGCGCAGTCCCATGCTTCCAGCGTCTCAACCGCGTCGGCCGGCCGGAACACGAGGAGGTTCGGAATGACGCGGAGCGCCGCGAGATGCTCGACCGGCTGGTGCGTGGGGCCGTCCTCACCGAGGCCAATGGAGTCGTGGGTCATCACATGAATGACGCGGATCCGCATCAAGGCCGCAAGGCGGATCGCCGGCCGGCTGTAATCGGAGAAGGCGAGGAAGGTCCCGCCATAGGGAATGAAGCCGCCGTGCAGCGCGAGGCCGTTCATCGCGGCCGCCATGCCATGCTCGCGGATGCCGTAATGGATGTAATCGCCGGCGAACGCGTCGCACTTGACCGGGGTCTGCACCTTGACATGCGTCAGGTTCGAATGCGTCAGGTCCGCCGAACCACCGACAAATCCGGGAATCGTCCCTGCGATGGCCTCGAGCACCTGTTGCGACGCCTGCCGCGTCGCGAGCTTCGGACGCTCGGTGGCAAAGCGTTCGCGCAATTTCGCCGAGGCCTGGGCATAGGCGGTCGGCAGGGCAACCGCTTTGCCCTCGACAAACAGATCGCGCTGCTCGGCCGTCGCGCATTCATAGCGATCGAGCCAGGCGAGACGCTCGACCTGCCCGCGCTGCCCGATCATCCGCCATGCTTTCAGGATCGGGATCGGCACCACGAAGGGCTGATAGTCCCAGCCGAGCGTTCGCCGCGCCGCCGCGGTCTGCTCGGTGCCGAGCGGCGCGCCATGCGCCTTCTCGGTGCCCTGACGATCCGGCGCACCATAGCCGATGATGGTGCGGCAGGCGATCAGCGACGGCCTTGCACTCTCACGCTCCTCGGCAATCGCCTGTGCAACTGCTTCGGGATCGTGCCCGTCGACACGACGCACCGACCAGCCGGAGGCAGCGAAGCGCGCGAGCTGGTCGTCGGAGGTCGCAAGCGACGTCGGGCCATCGATGGAGATGCCGTTGTCGTCGAACAGCACGATCAGGCGGCCGAGCCCGAGATGGCCGGCGAGCGAAATCGCTTCCTGGCTGATGCCTTCCATCAGGCAGCCGTCACCAACGACCACATACGTAAAGTGATCGACGAGGCCGTCGCCATGCCGCGCATTGGCCATGCGCTCGGCTAGCGCCATGCCCACTGCGGTCGCAATTCCCTGCCCCAGCGGACCGGTCGTCGTCTCGACGCCCGGCGTATGGCCATATTCCGGATGGCCCGGCGTCTTCGAGCCCCATTGCCTGAAGGCCTTGATGTCATCGAGGCTGAGGTCGCCGCCGGTGAGATGGAGCAATGCATAGAGCAGCATCGAGCCATGGCCCGCCGACAGCACGAAGCGATCGCGGTCCGGCCAATGGGGGTGAGCCGAGTCGAATTTCAGGAACCGCGAGAACAGCACGGTCGCGACATCGGCCATGCCCATGGGCAGGCCGGGATGGCCGGATTGCGAGACTTCGATGGCGTCGACCGCGAGGAAGCGGACGGCGTTGGCGAGATCGCTGTGCGAGACCGGCGTGAGGTCGGCGTCGGCGTGGACGGAGATGTTCATCGGATCCTCCCCTTATTCACTTCAGGTTTCGCTTGCGCTCGATGAGCTGCATGATCAGCGGCGTCAGGATCAGCTGCATGGCAAGATCGAGTTTCGCGCCGGGGCACACGATCGAATTGGCACGCGACATCCAGCTTTGCGGCAGCATCGAGAGCAGATAGGGGAAGTCGATGCCGCGCGGGTTCTTGAAGCGGATCACGACCATCGATTCGTCCGGCGTCGGGATCCAGCGCGCGATAAACGGATTGGAGGTGTCCACCGTCGGCACGCGCTGGAAGTTGATGTCGGTCTCGGAAAATTGCGGGCAGATGTAGTGGATGTAGTCGGGCATCCGCCGCAGAACTGTGTCGGTGACGGCCTCGGTCGAATAGCCTCGCGCACTGCGGTCGCGGTGCAGCTTCTGGATCCATTCGAGATTGATGACGGGCACGACGCCGATCTTGAGGTCGGCATAGCGCGCGACGTTGACCTTGTCGGTGACCACCGCGCCGTGCAGGCCCTCGTAGAACAGCAGATCGGAGCTCTCCGGCAGCCGTTTCCATTCGGTGAAGGTGCCGGGTGCGGTGCCATGCAGCGCGGATTCCTCGGCGTCGTGGACGTAGTGCCGCGTCGTCGCCGTACCGGTCTCGCCATAGTCGCGGAACGCCCGCTCCAGCTCCTCGAACAGATTGGTCTCGGGGCTGAAATGGCTGAAATGCCTGTTGCCGCGATCGGCCTCCTTCGCCATCTGCGCGCGCATTTCCACGCGATCGTAACGATGGAAGGCGTCGCCTTCGATGTAGGCGGCGTTGACCTTCTCGCGGAAGAATATCTGCTCGAAAGTCTTCTTGACCGACGTGGTGCCGGCGCCGGAGGAGCCGGTGATGGAGATGATCGGATGCTTCCTGGACATGGGATGCCTCGCCTACAGCCGGAAGAAGCCGCGCCGCGCGAACAGCGGTGCGGAGACGCTGGCGACCAGCAAGGGATCGCAATGGAGTTCCTCGACGCGCTGCACCTCGTTGCTCGAGCCCATGATCAGCGGCACGCGCTGATGCAGGCTCTGCGCTGAGAGGTCGAGGATGCGTTCGCGCCCAGTCGACGCCGAGCCGCCGGCCTGCTCGACGATGTAAGCCATCGGGTGCGCCTCGTAGACGAGGCGCAGGCGGCCGTCGCCATAGCCGGGCCGTGCATCGGAGGGATAGAGGAACACGCCACCGCGGGTGAGGATGCGATAGGCCTCGGCAACCAGCGAGCCGACCCAGCGCATGTTGAAATTGTGGTTGGCCTGCCCTTCCACACCGGCGAGGCATTCGTCGACGAAGGCGCGCACCGGCTGTTCCCAATGCCGGCGGTTCGAGGCGTTGATCGCGAACTCCTCGCAGGTCTCGGAGATCTGCACGGCGCTGCGCGCGAGACGGAAGCAACCGGACTTGCGGTCCAGCGTGAAGATATCGACGCCCTCGCCAAGCGTCAGCACCAGCGAGGTCTGCGGGCCGTAGGTGACGAACCCCGCCGCGAGCTGCGCCGAGCCGCGCTGATGGAAGGCGAGCGCGAGATCATCGGGCGCCGGCAGGATCGAGAAGATCGTGCCCACGGTCATGTTGATGTCGATGTTGGAGGAGCCGTCGAGCGGATCGATCGCGACGCAAATCTTGGCATTGCGGTCGCCGATCTGTGGTTCGCGCATCTCCTCTGACGCCAGTGCCGCGATCGGCAGCTTGCCGAGGCAGCGGCGCAGGATCGCGTCGGCCTGCACGTCGAGATCGCGCTGGACGTCACCGTCGCTGTTGCGGCCGGTGGTCAGGCCCGATGCGTCCGCAAGGTCTCCGGTGGCGATGAGATCGGCGATCTCGATCGCGGCCGCCGCGATGGCGTCGACTGCGGCCGCTACGGCCAGCGCATGCGGCGCCGTCTCGGAATACCGCTGAAGGTGGTCGTCCAGCCTGAGTTGCCCGGTCATCTGCGTCCATCCCCTTTGCCGGTGCCGTATCCAGTTCCCTCCTCGCTGGAGGTCGGTGCGGTCAGTGCCGACAACGACGAGATTGACAGGGGTGGCTTAATAAGGAAAATTTCTATTCATAATGAGCGCCAAAGAAATATCTTATAATGCCCATACAGCGGCGCAGCTCCGGCATCTGACGATCCGGCAGCTTCGCTCGCTCGCGGCGCTCGCCGCCAAGGGCAGCGTCACGGCAGCCTCGACCCAGCTCGGCCTGACACAGCCGGCCGTGACCCAGCAACTGCGCCAGCTTCAGGATCTCGCCGGCCTGCCGCTGCTGCAGCGGACCGGCGACGGCATGCTGCTGACGGAGGCGGGCAAGGAGGTGCTCACCCTCGCAGAGCGCGTCGAAGCCGCAATCACCGACTGCCAGGGTTCGCTCGACCTGCTTGCGGGGCGAACCGGCGGCACGGTCCATCTCGGCGCTGTCTCGACCGCAAAATATTTCGTGCCGCACGCGATCGCGGCATTCTCGAAGCGGTATCCGAAGATCGAGCTCAAGCTCACGGTCGGCAATCGCGAGGAGATCCGCGAGGCCATGCACGGCTACGACCTCGACTTCGCGGTGATGGGTCGGCCACCGGCCGACGTCAGCGTCGACGTCCGGCAGCTCGGGCGCAATCCGCACATCATCGTCGCGCGGAAGGGGCACTGGCTGGAGAAGGATTCCGGCCTCAACCTCACCGACCTCGTGCACGAGACCTTCCTCACCCGCGAGCCCGGCTCGGGGACGCGGACGCTGATGGAAGGCATGTTCCAAAGGTCGGATCTCGAGCCGATCATCGGCATGGAGATGAGCAGCAACGAGACCATCAAGCAGGCTGTCATCGCCGGGCTCGGCATCGCCTTCATCTCGGCCCACACCGTGGCGCACGAGCTCACCGAGGGCCGGCTGATCGTGCTCGACGTCGCGGGCCTGCCGATCGTGCGGCAATGGTACGTGATCCGCCGCAGCGACAAGGTGCTGTTGCCGCCGGCCCAGGCGATGTTCGATTTCTTGGGATCGGAGGGGTCGAACTATCTGCCCGAATTGCCCGAATTCGGCGCGCGATAGTCCGCCGAAATTCAGCCCATCAGCTTCATCGCGACCGTGGCCGCGAGAATGACGATGATCTGGAGCAGGCGCTCGGTCGTGAAGATGCGGTTGAAGGTGGTCATCGCTTGCCCCGGCCGAATTGGGATGTCTCTGTCGGGACGTTGCTAGCATAGGCGGGGGTCGAGATAACTCCGTAGTCGACCCGTGTTTTCCGTGCACGACCCGACGACCGACCCTTCGGCGAGCCTGCCCAAGGCCGCGCCGATGGTTAACGATCAGGCCGCACGGGTCGCAGCGTAATCCATCCGCGCGGCGAAATAGGCTTCCAGCTCCAGCAGCGCCCGTGCTTCCCAATCCCTCGCCTGCTCGAGCAGCGACCAGCTCTGGTCCGGGCGGAATGCAGCGGTCTGGCGATAGAGCGACGCGATACCGCGGTAGCGGCGCACGTTCTCCAAGATGGCGTGACCGGTTATTGGGCCGTTCATGTCCGAAAACTCCCTCGTCATTCCCGGGGGAGAAATTGCGGCCAAATCTTTTTCGAAAAGTTAGCGCCGCGCGGCAAGCGCGCGAATGGTTTCCGGACTGTTGCCCGCGCGCAACGTGCGCGGCCGTACAAGGTCGATCTATTGCGAATTCGTTGCCGCGCTCTCGCTGCGCGGCTTCAATCCACCGCGGTTGATGATCTCGCGGCAGAGATCGGCAAGGCCGATCACCAGCACCGCGAGCAGGCAGAACAGCTTGATGGAATCGGCATGCGCGCTGGTCAGAGAATTGAACTCGAAGAAGGGCGGCATGAACGCCCACCACACCAGCGGAATGGTGAGCACCGCAGCGAACGCCGCCGCCGGCGCGCCTGCGACAAGACCGAGCACGAACAGGCTGGGCAGGAACGCCGCGAAATAGAGTTTTGCGCCGAGCGCGACACAGACGCCCTGGAGCGCAGCCGACATCGCGACAACGACGAATCCAAGCAGAAACGCCTGCCACGACCATGGTCGTACCCGCGGTACGCCAACCAGCCCCGCACGCCTCATCAGCCTCCCCCTGCCGCCCGTTAACCAGGCTCGCTTGCGACCAAAGTACTACAGCGGCAGGGAAACTGCGAGGTGGAAATTGCCGGCCGGACGACCTTGGTAAACGGGCCGAATCGCACAATTTAGGCGACCGTGGCCCCTACTCGCTGGCCGCATAGACCAGGCCTGCGACGGGCAGCGCGAGGCCAATGGCCGATGCCAGCGTCCAGCCGCCTTGCGCGAACGCCCAGGCGCCGACCGCCGAGCCCGCCGCGCCCGCGGTGAAGAACGTCGCCATGTAGAGGCCGTTGAGGCGGCTGCGGTGCTCATGCCCCAGCGCGAAGATGGCGCGGAAACCGAGCACGACGTTGCCCTGCACGCCGATGTCGATCGCGATCGCCGCCACGACCAGGCAGGCGAGGTTCAGCACCGATCCGGGCGCGCCGACATGCGTGATCAGGAAGCCTACGGCCGCGAGCAGCAGCGCGACCAGTGTTGCCATGCGGCTGTGGCCGCGATCGGCAAGCCGCCCCGCGATCGGCGCCGCGAACACGCCGGCGACACCGGCGAGCGCGAACAGCGCAATGCCGCGCTGGGTGAAGCCGAACTCGCTCGCGAGCAGCAGCGGCGTCACGGTCCAGAACAGGCTGAAGGCGCCAAACAGGCTGGCCTGGTACAGCGCGCGGCGGCGCAGCAGCGGCGTGGTCCGCGCCAGATGCGGCATCGACAGCAGCAACGCGCCGTAATGCATCCGCGCGACCGGCTTGCGCTTCGGCAGCGTCATCCAGAGTACCGCTGCGAGCACGATCATCAGTGCGGCCGAGCAGAAGAACACCGCGTGCCACGACAGCATCGCCGTGACGAAGCTCGACACCGGCCGCGCCAGCATGATGCCGAGCATCAAGCCGGTCGAGACGTTGCCGACGACACGGCCGCGAATGGCTGCCGGCGCAAGGTGCGCCGCATAGGGAATGATGATCTGCACCGCGACCGAGCCGAGCCCGATAAACAGCGCGGCGATCAGGAACGGCAGCGCGTGGGACGCGACCCCCGCGGCAAGCAGGGCCGCGGCGCCGAGCGCGATGACGGAGCAGATCAGGGTGCGGTTCTCGAGGAGGTCGCCGAGCGGCACGATGAAGAGAAGCCCCACGCCGTAGCCGATCTGCGTCATGGTGACGATCAGTCCCGCCGCCTCATGCGACAGGCCGAGCGCGGCGCTGATCGGGGCGATCAGCGGCTGGGCGTAATAGATGTTGGCGGCGACCATGCCACAGGCCGCGGCAAGCACGAAGGTCAGGCGCTGCGACACCGCATCCGGTTCGGGGGCGGTCTCGATCGTCGCATTCATCGTCATTCACATAGTCTCCAGATATAGGAAACGCTTGTTTCCTAATATGACAAAAAATTCAGGCGAGCAGCTTCATCGCGACCGCGACCAGGCGCTTGCCGTCGAGCGAAAGGCGCGTCTTGCCGACGACGCGCAGACCCTGCGTGATGCAGATCATCAGGCGCGCGGTGTCGTCGGCGGCGACATGGCGGGGTATAGAGCCGTCAGCCTGCCCCTCGCGAATGAGGCCGGCGATGAAGCCTTCGTTGGTCTCGAGCCGCGCGCTGACGAGGGCGGCCACCACCGGATCGACCGCGGACAATTCGACCGCGCTGCCGACCACGAGACAGCCGCGCCGCCCCTCGCTGCCCTGGGAGTGCTCCACATACGAGAGCAGCAGGTTGCGCAGCCGCTCGCGGCCGTTGGCGCCCTGCGCCGCCGCGCTACGGGACTGCTCCTGGCGCAACGCGACGTAGCGCTCGAAGGCGGCGAGAAACACCGCATGCTTGTCGCGAAACGCCTTATAGACACTGCCCGTCGCCAGCCGCATCGCCGCGGTGAGATCGCCGATCGAGGTGGCATGATAACCGCGCTCGGAGAACACGCGGACGGCCCTGTCGAGCGCGGTGTCCATGTCGAACTCCCGGGGACGGCCGGGCGGACGGGCGACGGAGCTGGATTTGCGAGCGGCTTTTTGCATTGCGGGATAATAGGGAATGATTGTTTCCGAATAAAGACACTCGAAAAACAATTGGTTGTGATGGGGTGTGGGTCAAACTGATGACCACCAATTCCGGCGTCGTCCTGGCGAAGGCCAAGACCCATTACCCAGGGAGGAGTTTGGCCCACACTCTCTCCACATCGTCATTGCGAGCGTAGCGACTTGTCCGCCGAAGCTTTAGCGAAGGCGGAAGCAATCCAGAATCCCTCCGCGGCGGCAGACTGGATTGCTTCGCTGCGCTCGCAATGACGGAGTATGGGGCGGCAGTGCCACTCTTCCAGCTCGCATTTTGATTTGAAGACACAGTTTCACATCCTCGCGGCGCGTTTCGCCCGAGCTTTGCTTCGTCACTCCACCCTCTTGTCCAAGAGGGCGCAGGGAAGGCCGGGTGCCGGCTGGCACCCGCGGTCCGCTGCGCGAAAAGCACACGCAGGAAAACCG
>NZ_JBVVOT010000016.1:0-169165 GCF_055807455.1 Bradyrhizobium sp. Kon58
TTCAAGCCTCCCTTCAACTGAGACGCTTGAATCACAATCCAATTTCGAAGGGAATCCCTATTGAGTACAGACCCTAGTGCGCAATTGCGCACTAGGCCAGGACGACGTTGGCAATCACCGGTAAATCCCGTGCCGATGCAGTTCGCGAATCACGCGTGCCTCGGTGGATGGCTGGCGACGTTTCGGCTTGGTCGTTTCTCTTGTGCTGGCAGCCGGCGCGGCGCTGGATTGAGTTGCGGCCGGAGCGGTCGCGGCTGTTGTGGTAGTCGCTGCCGGAGGCGTTGAAGTTGGGACGGTCGTCGCCGTCACGATATTCGTGGCCGCTGCCGCCGGAGCTTGTGGCGGCGTTGCTGCTGTCGTTGCCGGGTCGGCGGTCTGCTGGCTCGCATTTGTCGCTGCAAGGCTAAGGCTCCGCGGTCCGCCGGCAACGGCCTGGCTTGCCAGCAGCGACATTGCCGCGATCAGAATCAGCTTTCGCATGACACCCTCCGTTATCTGGACAATCCGTCTTACCTAACTCGCTTGCCTCTATCGCGCCGAACGGCCCATCCCGATTTCGATCAAGGTGGCACGGCAGGACAGACGATAGATCAAGCTGAACAGATGGCCCCACATGATCGAACTCCGTTGTTGATCAGTCAGGGGATTGTGACCCTCCATCGTTTCCGGCGATCTTCGCGGGGGCGGAAAAATGACTTCGTCGGCAAGGTCAAAGGTTTCGTAGGAAGCACCGGCGCGAAACCGGCTCACGCCGGCGTGAGGGCCCGTCGGCAACGATCGTGGGCTCGGCCCGCGGCGATCCTAATCGTGGACCAACATCAGCCGGCCGTCCTCGAGCCCGAACACGAGTGCGGGACGATCGCGGTATTTCATGCCGCCGATATTCGTCGCGATCCTTGCCGGAAGCCTGATGCGCGCGATGTCATGCGGGCCAGCGACGAACCCGATGAGCCGCAGCGTTCGCCGTTCGAGGTCCGGTACCGCGAGATCTGGATGGCCGTCGCCATCAAAATCGGCCGTAAAGCTCATGTGCAGCGATCGCGAGCCGATGAAATGGTTCGATACGTCGGAAATTTCCGACGATTTTTCCAAACGATCATGTCGCCACGACCACATTTCGAGAATCCCGACCACATGAGGCTGGCGGACAAGCACAATATCCGTGGTGCCATCGCCGTCGAAATCGGCGATACCGGCCGGATTGAGCCAAGCATGGGCGTGGCCGATCGGAGGCGTCTCCGCAACGATGGCCGCCGAGGCGGGATCGATGACAGCCAGCGCGGAGCCGCGCTTCAGATAGGATTTGACCAGCACAATCCTTTCGCGGCCGCCGATCGCAGCGACGCGCGGCTCGAGGTCTTCGAACACGGCGTCACCATCCAGGCGCAGCGTGCGTTGTCCGCCCCCGCGCGGCTCGATCACCAGGCTGCCGGCCTCGATGGCATCGCCGAGGACGCCGTGGTGATAGCGTTCGGTCGGCTCAGCGAGCCAGGCACGCGCGACGGTATCGCGGCCTGTCGCGACGCGCCCATCCGCAAGGGCCCCGGGCGGCGGCGCCGGACGTTCGAGCGCCGGGGTCGGCACCATGCGCATCCCTTTCGCGTCGAACTGATACCAATTCGTGCCGATTGCAATTCGGACGTCGCTATCCGCTAAATCAATTTCGCTGACGCGGCCGGGGGCGCGCACGGTGCTCGCCTGCCAGTCGGGCAGGGCTGGCGCGGACAGGGCTGGCGCGGACAGGGCTGGCGCGGACAGGGTCAGGGAAAATAGCAGGACCGCCGGGCGCAACCGCATCATGGTACTCCTGGAAAATCCGGCCGTGTTGCGGGGATCAGCGGCCGGTTGGCGGCGGCTCAAAACACCTCGAAATATTCGCGGTGCTCCCAGTCGGTCACCTCGGACAGGAAGCGGTCGATCTCGGCGTTCTTGATGTGGGTGTAATAATCGACGAACTCGGGCCCGAGCTTTTCGCGGAAGAACGGATCGTCCTTCAGCGCGCTGACCGCATCGCGCAGCGACTTCGGCAACAGAGGCGCCTTGGTTTCGTAGGGCGTATCGGCCGACGGGCCGGGATCGAGCTTGCGGTCGACGCCGTCGAGGCCTGAGAGAATCTGCGAGGCCAT
This sequence comes from Bradyrhizobium sp. Kon58, assembly GCF_055807455.1. NCBI lineage: Bacteria > Pseudomonadati > Pseudomonadota > Alphaproteobacteria > Hyphomicrobiales > Nitrobacteraceae > Bradyrhizobium > Bradyrhizobium sp. Kon58. The sequence goes on from NZ_JBVVOT010000016.1 coordinate 2,127, forward strand.
GTAGAGATAGGGATTGGCGGCCGGCTCGCCGATGCGATTTTCCAGGCGCGTGGCGGCGTCGCCAGCCGCGCCGAGCACGCGGATCATCACGCCGCGATTGTCGCGGCCCCAGATCGCGCGGTCCGGCGCCAGCGAATAGGAGCGGTAGCGCTTGTAACCGTTGATGGTCGGGGTGGTGAACACGGTCGATGCGCGGGCGTGGTCGAGCAGGCCCGCAAGCCAGGCGCGGCCGAACGCGCTGAGCGGCTCGCCGCCGTCTTTCGCCATGAACTGGTTCTCGCCGCTCGCGCGTGAGACCACCGATTGGTGCAGATGCCAGCCGCTCGCAAACAAATTCGGCAGCTTCGGCCGGCACATGAAGGTGGCGTGATAGCCGTGGCGGTGCGCGATCTGCTTCACGGCGGAGCGAAACAGCACCATGTTGTCCGCGGGCTCGAGGCCCTTCTTCGGGGCGAAGGTGAATTCGCACTGGCTCGGCCCAAACTCGACCTCGACGGAGCGCAAGGGCAGACCGAGCGCGACGATGTCACGGCGCAAAATCTCCAGCACCGGCTCCATCTGATCGAAGCGCTGCTCGGTGAGATATTGATAGCCGTGGCTGAGCAGGCTCACCGAAGGCGGCGTGCCGGGCTGGCCAGCGTCCTCGGGCCGCATATGCGGATCGTCGAGCTTGAAGATGTGGAATTCAACCTCGAGGCCCGCGACGAAATCGTGGCCGCGGCTTGCGAGCTCGCCGAGCACCTTGCGATAGAGCCCGCGTGTCGCGAACGGAACGGGGCGGCCGTCATTGAAATAGAGGTCGCAGAGAACCCAGCCGGTGGTCGGCGCCCAGGGCAAAACGCGAAACGTGGTGGGATCGGCGACCATCAGCACGTCGGCCGCGCCCTCCATCTCCTTCATGCCAAAGCCGCCGCCCGACGTGAACACCGGAAACACCGTGCGGTGCGAGGTGTCCTTGGCGAGCATGGTGGTGGTGATGGAGCAGCCGCTCTCGAGCGAGGCGATCGCCTCGGCCGCGATGATGGTCTTGCCGCGCAAGATGCCGTGCTGGTCGGGGAAGGCGAGGCGGATGACCTCGAGGTTCTTCTCCTCGACGATGCGGCGCATGCGCAATGCAGCGTCCTTCTGCTCATCCGACCACAGCGCATGACGCGCGACGAAAGTCACTTTTTCACTCCTCTATCCGTGAGAGGCGAAGCATGCGCCACATTCTCCGTCATTGCGAGCGCAGCGAAGCAATCCAGGATCCCTCCGCAGAGACAGTCTGGATTGCTTCGCTTCGCTCGCAATGACGAAGGAGGGACCTGCATTCTGCGCTACTCCGCCGCCGTCAGCCGATGCACGTTGTCCGCAATCTCCTTCGGCACCGGCGCCGTCCATGGCGCGCTGCGGCGGCGCTTGACGTCGACTTCCATCCAGTAGATCTCCCAGCCTCGGGTCGGCCCGATGCCGTCCATGGTCGCCGGGCCCTGGATCGAACGTGCGGTGGCCTCGTCGAGATGCAGCATCGGCTTCTCGCCGCCTGCGACCTTCTCGATCTCCTGCCGCAGCAGACGCCGGTACTGCACGATCGCCTTGTCGCTCGTGCCGAGGTGCTCCCGGGTGCGGTCCTGGATCGCGCCCATCGATTCCACCGCCCATTGGTCGTGCACGTTGATGTCGGTGCCCATGCCGGTATAGGTCGCCGTCTGCTGCTCGTGCGGATCGAAACCGTAATCGTTGGTCCTGTTCTTGCGCGATTTGTAGTCCGGCAGCTCATAGAGCTCGAGCCGCTGGTCGCGCATCTTCTTCTTGTCCACCGGGTTCGAATAGCTGGTGAAGATCGCGTACCAGTAGCAGTTCTCGTCGTCGACCGGCACGTGCCACTGCGTGATCGTCATCTCCGTGCTCATGGGGATGACGAAGCCGTGTGGGAAGAGCTGATTGGTGACGCGCACATGGGTGCGCTCCTCGTCGATCTCGCGTAGCGCGATCAGCCGCAATCCATATTCGGTGTGCTCGACATTGATGATCGGGCGGTCGTATTCGCGCAAAATCTTCGTCATCGGCAAGTCGGAGCCTGCTGATGCGCCGCGGAACTGCTTGCCGTAGGCCGTCGAGGTGTCCTCGTCCTCGAAGAAGCGATGCAGATAGGAGGCGTGCGCGGGGTCGATGCCGACTTCGAGCGCCTGGAGCCAATTGCAAGCCATGTGGCCTTTGAACGCGAAAGTGTGCGTGCCGGGCGCGACGAAACAGTCGAGCTCCGGAAATGCCGGCGGCTCGCCCTCGCCGAGATAAGCCCAGAGGATGCCGCTCTTCTCCACCACGGGATAAGAGCGCTGGCGGATGTTCTGGCAGAGTTTTGAATCCTTCGGCTCCGCCGGCGTCTCGATGCATTGGCCGGTCGCGTCGAACAGCCAGCCGTGGAAGGCGCAGCGCAGGCCGCCATGCTCGAGCCGTCCGAAGGCGAGATCGGCGCCGCGATGTGCACAGTGGCGATCGATCAGGCCGTAACGCCCGGTCTCGTCGCGGAACAGCACCAGGTTTTCGCCGAGCAGTTTGACGGGACGGATCGGGCGATCGCCGTCGAGCTCGTCCACCAGCGCCGCCGGCTGCCAGTAGCTTCGCATCAGCTTCCCGCAGGGGTCCTTTGGACCGGTGCGGGTGATCAGGTCGTTCTGCTCCTGGCTCATCATGGCAGTCGCATCCTTTGTGGAGTGGCGTTTGTTCGCCTATTGAACGAATGGGCGAATTATGCCATGCCTTGATCCGGCAGCAAGCACTATTTTGCAGGAATAACCCGACACCATGCCCAAGCTGAAGCGAAGCGAGAGCGACGAACGCGCGACGGATTTCGTCGAGAGCCTCGATCGCGGCCTGCGCCTGCTGCAATGCTTCGGCGCAACGGCCGGCCCGACGACGCTGAGCGATCTCGCCCGTGCCGCGGAGCTGCCACGCGCCACCGCGCGGCGTATGCTGTTCACGCTCCAGCGCGGCGGCTTCGTCAGCGGCGACGGCAAGCTGTTCTCGCTGACGCCACATGTGCTGACACTGGCTGCGTCGTATCTGCGGTCGAGCCAGCTCGTCACCGTCCTGCAACCGGTGCTCGACCGCGTTGCGATAGCGGCCAACGAAATCTCCTCGCTCGCGGTCCTCGACGGCGATGAGGTTGTGTTCATCGCGCGCAGTAGTCCGGCGCGCATGTTTTCAGGTGGGCTGGACATCGGCTACCGCCTGCCGGCCTTCTGCACCTCGGTGGGGCGCGCCATGCTCGGCCAGCTCGATGATGCCGAACTGGCTGCGCGTCTAAAAGCGATGAAGCGCGAGGCGTTGACGCCGCAGACGGTGACCGATCCCAAGGTCTTGCTTGCGCGCATCGTCGCCGACCGCGCGCAGGGTTATTCGCTGGTCGATCGCGAGGCCGAGCCGCATTTCCGCTCGATCTCGGTCCCGGTCCGCCGCTACGACGGCGTGATCGTCGCTGCGATCAACATGGGCGCCCATGTCGACCGCGTGCCGGCGCAGGAATTGATCGAGCGATTTTTGCCGCTGTTGCGTGAGGGCGCTGAAGCGGTGCGGTCGCAACTGTTGTAGCCCGGGTGAGCGAAGCGATACCCGGGAAAGTCATCGTGAAGACCCGGATGTCGCTTCGCTCATCCGGGCTACGCGCCTGTGCAAAAATCACTGCCGGTTGCGCATCCAGTCGGCGAGGCCGGACAACGCCTTGTCGAGGTCCTGCCGCGCGGCGGCGTCCATAACCGTCTCCTCGAGCGCGCCGCGCATGCAGAGCATCCACGCGTCGCGCTCGGCATCGCCGATGGCAAAGCCGATGTGGCGCTGGCGTAGCCGTGGATGGCCCTTCTCGACCGAGTAGAGTTTCGGGCCGCCAGTCCACTCGGTGAGATAGCGCTTCAGCACATCCCTGATGAGGCCGAGGTCGTCCGCATGCATCGCGCGGATGATCTTCGCCTCCGGCAGCGTATCCATCCGTTCATAGAAGCGATCGACTAACAGGTCGATCGTGGCGCTGCCGCCGATCCGCTCGAACATGGAGATTGCAACGTCGCCGTCGGTCATGGGAGTTCGGACCTACAGCGCCACGCTGCGCAGCCCGAAGCTGCGCGCTTCGTTCTGCAGCACCGGCCGCACCGCATCAACCAGGCGCGCCGCGGCGGCATCGACGGACAGTCCCGCCGTGTCCACCACCGCAGTCGCGCGCGCATATAGCGGCTCGCGGCTCAAGAGGATGTTGCGCAGCTCCGCCATAGCTGAGCGGTCGTCGGCCATCGGGCGCAAATCGCCCTGGCGGCGGACGCGGGCCATGTGCTCCTCGGGCTCGGCCTTCAGCCAGATCGTGTAGAACGACGACAGGATCTGGTCGAAGGTCAGGGGCTCCGAGACGATGCCGCCGCCGGTCGCGAGCACCATCAGCTCGTTGCGCGCGAGCAGCTGTTGCAGCGCCGCCTGCTCCATGCGGCGAAAACCTTCCTGGCCGTAGAGCGCGATGATCTCGGCGACCGAGAGGCCGTTCTGCTGCTCGACCTCCTTGTTGAGTTCGACGAAACTCCAGCCGACCTTCTTCGCTAGCATCCGCCCAAGCGTCGATTTGCCGGCGCCGCGCAGGCCGATCAACGCGATGCCGCAGAACGGCGCGCGCCGCGGCGCGGAGGCGCTGCCGCCCGCGAGCAGATCCTTGGCTTGCGCGATCTGCGCCGGCGTCGCCTTGCGCAAGAGATCGCGAAACATCTGCCAGTCCGGGGTCGGATCGGCCGAGGGAAGCAGGTCTTCGAGATGCGCGCCCATCGCGTCGGAGACGCGGCGCAGCAGCACGATCGAGACATTGCCCTTGCCGCTTTCGAGCTGCGCGATGTAGCGCTCCGATATTCCTGATACCTTGGCGAGCACCTTGCGCGACATGCCGCGTAGCGCGCGCATGGTGCGTACGCGCTGGCCGAGCTGTTCGAGAAATCGGGATTCGGCGTCGGGACTGTCGGTCATGGACTGCGGATCATGAGCCTGCTTGAGGGGATGCCTTCTTTAAACGAGGTCCTGCGGCGCGTATTAATGAAACATAGTGCCTGCTGGCATTGACAGCAAGCCGATGCGGTGTCTTTCTATGAATTATAATTCTAAATTCAGGGGAGAAGTCCGTGAGCGAGGGATCCTATAACGCGGTGACCTGGCTGCTCGATCGGAACGTCGAGGAGGGACGCGGCAACAAGCTCGCCTTCGACGACACCGTCTCACGGCTCACCTATGGCGAGCTCCAGCGCGAAACGCGGCGCGCCGCCAACATGCTGCGCCGGCTCGGTGTCCGCCGCGAAGAGCGCGTGGCGATGATCATGCTGGATACTGTCGACTTCCCGCTTCTGTTTCTGGGCGCGATCCGCGCCGGCATCGTGCCGGTACCGCTCAACACGCTGCTGACATCAGATCAATACGCCTACATCCTCGCCGATTGCCGCGCACGCGTGCTGTTCGTCTCGGAAGCGCTCTATCCCGTCATCAAGGACGTCGTCGGCCGCATGCCGGATCTCGAGCATGTCGTGGTGTCCGGCGCGAAACAGAACGGTCACAAGCAGCTTGCCGAGGAGATTGCGGACGAGAGCGACCGGTTCACGACCGCTGCGACGCATCCGGACGAGCCGGCGTTCTGGCTGTATTCGTCAGGGTCGACCGGCATGCCCAAGGGCGTGCGCCACATCCATTCGAACATGCAGGCGACCGCGGACACTTATGCGAAGCAGGTGCTCGGCATTCGCGAGAACGACGTTTGTCTTTCCGCGGCAAAGCTGTTCTTCGCCTATGGCCTCGGCAATGCGTTGACCTTTCCGATGTCGGTCGGCGCCAGCGTGGTGCTCAACAGCGAACGGCCGACGCCGGCGCGCATGTTCGACCTGATGAACCGCTATAATCCCTCGATCTTCTACGGCGTGCCGACCCTGTTCGCGGCGATGCTCAACGACGAGACCATGAAGGGCGAGCGTGGCGGCCAGAATTTGCGCATCTGCACCTCGGCCGGCGAGGCGTTGCCGGAGTCCGTCGGCAACAGCTGGAAGGCGCGCTTCAACGTCGACATCCTCGACGGCGTCGGCTCGACCGAGCTGTTGCACATCTTCCTGTCGAACGCGCCCGGGGATATCAAATACGGCTGCTCCGGCAAGCCGGTGCCGGGCTATGCGGTGCGGCTCGTCAACGAGGCCGGACAGGATGTCGCCGACGGCGAGGTCGGCGAGCTCCTTGTCGATGCGCCCTCCGCCGGCGAAGGCTACTGGAACCAGCGCCACAAGAGCCGCCGCACGTTCGAGGGGCCGTGGACCCGCACCGGCGACAAATATGTCAGGGATGCCGAGGGCCGCTACACCTTCTGCGGCCGCGCCGACGACATGTTCAAGGTCTCGGGCATCTGGGTCTCGCCGTTCGAGGTTGAGAGCGCGCTGATCACGCATCCCGCCGTGCTGGAAGCTGCCGTCGTGCCCGAAGCCGATCCGGAAGGTCTGCTGAAGCCGAAGGCCTTCGTCGTGCTGCGCCCGGGCACGACGACGACGGGCCTGCAGGAGATGCTCAAGGATCACGTCAAGCAGAAGATCGGCCCGTGGAAATATCCGCGCTGGATCGACGTGGTGGACTCGCTGCCAAAGACGGCGACGGGAAAGATCCAGCGGTTCAAGCTGCGGGACGGGGCGAACTAGAAACAAGCCGTCATGGCCGGGCAAAAGTGCGAAGCGCGTCTTGAGCAAAGTGTCCCGGCCATCCACGCGCGACTGCGATTGAGGAACGACGTGGATGCCCGGGTCAAGCCCGGGCATGACGACGGAGAGAAGAGTGACAGCATGACCAATCTCGCCCCCACCGGCTTTCTCAGCATCGATGGCGCCAGTCTCGAGTACAAATGGCTGGCGCCGCAGAGTGCCGATGCACCCACCATCGTCATGCTGCATGAAGGCCTCGGCTCGGTCGGGCTCTGGGGTGACTTCCCGGAAAAGGTGCAGCAGGCAACCTCCGCCGGCATCTTTGCCTATTCGCGTGCGGGCTATGGCCAATCGAGCAAGGTCGCGCTGCCGCGGCCGCTCGACTACATGCAGCGCGAGGCACTGGACGTGCTGCCGAAGATTCTCGATGCGATCGGCTTCAGGCGCGGCCTGCTGCTCGGCCATTCCGATGGCGCGTCGATCGCGACGATCTATGCCGGCGCGCATCAGGATCATCGCCTCAACGGCCTCATGCTGATCGCGCCGCATTTCATCATCGAGGACATCTCGGTGAAGTCGATTGCGGACATCAAGACTACCTTCGAGACCACCGACCTGAAGGCAAAGCTCGCGCGCTGGCACAAGGACGTCGACAACGCCTTCTACGGCTGGAACGCCGCCTGGCTCGATCCGAAATTCCGCGACTGGGATATCTCGGAATATCTCGCCTATATCCGCGTTCCTGTCCTGATCCTTCAAGGCGTGGACGACCAATACGGGACGCTGCGTCAGGCCGAGATCGCGCAGCAAGAATGCTATTGCCCGGTCGATTTGAAAGTCATGTCAGGCGCGGCGCATTCTCCGCATCGCGAGGCGCCGGGAGCGACGCTTGACGCGATTGAGCAATTTGCTGCAGCGGCCCTGCGAGAAGGCATGCAACAAAATGCATGTGGGAGCCGTTAAGGACTAGACGCACGCAATAATATGCATTATTGTGCATCTAACGGTAAAACCAAGACGAACTCAAGGGTGGCCCATGGCCGGGGAAGATCGGCGCCTCGCAGGCGGCGCGACATTCATCGATTTCCAGACCGAGCCGTCCCGCTACCGGCACTGGAAGCTCGCGGTCGACGATGACGTCGCCACCCTGACCATGGACGTCGACGAGAATGGCGGCCTGTTCGAGGGCTATCTGCTCAAGCTCAATTCCTACGATCTCGGCGTCGACATCGAGCTTGCCGACGCGGTCCAGCGCCTGCGCTTCGAGCACCCCGAAGTGAAGGTCGTGGTGATGCGCTCGGCCAAGAACCGCGTGTTCTGCGCCGGCGCCAATATCCGCATGCTCGCCGGCTCGACGCATGCCCACAAGGTCAATTTCTGCAAGTTCACCAACGAGACCCGCAACGGCATGGAAGATTCGTCGGAGAATTCCGGCCAGCGCTTCATCACCGTCGTGAACGGCTCGGCAGCCGGCGGCGGCTATGAGCTCGCGCTCGCCACCGACTACATCATGCTTGCCGATGACGGCGCGTCCGCCGTCGCCTTGCCCGAAGTGCCGCTGCTTGCGGTGCTGCCGGGCACCGGCGGCCTCACGCGTGTGGTCGACAAGCGCAAGGTGCGCCGCGATCACGCTGATTTCTTCTGCACCATCGAAGAAGGCGTGAAGGGCAAGCGCGCCGTGCAATGGCGCCTGGTCGACGAGATCGCGCCGAACAGCAAGCTCGAAGGCATGGTTGCCGAGCGCGCGAGAGAATTCGCCGACGCCTCCAAGCGCAAGGGCAGCGGCAAGGGCATCGCGCTGACGCCGCTCAAGCGCATCATCGATGAGACCAGCATCCGCTACGGCTTTGTCACCGTCGACCTCGACCGTGCCGCGCGCATCGCCACGATCTCAATCAAGGCGCCTGAAGCCGCGCCGCCCGCCGACATCGACGGCATGATGGCGCAGGGTGTCGCGTTCTGGCCGCTCCAGGTTGCGCGCGAACTCGACGACGCCATCCTGCATCTGCGCATCAACGAGCTCGAGATCGCCATGCTGGTGTTCAAGAGCCACGGCGACCGCGCCCATGTGCTCGCCTGCGACGCCTTCCTCGAAGCCAACAAGGCGCACTGGCTGGTCAACGAAATCAGGCACTACTGGAAGCGCGTCTTGAAGCGCATCGACGTCACCTCGCGCACGCTGGTGACGCTGGTCGAGCCCGGCTCCTGCTTCGCCGGCACGCTCGCCGAGCTCGTCTTCGCCGCCGACCGCTCCTATATGCTGATCGGCACGCGCCAGGGTGACAACCGCCCGCCGCCGTCGATCGAACTGTCAGCGCTGAATTTCGGTCCGTATCCGATGAGCCACGGCCTGACGCGGCTTCAGTCGCGCTTCCAGGCCGATCCGGCCGATGTGGAACGCGCGGAAGCCACGATGGGCACCGCTCTGGACGCCGAGCAGGCCGAAGAGCTCGGTCTCGTCACCTTCGCGCTCGACGACATCGACTGGGACGACGAGGTCCGCGTGTTCCTGGAGGAACGCGCCAGCTTCTCGCCGGACAGCCTCACCGGCATGGAAGCCAACCTGCGCTTCGTCGGCCCCGAGACGATGGAATCGAAAATCTTCTCGCGCCTCACCGCGTGGCAGAACTGGATCTTCCAGCGCCCGAACGCGGTCGGCGAGGAAGGCGCGCTGCGCCGCTACGGCAGCGGCCAGAAGCCGAAATTCGATATGACGCGAGTGTAGAGCGCGAATGGGGAGTGGCGAATAGAGACGCCATTCGCCACTCGCTATTCGCGATCCCACAATTCGATGCCCGCGATCTAATGAACTAGTCCCACACGGGAGGTCCTCCATGAACATCATGAACGTCGACTACTCGACCAAGATTCCGAACAACGTCAATCTGGCCGAAGACCGCCAGGTGCTCAAGGCGCTGGAAGGCTGGCATCCCGGCTACATGGACTGGTGGAAAGACATGGGGCCGGAAGGCTTCCAGGAATCGCTGGTGTACTTGCGCACCGCCTATTCGGTCGATCCGCGCGGCTGGGCCAAGTTCGACTACGTGCGGATGCCCGAGTATCGCTGGGGCATTCTCCTTGCTCCCCAGGAAGAGAACCGCGTCGTGCCGTTCGGCGAGCATTTTGGCGAGCCGGCCTGGCAGGAAGTCCCGGGCGAATATCGCGCCATGCTGCGCCGTCTGATCGTGATCCAGGGCGACACCGAGCCTGCCTCGGTCGAGCAGCAGCGTCACCTCGGCAAGACCGCGCCCTCGCTGTACGACATGCGCAATCTGTTCCAGGTCAATGTCGAGGAAGGCCGTCACCTCTGGGCGATGGTGTACCTGCTGCAAAAGTACTTTGGCCGCGACGGACGTGAGGAGGCTGACGATTTGTTGCGCCGCCGCTCGGGTGACGCCGACTCGCCACGCATGCTGGGCGCCTTCAACGAGGCGACGCCGGACTGGCTGTCCTTCTTCATGTTCACCTATTTCACCGACCGCGACGGCAAGATGCAGCTGCACTCGCTCGCGCAGTCCGGCTTCGATCCCTTGTCGCGCACCTGCCGCTTCATGCTGACGGAAGAAGCGCACCACATGTTCGTCGGCGAGACCGGCATCACGCGTGTCGTGCAGCGCACCTGCGATGCGATGCGGGAAGCCGGCATCACCGATCCCACCGACATCGCGAAGGTCCGCGCGCTCGGTGTGATCGACCTGCCGACCATCCAGAAGAAGCTGAACCTGCACTATACGCTGTCGCTCGATCTGTTTGGCTCGGAAGTCTCGACCAACGCGGCGAACGCCTTCAACACCGGCATCAAGGGCCGCTATCACGAGACCCAGATCGACGACGATCATCAGCTCAAGAACGCGACCTATCCGGTGCTGAAGTTCATCGATGGTGAGATCAAGCTGGTGGACGAGCCGGCGCTGACCGCGCTCAACATGCGCCTGCGCGACGATTACAGCCAGGATTGCGTCAAGGGCATGCTGCGCTGGAACAAGGTGATCTCGACCTCGGGCTACCAGTTTCAGCTCAAGCTGCCCAACGTCGCCTTCCACCGCCATATCGGCGAGTTCAAGGGCATCCACGCGACGCCGGATGGTCTGTTGATCGACGACGCCACCTGGGCGAAGCGCAAGGACGAATGGCTGCCATCGACCGCCGACGGCGACTTCATCACCTCGCTGATGCAGCCCGTCACCGAGACCGGCCAGTTCGCCTCCTGGATCTCGCCGCCGAAAGTCGGCATCGACAACAAGCCCGGCGATTTCGAGTATGTGAGGATCGAGTCGTAACTTCTTTACCTCTCCCCGCTTCCGGGGAGAGGTCGGATCGCCCTTGCGATCCGGGTGAGGGGGTACAGGTGCGGCGACAATCTCACGTGTGGAGAGAAGCCCCTCACCCCAACCCTCTCCCCGCAAGAGCGGGGTGAGGGAGCGCTCCGCTGACGCCGCGAGCAGCGCGATGCCTCAACTATCCCACCCGCTCCCCTTGATCCCCGGGTTCGCATAGACAATGCCGCCGTCCACCGCGATGGTCGCGCCCACCACATAATCTCCCGCGCGCGAGGCGAGATAGATCGCAGCGCCCGCCATGTCCTCGTCGGTGCCGACGCGGCCCGCGGGCACGCGGGTCGAGACCTCGTCGGCATGATCGCGTGCGGCCCGGTTCATGTCGGATTTGAACGGGCCCGGCGCGATCGCGGTGACCACGACGTGGTCGCCGATCAGCTTCACGGCCATGCGCCGCGTCAAATGGATCAGCCCCGCCTTGCTCGCCGCGTAGGAATAGGTCTCGCCCGGATTGACGAAGATGCCGTCGATCGAGGCGATGTTGATCACTTTCGCCGGCCGCTCTGCTGATGCCGCCGCGCGCAGCGTGGGCGCCAGCGCCTTGGTCAGGAAGAACGGTGCCTTGACGTTGAGATTCATCACCTTGTCCCAGCCGCTCTCCGGAAACTCGTCGAACTCCGCGCCCCAGGCCGCGCCCGCATTGTTGACGAGGATGTCGAGTTTGGGCTCGCGCTTGGCGAATTCGCTCGCGAGCAGCTCGGCGCCGGCCAGTGTCGAGATGTCGATCGGCAGTGCGATGCATTCGCCGTCATATTGCGCGGAGAGCTCGTTCGCGGTGGCTTCGCAAGGCCCGGCCTTGCGCGCGGTGATGTAGACCTTCGCGGCCCCTGCGCTGAGAAATCCCGCCGCGATCATCTTGCCGATGCCGCGCGAACCGCCGGTCACCAGCGCGACGCGGCCTTTGAGCGAGAACAGATCGTTGAACATGGTGCCTCCCTTGGTGTTTGGCGACGTTTTGAGCGCGGGTGGGGAGGGGAGTCAAGAAAGGCGCCGCATCGTCATCTGGCTTTCGCCAGGACGACGTCTGAGTTCGGGCAGCGAAGACGGAGAGATTTAAGCCGCCGCGATCCTGCGGAAGCCGTTCCACATTGCGGTCGCGGCGCCCGAGGTCAGCACCGGCAGAATCCGCGTGTCCTGGTAATTGCCGTTGAGCGAGACCCGTGGCAGCGCGGTCATGTGGCCGGCGTTTTCGGCGAACAGCATGCCGGGCCGCGTCGTCACCGCGGTCTTGAAGCCGGCGGATGCCGCGAGCACGAATTCACGCTCGCCCGCCGCCTCCCGATCACCATAGGGATAGGCAAGATGCTGGACATTGCGGCCGAGCGCCTGCTCGATCCGCGCGCGGCTCACGGCCATCTCCTGCGTGGCGATCGCTTCGCTTTGCTTGGCGAGATTGCAATGGCTGACGGAATGCGCGCCGATGGTGACCAGGGGATCGGCAGCAAATGTCTTCACCTCGTCCCAGGACAGGCAGAGGCTGCGGCACAGCGCGGCCATGTCGACACCGTACTTCGTGCAGAGCGCCTCGATCTCGCGCTTGAGATCGTGCTCGCCGGGCAATGCGCGCAACCAGTCGTGCAGGCGGTCGAACGCCGCCTGCTTGGCGGCTGGCGTCGTGGCATCGAGCCTCAGGGCGGCCTTGCCGATGGTCACCTCGATCTGCTCGGCCTTGGCAATCACGGCCTCCAGCGCCTCCCACCACAGCCGACCCGTGCCCTCCGCGAAGTCGCTGGCGACATAGACCGCCAGAGGCGCGTCAAATTCGCGCAGAACCGGCAGCGCAAAATCGAGATTGTCGCGATAGCCATCGTCGAGCGTGAAGGCGGCGAAGCGCCGGTCGAACCGGCGCTGCACCAGTCGCTCATGCAACTCGTCCATGCTGACGATGTCGATCTCGCGCGAGCGCAGATGGCACAGTGTCGCGCGCAGGAATTCGGGGGTGACTTCGAGATGCCGGTTCGGCTGAAACGCCGCGGCGCGGGCCGGCCGCACGTGATGCAGCATGAAAATGGCGCCGACGCCCGACAAAAGCGGGCGCAACAGGTGGTGGGCGCCGCTGAAATAGAGTGCTTCCAGCCCGGCGCGGATGACGTTGTTACGAAGTTGTTTCATGACCCGCTGGCGGACTTTGGCATTCCGCCTTCAACTTACGGAAGAACCCTTGAAGAAAAAGTTATTCCAATTGTCACGCCCGGCCTTCGGAAGGGCGTCATTTCCGGTTTGACAGCCCGCCAAGGGTTTGTTTTGTCTCCGGTTCCAGAGTTCGGGTCGTCGAATGCAGAAGCTTTTCAGGTGGGCCAGCAAATGGTGGCCGGGGCTCATCCCCTTGGCCGTCATGTGGGGATTTGCGGCCTGGAATAACACTTTGCCGGTCGAGGCGGACCTTTCCGCCCGCAGCTCGGCGGCGCTAAAGGATACCGTTCTGGACAAGACCCGGATCGCGGTGGACGGCCGCGACGTCAGCCTGGCTGCGGAGGCCTTTTCCGAGGAAGGTCGCCGCGACGCTGTTGTGGCGGTCGAGACCGTGCCCGGCGTGCGCCTGGTCGACGATCGGACCCGCCTCGTTCCCGAGGCAAAGCCCTTCGTCTGGAACGCCGAACGCGACGTGGTGCGGGTGACGCTGTCAGGCTCCGCGCCCCTGCCGTCGATGAAGGGCCGCCTGACCGAGGCAGCCCGCAAGGAGGTGGCCGGTACCGAGGTGGCCGATCAGATGGGTTTGGCCCGCGGCGCACCGCCGCGGTTCGAGGCGGCTGCGATGCTACTGCTCGACCAGATCGGCAAGCTCAAGGACGGCAAGATCACGATCACGGACACCAAAGTCACGCTGTCGGGCATGGCGCGCGATCTCGGCGGCCGCGAAGCCGTCGCAGCGGCGCTGAAAAACCTGCCCGAGGGCTTTTCGATCGCCGCCAACGACGTCAAGGCGCCGCCTTACGTCTTCCAGGCCTACAAGGATCCGGTGGCCGCGACGGTGACGCTGACCGGCTATGTTCCCGACAACAATGTCCACGCGGCCATCGCCACCAGCGCGTCGCGGAAATTCTTCAACGAAAAGGTCGTCGACAATCTCAAGGCCAGCGTCGGCGCGCCCGGTGCCTTCAGCCCCGCCGTGGTCGCAGCGCTCGGCGCGCTGTCGCGACTATCGACCGGCACGCTCGTGGTGTCCGACCGCGAGGTGAAGCTGTCGGGCGATGCGCTCTATGAAGGTGCCGCCAACGACATCCGCGCAGGCCTTGGCAAGGACTTTCCGAAAAACTGGCAATACAAGCCGGAAATCACGGTGAAACCCGCAGCCGGCCCGGTCGACGGCACCGTGTGCCAGCAATTGTTCTCCGAGCTTTTGGCCAAGGCCAAGATTCGCTTCGGGGCGAAGCGCGCCGACATCGATCCGGATTCCGCCGGCATTCTCGATCATCTGATCGAGACGGCATTGCGATGTCCCACCACCAATATCGAGGTCGCCGGGCATACCGATGCCGACGGCGAGGATTCCTTCAACCAGGCACTCTCGGAGAAGCGCGCGCAGGCGGTGATCGACTATCTGGTCAAGGCCGGCCTGCCTGCCAGCCGCTTCACAGCGGTCGGCTACGGCAGCACGCAGCCGGTCGCCGGCAACGACAGCGAAGACGCCAAGGCGCAGAACCGCCGCATCGAATTTCTGGTGAGGTGACGATGCCCTATCTCGTCTCGTTCCATCTGGGCTGGCTGATCGGCTCGCTGCTGCTCGGCTTCTGCATGGGCTGGATCTCGGTGGTCCAACGCGGCAACGGCACCTCGAAGGTGACGGCGCGCTGGCTCGCCGTGCTTGTTGCCGGCCTGGTCGCGGCCTCGCTCGCGCATGTGGTCCCCGGTCGCTTCGGCTACTGGCTCGACCTCGGCCTGATCATGTTCGCCTGCTACCTCGTCGGCGGCGCCATCGGCGCCTGGCTGCGCGACCGGGTGGTCGCGCGCAGCATGCCGCCTGCCGCTCTGTGATGTTGCCCTGCACCCTGACTGCGGACGTCAGGAGCGCGGCTGCGCGGCCTTCCCGGCCCATCGAAAACCGCAAACAAACGCGCCGGCCACCCCTCTTTCAACAGGCGGGGGCGACCCATAGATTGATTTCGGCTTAAGTCGTGACGGAACATTGTGCGGTCGAAATCATCAAAACTTCATGGCCACTGCGCAGGATTGCCATGGAGATTCGCGTCAGTCTTGCCGCCGAAAGCGCCAAACCGTGCATCAGGAGCCCGCAACCCTGCCTAAAATATTGAAGGCACGAGTTTTTGTTCGAATTGCCGAATTCCACTCCGCCCTGAAACGCGCTAGTGGAGGGATAGCGGGTATGCGCGATGCCGGGACCGGCAGCGAGGGTTCGTCGGGTGCCTGCGTATCGTCCGCCTGTTCGCCGGCCACCCTGGCCGCTGAAGCGTTGTTCGAGGTCTAGATGCTGGAAGCCATACGCAGGGCGATGTCGTTTCTGCGCCAGAAGCAAATCCTGCATAAGCTTGGAGTTGTGATCAGCGTCGCGGTCATCGGCATCGCTTGCTATGTGCTTTACCACATGCTGCGCGGCATCGATGTCAACGAGGTCCTCGAAGCGATCAAGAGCACCGAGCCGAGCCAGATTGCGCTGGCGGCGCTGTTCGTCGCCGCGGGCTATTTCACGCTGACCTTCTATGACCTGTTCGCCGTGCGCGCGATCGGCCATCCCCACGTGCCCTATCGGATCAACGCGCTCGCCGCCTTCACCAGCTATTCGATCGGCCACAATGTCGGCGCCAGCGTCTTCACTGGCGGCGCGGTGCGCTACCGCATCTATTCGGCCTATGGGCTGAACGCGATCGATGTCGCAAAAATCTGCTTCCTCGCCGGCCTGACCTTCTGGCTCGGCAACGCCGCGGTGCTGGGCCTCGGCATCTCCTATCATCCGGAGGCTGCGGCCTCGATCGACATGCTTCCGCCGTGGCTGAACCGGACGCTGGCGATGATGATCATCGTCGGGCTGGTCGCTTACGTGGTCTGGGTCTGGACCCAGCCGCGGATGGTTGGCCGCGGGCCCTGGACCGTGATGCTGCCGGGCGGCCCGCTGACGCTGCTCCAGATCGCGATCGGCATCATCGATCTCGGCTTCTGCGCGCTGGCGATGTACGTGCTGGTCCCGGACGAGCCCAATCTCGGCTTCGTGGTGGTCGCGGTGATCTTTGTCTCGGCCACGCTGCTCGGCTTTGCCAGCCATTCGCCCGGAGGCCTTGGTGTGTTCGACGCGGCGATGCTGGTCGGGCTCTGGCAGATGGACCGGGAGGAGCTGCTGGGTGGGATGCTGCTGTTCCGCGTCCTCTATTATCTGTCCCCATTCGTCATTTCTGTAATCTTGCTGACGTTTCGCGAAGTTATCATCGGCGCGCGATCGAAACGCCTGCAGCAGGCGGCGCTCAAGCTCGACCCCGGCCCCGCACCTGAAGCCGCTTACGTGAGAAAGCGCAGCGACAGCGGCGCCTGACCGGCGCAAGGTCCTTTGGAGAAGCCCGCCCCGATGGCGATCGACGCCCCATCTTCTCCCTCCTCCCAGCCGTGGTCCGACCGGCTGCGGCACTCGACCGTCATCCTGATCGCCGCGGCGCTGGCACTGTCGGTGGTGGTCTCGCTGGGCGAATTGTCGGCACTGCATGCGATCGCGGTGTTGCTCTGCATCGCGGCCGCAGCGCTGATCCCGTGGCGCCTGCACGATACCGCCGCCTCGCGCGAAGAGACCCGCCGCGTCAACCCGGTCGAGAGCGCGGCGGTCGCCGCTGTTGTCGCCGGCATGCCAGATCCCGCGGTGCTGCTCGACCGCGCCGGCCGCGTCATCCATCTCAACGCCGCGGCCGCCCAGCTCGCGCCGGCGCTGCGCCGGAATGAGCTCGCCCAGTTCGCGCTGCGCTCGCCCGAGATCATCACGGCGCTGCGCGAGTCGATCGCGACCACCGAGCCGCGGCGCGCGACCTATCTCGACCATGTCCCGGTCGATCGCTGGATGGAGCTGACCATCACGCCGGTGCCGGTGCCGACCACCTTCGGCGGCGCCGACAAATGCATGCTGATGACCTTCCACGACCAGACGCCGCTGCGCCGGGTCGAGGAGATGCGGGCCGATTTCGTCGCCAATGCCAGTCACGAGCTGCGCACGCCGCTGGCCGCGCTGTCCGGCTTCATCGACACGCTCCAGGGCCAAGCCAAGGACGATCCCAAGGCGCGCGAGCGCTTCCTCGGCATCATGCACAACCAAGCCACCCGGATGGCGCGTCTGATCGACGATCTCTTGTCGCTGTCGCGGGTGGAGCTGTCGGCCCATGTGCGGCCCGACACCCTGGTCGACTTGCTGCCGATCATCTTGCAGGTCGCCGACGGGCTCGAGCCGCTGGCCCGGGAACGCCAGGTCGAGGTCGAGACCCAGCTCCCTGAGACCCCGGTACTGATCGCGGGCGACCGCGAGGAGCTGCTCCGCCTGTTCGAGAATTTGATCGAGAACGCGCTCAAATACGGCGCCGCGGGCGGTCGCGTCATGGTGTCGCTGATGCCAGGCGCCGCCCCTGATGGAACTCAGGAAATCCGGGTCCTGGTCCGGGATTTCGGTCCCGGCATCGCGCCGGAGCACCTGCCGCGGCTGACCGAACGGTTCTACCGGGTCGATGTCGGCGACAGCCGCTCGCAGGGCGGGACCGGGCTCGGATTATCCCTGGTGAAACATATTGTTAACCGGCACCGCGGCCGGCTTCTGATCGAAAGCGTGCCCAAACAGGGCGCCACTTTCACCGCTTGTTTTCCCCAGGGCAAGCCTGCGGCTTTGAGCTAAACACCAGCATTTTCAAATGCTTAAGACTGTCATCCGACTGTCACCAAACCTTCGTAAAAGCTCAGCTGTCCACTCCTAAAGGAGCGGCACGGGGAGCGCGATCGGGCGCTGATGGCGCTTCGCTCCCCTGTATGGAGACCAGCATGAATTTCCTCAAAACACTCGTCGCTGCTGGCATCGTCGCCGCATCGACGACGGCGGCCTTTGCTGCCGACATCACCGGAGCCGGCGCCACGTTCCCGTTCCCGATCTATTCCAAATGGGCCGACGCCTACAAGAAGGAGACCGGCAACGGTCTGAACTACCAGTCGATCGGCTCCGGCGGCGGCATCAAGCAGATCCAGGCCAAGACCGTGACCTTCGGCGCCAGCGACGCGCCGCTCAAGGCCGAGCAGCTCGAGAAGGACGGCCTCGTCCAGTGGCCGATGGTGATGGGTGCCATCGTTCCCGTCGTCAATATCGAGGGCGTGAAGCCCGGTGAGATGGTGTTCGACGGCGAGACGCTGGCCAGCATCTATCTCGGCAAGATCACCAAATGGGACGACGCCGCGATCAAGAAGCTGAACCCGAACGTGAAGCTGCCCTCGGAGGCCATCACCGTGGTCCGCCGTTCGGACGGTTCGGGCACCACCTTCAACTTCACCAACTATCTCGCCAAGGCCAGCGCGGACTGGAAGAGCAAGGTCGGTGAAGGTACCGCGGTCGAGTGGCCGGTCGGCGTCGGCGCCAAGGGCAATGAAGGCGTTTCGGGCAACATCAGCCAGACCAAGAACTCGATCGGCTATGTCGAGTACGCCTATGCCAAGCAGAACAAGCTGACCTACACCGGTCTCGTCAACAAGGCCGGCAAGCCGGTGCAGCCCACCGTCGAAGCCTTCCAGGCGGCCGCCGCCAACGCCGACTGGGCCAAGGCTCCCGGCTACTACGTCATCCTGACCGACCAGCCCGGCGAGAAGTCCTGGCCGATCACGGCGGCGACCTTCATCCTCATGCACAAGGACGCGACCGACAAGGCGGCCTCGCAGGAAGCCATCAAGTTCTTCCGCTGGGCCTTCAAGAGCGGCGGCAAGGCGGCTGAAGAGCTCGACTACATCCCGATGCCGGACCCGGTCGTTCAGCTGATCGAGAAGACCTGGGCTGCCGAAATCAAGAGCTAGGCTCGCGACGCTCGTGCCCCGGATGCGCTGCGCCGCATCCGGGGCGCGGGACCAACAAAAAACGTATACTATTTAGTACAGGGGATCGGCGTGGCAGAGATGGCCGTTCAGAGCGATGTAATCGACGACGCCGGACCGTATGATCGCGCCAAGGCCTTGAGCGCGTTCAAGCTCGGGGACGTCACCTTCTACTGGATCACGCGGCTCTCCGCGATCTCGGTGCTTCTGATCCTCGGCGGCATCATCATTTCGCTGATCGTCGGCGCCTTCCCGGCGATGAAGGAATTCGGGGTCTCGTTCCTGTGGACGCAGCGCTGGGCGCCGTCCGCCGATCCGCCGGTGCTCGGCGCGCTCGGGCCGATGTACGGCACGCTCGTCACCTCCTTCATCGCGATGCTGATCGCCATTCCGGTGGGTCTCGGCATTGCGATCTTCCTCACCGAGCTCTGCCCGCAATGGCTGCGGCGCCCGATCGGCATGGCGATCGAGCTGCTCGCCGGCATCCCCTCGATCATCTACGGCATGTGGGGCTTCTTCGTGTTGGGTCCGTTCCTCGCCAACACGTTCCAGCCCTTCATGATCAAGATCTTCGACGGCGTGCCCGTGCTGGGCGCGATCTTCGCAGGTCCGCCGTCCTATCTCAGCCTGTTCAATGCCGCGCTGATCCTCGCCATCATGGTGCTGCCCTTCATCACCTCGATCTCGGTCGACGTGTTCAAGACGGTGCCGCCGGTCCTGAAGGAAGCCGCCTACGGCGTCGGCTGCACCACCTGGGAAGTCGTCCGCAGCGTGGTGATCCCCTACACCCGCGTCGGCGTCATCGGCGGCGTCATGCTGGCGCTGGGCCGCGCGCTCGGCGAGACCATGGCGGTGACCTTCATCATCGGCAACTCGTTCCGGATCTCGTCCTCGATCTTCGCCCCCGGCACCACGATCTCGGCGGCGATCGCATCCGAGTTCGCCGAGAGCGACGGCCTGCACCAGTCCGGCCTGATCCTGCTCGGCCTCCTGCTGTTCGTGCTGACCTTCTTCGTGCTCGCAGCGGCGCGGCTGATGCTGATGCGGCTGGAAAAGAAGGCGGGGAACTAGCGCCATGAACCCGATTTATTCACGCCGACGCCGCAAGGACATCGTCGTCCGCGGGCTCTGCATCGCCGCAACCGCCTTCGGCGTCACATGGCTCGCGCTGATCCTGATTACGCTGCTCTACAACGGCGTGGCGGGACTCAATGTCCAGCTGTTCACCGAGAACACGCCGCCACCGGGATCGAACGAGGGCGGCCTGCTCAACGCCATCGTCGGCTCGCTGATCATGACGGTGATCGGCGTCGGCATCGGCGCGCCGCTCGGCATGTTCGCCGGCACCTATCTCGCCGAATACGGCCGCAATGACCGGCTGACCTCGGTGATCCGCTTCATCAACGACATCCTGCTCTCGGCACCCTCGATCATCATCGGCCTGTTTATCTACGGCGCGGTGGTGGTGCCGATGCGCGGCTTCTCGGCGATCGCAGGCTCGCTCGCGCTCGCGGTCATCGTGATCCCGGTGGTGCTGCGCACGACCGAGGACATGCTGCTGCTGGTGCCGAACGCGTTGCGCGAGGCGGCCTCGGCGCTCGGCCTGCCGCGCTCGCTGGTGATCAAGCGGATCGCTTATCGGGCTGCCCGATCGGGTCTCATCACCGGCGTGCTGCTCGCGACCGCTCGCGTCGCCGGTGAAACCGCGCCGCTGCTGTTCACCGCGCTGTCGAACCAGTTCTTCAGCCTCGGCCTGAACAAGACGATGGCGAACCTGCCTGTCACCATCAACAACTTCGTGCAGAGCCCCTATGCCTACTGGAAGCAGTTGGCCTGGAGCGGAGCGCTGCTCATCACCCTGACCGTTCTTGCCCTTAATATTGGCGCGCGCATCCTTGGCGCCGAGAGGACCGCAAAATGAGTGATCTTTCCGTATCGATGAGCGCGTCCGGTGGCCTGCCGCACGCGCCGGTGCTGCCGGAGGCGCCGCCCAAGGTGACCGTACGCAACCTGAACTTCTATTACGGCGAGCACCACGCGCTGAAGAACATCAACCTGACACTCGGCGCCAACCGTGTCACCGCGTTCATCGGCCCGTCGGGCTGCGGCAAGTCGACCCTGCTGCGCATCTTCAACCGGATGTACGACCTCTATCCCGGCCAGCGCGCCACCGGTCAGCTCATGCTCGACCAGACCAACATTCTCGACGGCAAGCTGGACCTCAATCTGCTGCGCGCCCGCGTCGGCATGGTGTTCCAGAAGCCGACGCCGTTCCCGATGACGATCTACGAGAACATCGCGTTCGGCATCCGTCTCTATGAGAAGATCTCGAAGTCCGAGATGGACGGCCGCGTCGAGAAGGCGCTGCGCGGCGGCGCGCTGTGGAACGAGGTCAAGGACAAGCTCAACGCCTCAGGCCTGTCGCTCTCCGGCGGCCAGCAGCAGCGCCTCTGCATCGCCCGCACCGTCGCGGTGCGGCCCGAGGTGATCCTGTTCGACGAACCCTGTTCGGCGCTCGACCCGATCTCGACCGCCAAGGTCGAGGAGCTGATCCAGGAGCTGTCCGAGGATTACACGATCGCGATCGTCACCCACAACATGCAGCAGGCGGCGCGCGTCTCCGACAAGACTGCCTTCATGTATCTCGGCGAGCTGATCGAGTTCGACGACACCAGCAAAATCTTCACGTCGCCGACCGACCGGCGCACGCAGGATTACATCACCGGCCGGTTCGGCTAGGAGACGCGACATGGGTTCTGAACATACCGCAAAGGCCTTCGACACCGACCTCCAGGAACTCACGCGCCTGGTCGCCGAGATGGGCGGCATCGCCGAGCGCATGATCGTCGAGTCCGTCGACGCATTGATCCGCCGCGACGTCCCCCTCGGCCAGCGTGTCGTCGCCATCGACACCGAGCTCGACGCGCTGCAGAAGCGCATCGAGGAGCGCGCGGTGCTCACCATCGCCCGCCGCCAGCCGATGGCGGTCGATCTGCGCGAGATCGTCGGCGCCATGCGCGTCGCGACCGATCTCGAGCGCATCGGCGACCTCGCCAAGAACATGGGCAAGCGCGTCGCGGCGCTGGAGACGGACTTCCATCCGCTCAAGCTGTTCCGCGGCCTCGAGCACATGACCGACCTCGTGCAACAGCAGGTCAAGTCGGTGCTGGACGCTTATGCCGCGCATGATTTGCCGGCGGCGATGGCAGTGTGGAAGGGTGACGAGGAAGTCGACGCCATCTGCACCTCGCTGTTCCGCGAGCTCCTGACCTACATGATGGAGGATCCGCGCAACATCTCGTTCTGTATTCATTTGATGTTCTGCGCCAAGAACATCGAGCGGATCGGCGACCACGCCACCAACATCGCCGAGACCGTGTTCTACATGATCGAGGGCCAGGCGATCACCGACAAGCGGCCGAAGGGCGACATGACGACCTTTGCCAACACGGTACCGAACACCTGAAGACTTAAGGAGCGACGACCCGATGGGCGCACGCATTATGGTGGTTGAGGACGAGGAAGCCCTGACCGAGCTTCTCCGCTACAACCTCGAAGGCGACGGCTATGACGTCGAGACGGTGATGCGCGGCGACGACGCCGATACCCGCCTCAAGGAGCACATCCCCGATCTGATCGTGCTCGACTGGATGCTGCCGGGCCTGTCAGGCATCGAATTGTGCCGGCGGCTTCGCACCCGTCCCGAGACCAAGCAGCTCCCGATCATCATGCTCACCGCGCGCGGCGAGGAGAGCGAGCGGGTGCGGGGTCTTGCGACCGGCGCCGACGATTACATCGTCAAGCCGTTCTCGGTGCCGGAGCTGCTGGCGCGCGTGAAAGGCCTGCTGCGGCGCGCAAGCCCCGAGCGGCTCGCCACCGTCCTTGCTTTTGGCGACATCGAGCTCGACCGCGACAAGCGCCGCGTGGCGCGCTCGGGCCGGCCGATCGATCTCGGTCCGACCGAATATCGCCTGCTGGAGTTCTTCCTGGAGCACCCGGGACGGGTGTTCTCGCGCGAGCAGCTGCTCGACAGCGTCTGGGGCCGCGACATCTATATCGACGAGCGTACCGTCGACGTGCATATCGGCCGCCTGCGTAAGTTGCTCAATCTCGGCCGCGAGCAGGACCCGATCCGCACCGTCCGCGGCGCCGGTTACGCGCTGGATGATCGGTTTGCGAAGGCGGAGCAGGTGTAGGTTTCTGCGGTTAGGTTACTAACTGCCGTGACATGTCCGATGTCGTCCCGGCGAAGGCCGGGACCCATAACCACAGGGCGCGGTTTGGCGAAGACTCGGAGTTACCCTTTCGCACAACAACTAAGTGCTCGGAGTATGGGTCCCGGCCTTCGCCGGGACGACACTGCATTTGTTGAGGCGCCGCGCGTGATGACTGATCGTGCGCTAGCTTACCGCGGACCCGGCTTCACCGGTGCGCGGCGCCGATCCGACGCCGGCTGGTACGCAACGCGCGAGTGCTGGGCGCAGTAGGGCAGGCCGGACAACGCCCGTCCACCGCAGAAGAAGAAGTCCGGGCTCGAGGGATCGCCGACCGGCCAATGGCAGGTCGCCTCGTTCAATTCCAGCAGCGACAGCCGCTGGCTCATCGGCACCACGTTGTCGTAGGTGACCGGATCCGGCTCAGCCTCGACCTCGAAGGCCTGCGCCAGCGCGGTGTTGCCGCGCGAGATCGGGCGGCTCACCCGCATCATGTGCTGCGCGGGGCGCGCCTTGCGCGGCCGGGGCGCTGCCGACGATGGGCTCTTGGCGCGGCCCGAAAGGCCGAGCCTGTGCACTTTGCCGATCACGGCATTGCGGGTCACATTGCCGAGCTCCGCCGCGATCTGGCTGGCCGAAAGTCCGGCCTCCCAGAGCTTTTTCAGCTGCTCGACGCGATCATCGGACCAGGTCAAAACCGTCATTGCACCCTTTCCCTCGCTGCGCGCCAGCCATCCTGGGGCCTCGCAGCGAATGCCTAAGCCTTCAAAAACCCGTGCCGTCAGAATCCCTTAAGGCTCGCCGGGCGCGTCTTGAACGCCCGAACGTTTACGCCGGTACATAAGGACTTAAAGATCAGAACCACTGCACGAGATGTCGTATCTGACAATCCAAACGCTACAATATGGCGTGACTCCCGCGCAAGAGTCCGCCGACTCGCTTCCACATGTTCCGTGGCTAAATCCCGCAAAATCGGCACCGCAAGACTACGGATTCAGCGTTTCGCGAGGCTTTCCGGGCGGCATTGACACCCGTTTCACCAGGCCTAAGATAGTCGCACGTGCCGCCCTCAAGAGGCGGCACGTTTCGTTTTCCGGGCCGGTCGATGGTGCGTTGCGCAATGCACGCACACACCGTCCGCAACATTCAAGTGACCGTCATGACTAACAGCGCAGCGCCGCATTTGCTCCCCGTTTTCGCCAGGTCCGACCTCGGTTTCGAGCGTGGCGAAGGCTGCTGGCTGATCGCGACCAATGGCGAGCGCTATCTCGATTTCACCTCCGGGGTGGCGGTGAATGCGCTCGGCCATGCCCATCCGGCACTGGTCGCGGCGTTGCAGGAGCAGGCCACGAAGCTCTGGCACATGTCGAACCTGTTCCAGAGCCCGGACGGCGAAAAGCTCGCCGCGCGCCTGTGCAATGAAAGTTTCGCGGACTTCGTGTTCTTCTGCAATTCCGGCGCCGAAGCGCTGGAATGCGTGATCAAGGTCGTGCGCCGTTATCACGCCGCGAAGGGCCATCCCGACCGCTATCGCATGATCACCTTCGAAGGCGCCTTCCATGGCCGCACGCTGGCGACGCTGGCTGCGACGGGTTCGGCAAAATATCTCGAAGGTTTCGGACCCCCGATGGAGGGCTTCGACCAGGTTGCTCATGGCGATCTCGATGCGGTGAAAAAGGCGATCGGTCCGCAGACCGCCGGCATCCTGATCGAGCCGATCCAGGGCGAGGGCGGTGTGCGTTCGGCAACGCCCGCCTTCCTGAGGGCGTTGCGTCAGCTCTGCGACGAGAAGGGTCTGTTGCTCGCCTTCGACGAGGTGCAGACCGGCATGGGCCGCACCGGCGATCTGTTCGCATACCGCCGCCTGGGCGTCGAACCCGACGTGATGTCGCTGGCCAAGGCGCTCGGTGGCGGCTTCCCGATCGGCGCCTGCCTTGCGACCGCGGAAGCGGCGTCCGGCATGACGCCGGGCTCGCACGGCTCGACCTTCGGCGGCAATCCGCTCGCGATCGCGGCTGCGAATGCCGTGCTCGACGTGATGCTCAAGCCCGGCTTCTTCGACCACGTGCAGAGGATGTCGCTGCTGCTCAAGCAGAAGCTCGCCTCCGTGATCGACCGTCATGGCGATGTCGTCAGCGAAGTGCGCGGCGAGGGCCTCCTGATCGGCATCAAGGCCGTGGTGCCTTCCGGCGATCTCGTTGCCGCCTTGCGTGCCGAAAAGCTGCTCACCGTCGGCGCCGGCGACAATGTCGTGCGTTTCCTGCCGCCTTTGATCGTCACCGAAGCCGAGATCGAGGACAGCGTCGGGCGGCTCGAGCGCGCCTGCACGGCGTTGTCCGGCAACAAGCGGGCGGCAAGCTGATGAGCAAGTCGCCCGATAAAGCACCGAAGCACTTCCTCGACATCAACGAGCTGCCGCTGTCGGAGCTCAAGCGCATGCTGGCCGCGTCCACCGCGATGAAGGCGAAGCAGAAGGCGCATCAGCCGGTCAGGCCGCTCGAAGGCAAGACGCTGGCGATGATCTTCGAGCGCCCCTCGACGCGGACGCGGGTGTCGTTCGATGTCGCCATGCGCCAGCTCGGCGGCGAGCCCATCATGCTCACCGGCGCCGAGATGCAGCTCGGCCGCGGCGAGACCATCGCCGACACCGCGCGCGTGCTGTCGCGCTATGTCGACGCCATCATGATCCGCATCCTCAATCACGATGCCCTGCTGGAGCTTGCGGCAAACGCCACCGTGCCCGTCATCAACGGCCTGACGCGGCGCTCGCATCCCTGCCAGGTGATGGCCGACCTCATGACTTACGAGGAACATCGCGGCCCGATCGAGGGCAAGACCGTGGCCTGGACCGGCGACGACAACAACGTGCTGGCGTCCTGGGCGCACGCCGCCGAGCGCTTCAAGTTCCAGCTCAATGTCGCGACGCCTCCGGAGCTCGCGCCGAAAAAAGCGATGCGCGACTTCATCAAGGCGACCGGCGCGCCGATCATGCTCGGCACCGATGCTGAAGCCGCCGTGAAGGGCGCCGATTGTGTCGTGACCGACACCTGGGTGTCGATGGGCGACAAGGAAGGCGAGCATCGCCACAACGTGCTCAAGCCCTATCAGGTCAATGCCCAGCTGATGTCGCTGGCCAAGCCCGATGCGCTGTTCATGCACTGTCTGCCCGCCCATCGCGGCGAGGAGGTCACCGACGAGGTGATCGACGGTCCGCAATCCGTCGTGTTCGACGAGGCCGAAAACCGCCTGCACGCGCAGAAGGGCATTCTGGCCTGGTGCTTCGACGCGGTGAAGTAATCTTGTCGTCCCGGCGCAGGCCGGGACCCATACCGCGGAATCTCTCTTGTGGCAGGCGGGCCGAGGCCGAGGTCTTCGCCAAACTAAGCCTGCGGTTATGGGTCCCGGCCTGCGCCGGGACGACACCTATGTTGCGGTATCGTTCTGCAATCCCACAACCGCCTCCGGACCACAGCCCTCACCCCCTTCCAATTCCGCCTTCCGACCCCAGATAAAGCGCCATGGTTTCCCAATCCCCTGACATGAAAACCGGGCCCGAGGGCCCGGTTCGCGCGCCATCCGCGGTTCCGATCGATGACGCCGTGCTGCCCTACGAGGTCGACGCGCTCGACGTGCGCGGTCGGCTGGTGCGGCTTGGTCCGGCGCTCGACGAGATCCTGACCAAGCACGATTATCCGGCGCCGGTCGGCAAGCTGCTCGGCGAGGCCATCGTGCTGACCACGCTGCTCGGCTCAGCGCTGAAGTTCGAGGGCCGCTTCATCCTCCAGGCCCAGACCGACGGTCCGGTGTCGTTCCTGGTCGTGGACTACCAGGCGCCGGATCGTCTGCGCGCCTATGCGCGCTACGACGCCGCGCGCCTCGGCGATGCAAAAGATTCCGGCGCGCTGCTGGGCCACGGTCATCTCGCCATGACCATCGACCAGGGCCCCGACATGAGCCGCTACCAAGGCTTGGTCGCGCTCGACGGCGGCAGTCTCGAAGACGCCGCTCACGAATATTTCCTGCGCTCCGAGCAGATCCCGACCCGTGTGCGCCTCGCCGTGGGCGAGGAGTGGCGGTCGAACGACGGCGGCAAGCATCGCTGGCGTGCCGGCGGCATGCTGATGCAGTTCCTGCCGAAGGCGCCCGAGCGCGCGCGGCAGCCCGATCTGCATCCCGGCGATGCGCCCGAAGGCGTCGAGGTGCATGCCGTCGCCGAAGACGATGCCTGGGTCGAGGCGCGCTCGCTGATCGAGACCGTCGAAGATGTCGAGCTGATCGATCCCGAGCTGTCCGGTGAGCGGCTGCTCTACCGTCTCTTTCATGAGCGCGGCGTGCGCGTGTTCAATCCGCTGCCCTTGAAGGCGCAATGCTCCTGCTCGCGCGATGCGGTCGCATCGATGCTGAAGAGCTTTTCGTCCGACGACCGTGCCGCGATGGTCAAGGACGACAAGATCGTCGTGACCTGCGAGTTCTGCAGCTCGGTGTACGAGTTCACACCGGATGAGGCGGGCGTGGAAGACGCGTAGCGCGGTGCCGGAGGGTGGGCAAAGCGAAGCGTGCCCACCATTTCCAGCGCTAATTCAACACCCTCTTGTTATCCGGGCTGTCCAGCGAGAACGTCGGCACGTCGATCTCGAAGCGTTCGCCGGTTGCGCTGACCATCTGGTAGCGGCCGGTCATGAAGCCCGAGGCGGTCGTGAGCGGTACGCCGGAGGTGTATTCGAAGCGTTCGCCGGGGGCGAGCGTCGGCTGCTCGCCGACGACGCCCTCGCCCTTCACCTCCTGCTGCCGGCCGGTGGCGTCGGTGATGATCCAGTGCCGCGTCTTGAGCTGCACGGTCTCGTCGCCGGAATTGGTGATGACGATGGTGTAGGCCCAGAAATAACGGGAGCGGTCGGCCGACGACTGTTCCGGAACAAAGTTCGGCTCGACGGTCACTTCGATCTGGCGGGTCACGGCGCGGTACATGATTGCCATCATACCGAAAACCGCCCGGGAACCAAACGCCGGAGGCGGTCCTGGCGACATCGTCCCGCCAGAATTCGCAGGGAAGTACACGTCCAAGTGTAGGTCCAAACGTACTTGCATGTGATCCGGTCGCTTTGCGAGATGACGGCCGGACCGGTACACTCCTTGCCACGTCGCGATTTGCGGAAGGGTTTTTAGGCCCCCGATGACCATTGCCGACCAAGTGACGGGATCGACGATCGCGGGAACCGCCAAACCTGTGGAGGTCAAGTCCGCGGGGGCGAAGCGGCGCGCGGCCGCGCCGGCCATTTCGCTGCCCGCCATCGGCGAGCGCGAGCTCCGGCTCGACCTGTTCCGCGGCCTCGCGCTGTGGCTGATCTTCATCGACCATTTGCCGCCGAGCCTTCTGACCTGGTTCACGATCCGCAATTACGGCTTCAGCGACGCCACCGAGATCTTCATCTTCATCTCCGGCTATACCGCCGCCTTCGTCTACGGTCGGGCGATGCTGGAATCCGGCATCGTCGTCGCCACCGCGCGCATCCTGCGGCGCGTCTGGCAGATCTATGTCGCCCACGTCTTCCTGTTCACGATCTTCCTTGCCGAGATCTCCTACGTCGCGACCAGGTTCGAGAACCCGCTCTACACCGAAGAGATGGGCATCATGGATTTCCTGAAGCAGCCCGACGTCACGATCGTGCAGGCGCTGCTGCTGCGCTTCCGTCCCGTCAACATGGACGTGTTGCCGCTCTACATCGTGCTGATGCTGGCGCTGCCCTTGATCCTGTGGCTGATGAAATGGCGCCCCGACGTGACGCTCGGCCTCTCGGTCGCGCTCTACGCGGTGACCTGGGAATACGATCTCTACCTGTCGGCCTATCCCAACGGCTTCTGGGCCTTCAATCCCTTCGCCTGGCAATTGCTGTTCGTGTTCGGGGCATGGTGCGCGCTCGGGGGTGCGCGACGGATGTCGCACATTCTGGCTTCGCGGGTGACGATGTGGATCGCGATCGCTTATCTGGTTGCGGCATTCTACGTGACGCTGACCTGGTATGTGCCGCAGCTCTCCCACTTCATGCCGAAGCGGCTCGAGCAGTGGATGTATCCGATCGACAAGGCCGACCTTGACGTGCTGCGCTTCACGCATTTCCTGGCGCTGGCCGCGCTCACCGTGCGCGTCCTGCCCCGGGACTGGCCGGGCCTGAAATCGCCCTGGCTGCGGCCGCTGATCCTGTGCGGCTCGCATTCCCTGGAGATATTCTGTCTCGGCGTCTTCCTCGCCTTTGCCGGCCATTTCATCCTGGCCGAAGTCTCGGGCGGCCCGGTCATGCATGCGCTAATTAGTCTCTCCGGAATCCTGATCATGTGGGCCATGGCCTGGCTGATTTCGTGGTACAAGCGGGTGGCTGACAAGAGCGGTTCGAAAACCAAAAGCGCCGTCGGCAGCGCCGATATGGCGGGAGGGGGCTGATGAAGGCGAAGGTTTTCCTGAGCCTGATCCTGCTGTGCGGTGGTCTCGCCGCGCCTCCGGCGCGCGCGGACGATGCTGCGCCTGCTGCTTCGGCGGCGCCTGCTGCTTCGGCCGCGCCCGCAGCCTGCGAAGTGCCGTCCTATCTGCTCACCAGCGAAAGCCAGCTTCCCAAGGTCGCCGATGCCATCAAGGCCGGCAAACCGCTCGAAATCCTGGTCATCGGCAGCCGCTCGACCACGATTCCGGCCTCCGAGGACGCCTCTTATCCGGCGCGGATGCAGGCCATCCTGAAGGACAAGCTGCCGCCGTCCGAGACTGTGCACGTCTCCGTAGAAATACAGAGCAAGAAAACGGCCGAGGAGGCGGCCGCCAGCTTCGTTAAGCTGATGGAAGCAAAAGCGCCTACTTTGGTCATCTGGCAGACCGGGACCGTGGATGCTATCCGAGCCATTGATCCCGACGATTTTCGTGGCGCGGTGACCGAAGGGGTTGTTGCGTTGCAAAAGGCAGGGGCTGACGTCGTCTTGATGAATTTGCAGTACAGTCCGCGTACCGAAACCATGATCTCGGTGCCGCCATACCTCGACAATATGCGGGTGGTGGCGCAGGAGCACGATATTCCGCTGTTCGATCGTTTCGCGATCATGCGGCAGTGGAATGACCAGGGGCAGTTCGACCTGTTCAGCCCGTCGCGCGGGCCTGAGCTGGCGAAACAAGTCCATGATTGCCTTGGCCGGGCGTTGGCACAGTTTGTGATCGACGCTGCCCATCTGGAGCCGGCCCAGCAGCAAAATTGAGGTCTAGCGTTAATGAGTTCTCTCCGCCCTTTTTGCCTGACGGCATGGCTGGCTGTGCCCGCAGCAGCGCTGCTGCTGTTGCTGAGTCCGGCCTCGCAGTCGCACGCGCAGACGCAGGCCGCGCAGGCAACGCCGGCCCCGCAGCAGTCGGCTAATCCGGCGCCCGCTTCACCGTCCCAGACCGCCGTCGCAGCGACGTCCCCCGAGCAGCGCGGCATCACGGCGCGCGCCATCGACAAGGTGAAGCAGGTCGCGAAGTCCGCCGGCGACGTCTTCAGCCGCGTGCCCTGCCTGTCGCCGAAGGGCGGCGCGAAGGCAATGGGCTCGCTGCCGCATGTCGCGGGCAAGCTCGTCGCCGGCCAGCCCGTCGTCATCGTCGCATTCGGCTCATCCTCGACCGCGGGATTCGGCGCGAGCTCGCCGGAGTTCAACTATCCCAATCGCCTTGCCGCGCAGCTGCACCGGCACTATCCGACCGCCGACATCACCGTCGTCAATGCCGGCGTCGGCGGCGAGGACGCGCCCGAGATGATGAAGCGCCTCCAGAAAGAGGTGATCGACGTGCATCCGGATCTGGTGATCTGGCAGGTCGGCACCAATGCGGTGCTGCGCAATCTCGATCCCGGCGATACCGCCAAGCTGGTCGAGGATGGCATCAGCCGCATCCAGGCTGCCGGCGGCACCGACGTCGTGCTGGTCGATCCGCAATATTCGCCCGCCGTCAACCAGCGCGCCGAGAGCGCCGGCAAGATGGTGAAGCTGCTCGGCAAGGTCGCCGAGCTCCGTCACGTCGGCATCTTCCCGCGCTTCGAGGTGATGCGCGACTGGCACGAGAAGCAATCGCTTCCGGTCGAGAGTTTCGTGATCGCCGACGGCCTGCACATGAACGATTGGGGCTATGCCTGCTTCGCCCAGCTCCTCGGCGACGACATCATCCGCTCCGTCGGCCAGATCAAGCTCGGCGTGAACGTGCCCGCGGACGTGCGGACGTACCGGCCGATGTGAGCATCGGTGCGTAGGGTGGGCAAAGGCGCGCTCTTCGCGCGCCGTGCCCACCATCTATCGGCACCGCCATCGTGAATGGTGGGCACGCTTCGCTTTGCCCACCCTACGATGTCGAATGCCTGGCTACGCCTTCTCCAGCGCCGCGGTCAGATCCTCGATCAGATCGTCCGCGTGCTCGAGCCCCGCCGAGAAGCGGATGAAGCCCTCGCTGATGCCCAGCGCGGCGCGGTCCTCCGGCTTCAAACGCTGATGCGTCGTGGTGGCCGGATGCGTGACGAGGCTCTTGGCGTCGCCGAGATTGTTCGAGATCTTGGCAAGCTTGAGCTCGTTGAGCACACGGAACGCCGCCTGCTTGCCGCCCTTGACCTCGAGGCCGACCAGCGTCGAGCCGCCGCGCATCTGCTTCTTCACCAATGCCGCCTGCGGATGATCGGCGCGGCCGGGAAATACCAGCCGCGAAATCTTCGGATGGCTCGCCAGAACGTCCGCAATGCGCGCGGCCGTCTCGGTCTGCGCGCGCACGCGCACGGCGAGCGTCTCCATGCCCTTGAGCAGGACCCAGGCGTTGAACGGCGAGATCGACGGGCCGGTCTGGCGCATGAAATTGTGGATGTGCTCGGCGATGAACGCTTCCGAGGACAGGATGATGCCGCCGAGACAGCGGCCCTGGCCGTCGATATGCTTGGTCGCGGAATAGACCACGACGTCGGCGCCGAGCGCGAGCGGGCTCTGCCAGATCGGGGTGGCGAACACGTTGTCGACGACGAGTCGCGCTCCGCCGCTGTGCGCGATCTCGGCGATGCCGGGAATGTCGAGCACGTCGAGCGTCGGGTTGGTCGGGCTCTCCAGGAAGAGCGTCTTGGTGTTCGGCTTCATGGCGCGCTGCCACTGGTCGAGATCGAGGCCGTCGACCAGCGTGGTCTCGATGCCGTAGCGCGGCAGCAAATCCTGCACGACGTAGAGACACGAGCCGAACAGCGCGCGCGAGGCCACGACGTGATCGCCGGCCTTCAGCGGCGCCAGGATCGCGGTCGTCACCGCGGCCATGCCGGTCGCCGCCGAACGTGCCGCCTCAGCACCCTCGAGCTCGATCATGCGGCGCTCGAACATCGCGATGGTCGGATTGGAGTAGCGTGAATAGATGAAGCCGGGGTCCTCGCCCTTGAACCGCGCCTCGCACTCCTCGGCGCTGTTGTAGACGTAGCCCTGGGTCAGGAACAGCGACTCCGACGTCTCGCCATATTGCGAGCGTAAGGTGCCGGAATGAACCAGGCGAGTTTCGGGACGGTAGTGGGCGGTTGGCGCCGGGGACTTCGACATAGGACCTCCTGAAGTGACCATCGAAAATGGTCACAAAAAAACCGGCCTGGAATATCTCCACGGGCCGGGATCACAGAGGTCCCCGGCCTGTTTAGCGACTTATTTAACGTGGCTGCAAGCCGGCCGGCTCAAATCACCACGGGATAAGTCATGCTCATATTCCGCAATGCCCTTTCCGTCAAGACGTCCATCGGATAGCCGTAAAACGCTCATATTTCCCGCATGTCGGGATGTGTTTGATCCCTGATGAGGACCCCGGGTTGACGTTCACGGTCGCCGCCGACGCCAATGGTATCCTGCCCGACCGCATGATCGCGGCGATGGCGGAGGGCGGTCTCATCCTGCCCGCTTACGATTTCGTCGAAAGCCAGATCCAGCCGGCGAGCCTCGATTTGCGCCTCGGCGACATCGCCTATCGCGTTCGCGCCAGCTTCCTGCCCGGTCCCGGCGCCACCGTCGCCGAGCGCATCGACGAGTTGAAGCTGCACGAGTTCAGCCTCGCCGACGGCGCGGTGCTGGAGACCAACTGCGTCTACATCGTGCCGTTGCTCGAAAGCCTCGCGCTGCCGCCGGAGATCGTCGCGGCCGCCAACCCCAAGAGCTCGACCGGCCGGCTCGACGTCTTCACCCGCGTGATCGCCGACGGCACCCGCCGCTTCGACATGATCGGTGCCGGCTATCACGGCCCGCTCTATGCCGAGATCAGCCCGAAGACGTTCCCGGTGCTGGTCAGCGAGGGCTCACGCCTGAGCCAGGTGCGCTTCCGCACCGGCGATGCCATCCTCAACATCGACGACCTCGAGGCGCTGCACGCGACCGAGCGTCTCGTCGATGTCGACGATGCCGATCTCACCGGCGGCGTCGCCCTCTCTGTTGATCTCTCCGGCGAAAAGAGCGGCGGCTTCGTCGGCTACCGCGCCAAGCGCCACACCGGCGTCATCGACGTCGATCGCCGCGCCGGCTATTCCGTCGAGGAGTTCTGGGAGCCGATCTCGGCCCGTCCCGACGGCAGCCTGATCCTCGATCCCGGCGAGTTCTATATCCTCGCGTCGAAAGAGGCGGTGCAGGTGCCGCCCGATTACGCCGCGGAGATGGTACCGTTCGATCCGCTGGTCGGCGAGTTCCGCGTGCACTACGCCGGATTCTTCGATCCCGGCTTCGGCTATGCCGGCGCCGGCGGGCTGGGGTCGCGCGCCGTGCTCGAAGTGCGCTCGCGCGAGGTGCCGTTCATCCTCGAGCACGGTCAGATCGTCGGCCGCCTCGTCTACGAGAAGATGCTGGCCCGCCCCGACGCCATGTACGGCCAGCGCATCGGCTCGAACTATCAGGCCCAGGGGCTGAAGCTGAGCAAGCATTTCCGGGTGTAGCGATCATCCGTCGCCCGGATGGAGCGCAAGCGTCACCCGGGAAAGTCTCACTTGTGGCACGATCCCGGCTTACGCTGTGCTCCATCCGGGCCACCAGGTGCTGACATGACCAATCCATCCCAACTCGACGCAAACATCCTCGACGACGTCGCCGATGCGCTGATCTATTCGGATCGCTCCGGCACCATCATGCGCTGGAATCGCGCATCGTTCGCACTGTTCGGCTTCTCCGCGGACGAAGCGCTGGGCCAGAATCTCGACCTGATCATTCCCGAACATCTGCGCGCCGCGCACTGGAAGGGTTTCGAGGCCGCGCTTGCCAGCGGCGCGATGAAGCTTGCGGGCAAGCCGACACTGACCCGCGCGCTGCACAAGGACGGACGCAAGCTCTACATCGAGATGACCTTTGCCCTGGTGCGGGATGCCGCTGGAGTGGTGCAGGGATCGGTGGCGATGGCGCGCGACGTCACCGAGCGCGTCGAGCGCGAGCGGGCCGCCAAGGCTTCGCAAAACTAAGCCTGCGCAAAACTAAGCCTGCGCAAACTTCGTGATGCGGAATTGGCGAGCCGGCGTGCAGGGCGCCCTGCGCGCGGCTCAGCTTGTCCGTGGCCGGCTGCAGTGACACACTCGATCAAAACAACGATCGGGAGCGAACATGACCGCCGCATCTGACCCCGCGCAGGAAGCTCAATGGAAACGCTGGCGCGCGGTTGCCGATCTCTATCACGCCTATTTCACCGGTCTGATCCTCACCGTGGTCACGCGTCGCGGCACGGCGGATGCCGCCGAGTTCGTCTTTCGCGTGTTCCGCCGCCAGCAGCAGGAGCGCTTCCTGCCGGGGCTCGAGAAGCTCGGGCTGAGCCATCTGCCGCCGGCAGTCGCCGCCGCGCAATATCACTACCTCTCGAACTGGATCGGCGGCGTGCACGTCGAATACATGTATGAGAGCGACCGCAAAGCCTGGATCCGCTATCCGCCGCCGCGCTGGATCTGGAAAGGCACTGCGATCTGCGGCGTGCCCGGCGAAGTCTCGCGCGCGATGCTGCGCGGCTGGCACGCCAACAACGGCGTGGCGCTCGGCGATACCAGATTGGGGTTCGTCTGCACCAAGCAGAGCGTCGACGGCCAGGATGGGCTCGAAGGCTACTATTACCAATATGACCAGCCCCTCGAGCTCGACCAGCGCCTCGTGTTCGCGCGGCATCTCGAAGCGCCGCTGTTCGATGCAGCCGCGGCTCCGGCCTTGCCGGTCGCAAGCTGGCCAAGACCGCGACTGGAAAAAGCCTATCGCAACTACGCCATGGAATATGTGCGAACCGCCGCGCCCGTGATGGTGCAACTGTTCGGTCCGGAGGATGCCGGCTATCTCCTGCACCTCACCGGCAAGCTGATCGGGATGCAATATTTCGATGAGGTCGCCGCCGCGCTGTCGATGGGCCGCGGCGGTGCGAGCGAATTCGCGACCTTCCTCAACGCGATGTTTGTCGCGCAGGACGATGTGGCTGAGACGACGCGATCCGAAGGCACGTTCGAAATCCGTCAGCAGAGCTGGAAATTGATGGACGGCGTCGCCGATGACCATCCTGCGTGCGCCAAAGTGCTGGCAGGGTTGTTCGAAGGGCTTGCGGCGGGCTGTGGCCGGCATATCGGCGTGCACATGCGCCCGGCCGCGGGTGGCCGGCCTCCGCTGGTCTGGACGATCGACTGACGTTACCGACCGGAATGCGCTGCCGCAGGGCACGCCTGCATCAGGCGCAGGAGGAATCGGCAATTGCCGTGCTAACAAGCTGAACCTCGCGCCTTTTGCGCGAACAAATTCATTGGCACATCCAGTCATTGCCGCGCCGCAACTGGTGCTCGCGCCCGGGAGAGGACATGTCAGACATCGCCGAAATCCCGGTCGATGAACAGGAGCGTCCGCTGCCGCCGCCTCCACGCCCCGTGAGGAGCGTGCTGATGGACGGGCCGATCCTGCGCACGCTGCTCGGGCTCGCCTGGCCCAACGTGGTCGCGCTCTCGGCCGGCACCTGCACCGTGATTGCGGAGACCTCCTATATCGGACGGCTCGGCGTGGAAGCGCTGGCCGCGATGGCGCTGGTGTTTCCGACAGTGATCCTGACCATGACCATGTCGGGCGGTGCGATGGGCGGCGCGGTGGCCTCCGCGATCGCGCGCGCGCTCGGCGCCGGCGATCGCGAGCGTGCCGGGACGCTTGCCGCGCATGCGCTGCTGATCGGCATCAGCTTCGGCCTCGTCTTCATGCTGGGCATGCTGATCTTCGGACCCAAGGTGCTTGAGATGCTCGGCGGCCGCGGCGACGTGCTGACGCATGCGATCGCGTACACCCAGGTGTTTTTCGGCGGCGCCGTGCTGCCCTGGCTGCTCAACACCATGGCCGGCGTCCTGCGCGGCACCGGCAACATGAAGCTGCCGTCGCTGTTGATCCTCAATTCTGCGGCCTGGCAGATCGTGCTCGGCGGCACGCTCGGCCTCGGCCTCGGTCCGGTGCCGCAATTCGGCATGCGCGGCGTCGCCGCCGGCGCGCTGATCGCCTATTGCATGAACATCGGCGTGATGGGCTGGTACCTGTTCTCCGGCCGCGCCCGCGTGACGCCGAAGCTGCGCGGACTTCGCATTCAATGGGCGATGTTTTTCGACATCCTCAAAGTGGGCGCCATCGCCTGCTTCTCGCCGCTGCAATCAGTGCTGACGATCTCGATTTTCACCCACATGCTTGCGAAATTCGGCACCGCGATCCTCGCCGGCTACGGCATCGGTGCGCGGCTGGAATTCCTGCTGACCTCGATCGCGTTCTCGTTCGGCATCGCCTCGGTGCCGATGATCGGCATGGCGGTCGGTGCCGGCCGCATCGCCCGCGCGCGGCGCATCGCCTGGATCGCGGCGGCGAGCGCCTTCGTTGCCGTCGGTGCACCGGCGTGTCTGGTTGCGATCTTCCCCGATCTCTGGGTCAACATCTTCACCGACAGCGCGATCGTGCGCGCCACCAGCCATCAATATCTGTCGACGGTGGCGCCGTTCTACGCCTTCATCGGCCTCGCCTCGACGATGTATTTCTCGTCGCAGGGCGCTGCGAAGGTGATCGGACCGGTGCTGGCGCAGACCGCGCGGCTGATCTACATCTCGGCGGTCGGCTGGTGGCTGTCGACGCATGATGCCACCGCGCAAAACTTCTTCTGGCTGGCGGCGAGCTCGATGGTCGTGCTTGGCCTGCTCTCGTGCTCCAGCGTGGTGCTGACGCGCTGGGGACCGCGCCAAGCCAAACCTGCGATCAGGCCCGCTCTGTCGGCAGCTGCGGACTAGCGATGCCTGTGGCGGCGATGGCCGCCACTGCCGCCGACATTGGCGAGCCGCATCAGTTGCGGAATCATCGCCATCATGTCGCCGCCACCGGCACCGCCGAGCATGCCCATGATATCGCCGCCGCCAATGCCGCCCATGCCGGTCGGCATGGTGCCGCCTCCGGCCATCGGCGCGTAGCCGCCGTAATTGGGCGCACCGAAACCGCCGCCGAGATTGCCGCCGCCGAGGCCGCCAATTCCGCCGCCGCCCATCATGCCGCCAAGACCACCACCGCCATTCTCCATCATGCGGCTCATCATCGGGCCCATGGTCTGCATCATCATGCCGAAGCGGCGCTTGCCCATCTTGGCCTTCATCATCTCCAGCATCGGCGCCATCTGGGTCATCATGTCTTCGCCGCCGGCACCTC
This sequence comes from Bradyrhizobium sp. Kon58, assembly GCF_055807455.1. Classification (NCBI taxonomy): domain Bacteria; kingdom Pseudomonadati; phylum Pseudomonadota; class Alphaproteobacteria; order Hyphomicrobiales; family Nitrobacteraceae; genus Bradyrhizobium; species Bradyrhizobium sp. Kon58. The sequence goes on from NZ_JBVVOT010000016.1 coordinate 39,996, forward strand.
CGCCGCCGAGGAACTGCGCCTTTGCCGGTCCGCTCGAAATCGAAAACATCAGCAGCACGGCGGCCGCCTGGCAGATCACCTTGTCCGCACCTCTCATGGCCTGCTCCTCGCGTGCGGGGCGCCGCCGGGAGAGCGGAGCCAACCGGACGCACGCCGCCATCGTTAGTGCGGACGAGGGCTGAACTCCGTGAGAAAGGTCACGCAGCCGCGGCCGGAAACGCTCGGTGTATGGCGGCGACGGCGTCCTTGGTCTGTCCCTGCACATAGGGCGCGAGCTCGTTCGGCAGCATGTCGATGATCCAGACCAGGCGGCATCTCGCCTCACCCTCGGCGATCACCCGCACCGAGGCGCTGTAATGCTTCAGGCGCTCGTTGTTGATCGCGTAGACCAGCCGCTGGCGCGCATCGTCGCAATCGACCAGCACCTCGCGCGCCACCGAGCCATTGGCGAAGGTGACGACGCGCGCATCGCCATCGAGCGTGCAGGCCGTGACGAAGCCCGGCGCCAGCCGCCGATGCAGCGCGCCGAAATCGCGCACCGCATCCCAGACGTCGTGCGCCGGGGCGGGGAGGGGAATGTCGTTGTGGATGGAGGCCATGACGGTGTCCTTGATTGCGTTAGATTTTGGTCGAGGACTCCGTCATTGCGAGCGCAGCGAAGCAATCCAGAGATGTTTCCGCGGTTGGAGTCTGGATTGCTTCGTCGCAAGGGCTCCTCGCAATGACGGAGCGTACTCACACACAAACCGCCTCGACATTGTTGCCATCGGGATCGATCAAGAACGCCGCATAGTAAGTCGGGCCGTAATCCTTGCGCGGGCCGGCGCCGCCATTGTCGCGGCCGCCGCTCTTCAAGCCCTCGCTATGGAACGCCTTGACCGAATCATGATCCCCAGCGCGAAACGCGATATGCGCGCCGTCGGCCTTGCGCCCCTTGTTCAGGTGCAGCCACAGCGCCGGCTCGCCCTTCGGCCCGAAGCCGGCATAACCATCGCCGCTCGAGCACAGGACATAGCCGAGCGGCGCCAGCACCGCGGTGTAGAAGCGCGTGGCGGCGTCGAGGTCGGCAACGCGCAATCCGATATGGTCGTACATGGTCGTCTCCATTGCCAAAGCGCGCCGCAATCGGCGCGCGCCCGGAGACGAACCTAGTCAGTTGAGGGCAAGCTGCTCTTGGAGAATCTTGCGCTCTCCCTTCGAGGCCTGACGGAACTTGGTCGGCGATACGCCGGCGGCCCGGTGGAAGGTGCGGACGAAGTTGGAGAGGTCGCCGAAGCCGACGTCATAGGCGATGTCGGTGACTGCGATGTCGTCGTCGGTCAGCAGCCGCGCTGCATGCCGCAGCCGCGAGCGCACCAGATATTGATGCGGGGTGACGCCGAGCACGGCGGAGAACAGCCGCAGGAAATGGAACGGGCTGAGGCCAGCCTGCCGCGCCGCCTGTTCGAGGTCGAGCTCGGCATGCGAATTGGCGTCGATCCACAGCGCGGCTTTCACCGCGCGGCGGCGGTCGCGTGCGGTCGGTGTCGTTGGCTTGCGCGCCTTGCCCGAGACGACATCGACGAAGCGGCCGGCGAGGATCTGCCCGACCTCGTCGAGACCGAGGTCGCTGTTGCCATCTGCCGCCGTCTGGGCGAGTTCGCCCAGCACCATCAGCTCGGGCAGCGGTGGCGTCGCGCCGACCTGCCAGACGTCTTGCCGGCCGCCGAGCGCCTCGACCAGATCCTCGCTGAGGAAAAAGGACAGGCAGACGTCGCCGGCGACATGCTCATGCGTGCAGGTGTACTCCTCGCCCGGCGCGCCGACCAGCATCGAGCCCGCGACCAGATCGAAGAAGCCGGCGCGGCAATGACAGCCAAAGCTGCCCGCGCGGACATAGGCAATGGAATGGCCGGTGCGGCACTCCGCAAACGGGCTGTCGTCCGGTCCCGCGTCGCAGCGAAACTCGGAGACGGTCATCGAGGGCGTGGTCAGCAGCGTGGTTGCATCCATCCCGCCTATCTAGGTGGGCGCTCGGGGCGGGGCAACGGGCAGCAGGACGTCGAACAGCGTCTTGCTGGCGATCGGATGGGCGCCCTCGAGCGACAGCAGCCGCCGCTTGGAGATCACCCCGCCATAGGGCGAGAGCCGGTCGGTGTAATTGCCGGCCTCCAGCACCCGGTGGCAGGGAACGATCAGCATGTAGGGATTTCTCGCGATCGCCTGTGCCACCGAATGCGCGGCGCCGGAGGCGCCCAGCGCCTTGGCGATCTCGTGATAGGTCCGCGTCTCCCCGCGCGGGATGGCGCAGGCGGCTTCATAGACCCGCCGGTTGAAACCGGGCACCCCGCTCGCGTCCAGGCTGACCTCGGAAAAATCAGCATCGCTGCCTTGCAGCAAGCCCACGATGCCCTCGATCGCGAACTCGGCGTTCGCGGACGGCCGCTGCTCGCGCGCCTCGGGATGGACCTGGAAGATCCGGCGGCGGGTGTCGATCTCCCGCGCCCCCGGCAATTGCACGGCGACGATGCCGGTGCTGCTCCAGATGATGCCGCAGCACCCTATGGTCGTGTCGAATATCGCGTAGCCACGCCCCACCATGCACACGCCCCACTCAGTGCACGTCTCCCCAGACAGATAATCATAACACCGCCACAATCGGGCGCACCCAAAATCTTGGCGGAAACTTAAGAAGGGGCGGGCGTGCTGCGCCAAAGCGCTTGGCGAGATGCGCCGTCTCGGCTAATCAGAGCGGGCGCAGGCTGCGCATCCGCGGGCGTAGTTCAATGGTAGAACGGCAGCTTCCCAAGCTGCATACGAGGGTTCGATTCCCTTCGCCCGCTCCAAGCGCATAATGGTCGAACGCACTTATCCCTACCATCGGTAGCGTATTTTTGATATAAAGCCTCAGATTGTTATCGCCGCTTGTTTTGCAAAGCAGAATTTTGCCCGCGCGTTTTTATTGATTTCAGGGGCTGAGAGGCTTCAAAATGATCTTATTCGGGCAGCTCATACCTTCACATGATGTCGTAATTCCGCTTCTTATCGACATCTTATTGACGGCGCTTCTTCTTCAACCCCTCAATCATTTCGTCGTTCACGAGTGGAGGCGAAAGCAGGAGGAGGTAAACAATAGCTTGGACACTCAAGCTAAGCGCACATATCTCGCCATCTTTTGGAATCGAGCGCCTGAGGTCGCCACGGTTGATACGGTCATAGACACCAAGTCAGCTGTAGATATCGAGTTCGATGAACTCTATCAGCGCTGGTACGGGCGAAGACGATTTGTTGCTCCGATCATAATTCTTGTTGTCATCGCTGCACTGCAGAATTTCTATCTAGGTATGAAACTCGTAGCTTTAGTGTGGGATGGCGAAGAGCTCGGTGGTGCCACCGCTGCAATTGCAGGGGCCTATACCTTTGTGACGTGGGATTTGTTCAGCCGCGTGCAGCAGCGAAACCTTGCAAGAGCGGACATCCTTCGAAATGCGCTCAGATTGGCGGTGGCTGTCCCGGTAGGCTATGCTTTCGGCTCGTTGCTGCAAAAGGGGCTTGTTCCGTTCATAGCCTTTGCGATGGGTGTTTTTCCAATCAGCACAATCGGGACAATCTTACGGCGGCTGGCCAACGACAAGCTTGGGCTCGGGCTAGGCGCTGATACCGCGCCTGATCAAGTTACAGCTCTATCGGGAGTGGATCGATCGATTGCAGATCGAATTGAAGACGCGGACATTACTACGATTCCGCAATTGGCCTGGTGCGATCCTATACAGCTTTCGGTACGGGCGAATTTGGGGTTTGACTTCGTCGTTGACATTGTTAGCCAAGCATTGGCGTGGGTTTATCTCACAGATAAGCTGCCCCCGCTGAGACCCCTCGGGCTGCGTGGGGCGTTTGAGATGAAGGTCTTGGCTGACGACCTAGTTAGTAATGTTGCAGGCACAAAGGCCAAGGCTGAGGCTGTGCTACCTCTAGCCGCAACCGCCGCAAATGTTCCCCTTCAAGGCTTCGAGTACGCGCTGAGCCAAATTGCAGGGGACCCGGCCACTCGCTTCCTCTACGACGCCTCAACGTCTAGTGCGCCAGTCTCTCGATCCGACAGCTAGAGATCACCTCCGCTAACTTATGGCCACTTACCCGCCGTATGGGACTTGGCTGCCGGCGTGGTCGAGTGCATTGCTGACGAAAGTTCTAGTATATTATCCCTTCGATTCCAGCATTCACCGTTCCCCCAGCGAAGCTGCTTCCGCCCTGCGGAAGCGGTCCGGTTGCCGGGCAGCGCTTCGGATGAAGACAATGGACCAGCAAAAGCTCGATCGCGCGATCGGTCGTCGCTTGAAGACGCTGCGGACGCAGGCCGGCATGACGTTGAACGAACTCGCAACGCGCTCCAGCGTCAGCCGGGCGATGATCGGGCGGGTGGAGCGGGCGCAGAGCAGTGCGACGGCTGCGCTGCTCAACAAGCTCTGCGCCGCGCTCGACGTGTCGCTCAGCGACGTCGTCGCGCTGGCCGAAAAGCCGCCGGAGCGGTTGGTGCGGCTCGCCGACCAGCCGCACTGGCGCGATCCCGATAGCGGCTATCGCCGCCGCCACGCTTCGCCGACGGACGCGGCGAGCGGCATCGAGATCATCGTCGTCGATTTGCCGGCGGGCGCGCGGGTGCCGTACAGCCCCTGGGGGCGCAACGCCTTCACCCAGCAGCTGCTGATGCTGGAGGGCGCGATCGCGGTGCACATCGACGCCAAGGCGGTTCGCCTGCGCGAAGGCGACTGTCTCGATTTCGACGTGATGCGCGCGGTGATCTTCGAGAACGAGACCGGACAGGACGCGCGCTACGTCATCATCACGCGCCGCGGCGCGTCCTACGGCAAGATGTGAGGCCCTGACGATGCAGATCCGCACCGGCGACACCTTTGACCCGCGCGTCGTCGCGCTGCTCGACCATCACGTCACGGCGGCGCGGGCGCAGACCGCGCCGGGCAGCGCCCATGCACTCGATCTCTCCGGGCTGCGGGCGCCTGGCATCGCGTTCTGGACTGGCTGGGACGGCGACACGCTGGTCGCCACCGGTGCGCTGAAATCGCTGTCAGCCGAGCAGGGCGAGGTGAAGTCGATGCATACGCTCCAGACCACGCGGCGGCGCGGCTTTGGCGGTGAGATGCTGCGCCACATCATCACGGCAGCCCGCGCGCGCGGCATGGCGCGGCTCAGCCTCGAGACCGGCTCGTGGGATTATTTCAAGCCGGCGCACGCGCTCTACCGGGCGCATGGCTTTGTCCTCTGCGGCCCGTTCCAAGGCTATGTCGACGATCCCAACAGCCTGTTCCTGACCCTGGATCTGTCGGCGAGCCGATAGCTCAGGAGCGCGTCTCCTCGATCCTGTCGAGCACGCGCTCGGGGGCGATGTCGCGGCTTGCCTCCTCCAGATCGCGCTTCGAATCGGGCTGGACGTCGAGCCGCTCGGCGATCTGCGTGAGGAGGCGAGCAACCTTGGTCAATTCGTGCTCGGCGAGAAGGCTGATCTGGAGATCGAGATCGGCGCGCTTGTCCGCTGCTGCACTCATGCGGTTCTGCGAGATCAGCACGAAGGTCGACAGGAAGATCGCCTCGACCGAAGCAATCATCGCCAGCACCACGAAGCTCTCGTCCCAGGCCGGGATTCCCGGCAGCCAATGCAGATTGGCGATGATCCAGAAGCCGAACACCGCGACATGGAGATAGACGAACGCCATGCTGCCGGTGAACGCCGTGATCGCATCGGCAAGTTTTTCCTGACCCCTGGCACCGCGCTGCTCGCGGCGGCGGCGCTCGACCAGGGCCTGGATGTTGCGCTCGAGCGTCGGGCTCAATCCCTCGCCGGGATCATGGGTGATATCGTTACGCACGGGGCAGCAACGGCGGACGGAAGCGGCTGTTCCTGGACTCAGCTGCCGGAAAATGCCTGTCGCCCCTCAAAATGAGTTGCGTACCTCAAAACACCTCTGCTAGCCTTCAACCATGGCCGAGACGCTCACCAAGACCGCGCTGACGCTGAAGGACATCGCCCGCCAGGCCGGCGTCAGCCTCGCGACGGTGGACCGCGTCCTGCACAATCGTCCGGGCGTGCGGCCGGATACGGTCCGGCGCGTCAAAGAGGCGATCGAGCGCAATTCGTTCCAGCCGCATGTGGCCGCCGCCGAGCTCGCCCGCGGCCGCGCCCGCCGTTTCGCCTTCGTCATGCCATCGGGACCGAACCCGTTCATGCAGCAGATCCAAGACTATCTCGGCGAGATGTCGGGCTGGTTGTCGTCCCGCCGCCTTGGCGTCGAGACGGTCGCGACCGACGTATTCGATCCGTCCGTGCTCGCGGCATCCCTGGAAGGGCTCTCGGATGATTACGACGGCATCGCCGTGGTGGCGCTGGATCATCCCGGCGTCCGCGCCGCCATCGACGATCTCGTCGATGCCGGCGCCAAGGTCGTGACGCTGGTCTCGGACGTGCCGTCGTCGCGCCGGCACCATTATGTCGGCATCGACAACATTGCCGCGGGGCGCACCGCCGGCGCGCTGGTCGGGCGGCTGGTCGGCCAAAAGTCCGGCAAGGTCGCGATCGTCGCGGGCTCGCAGGGCCTGCGCGACCATGCCGAGCGCATTTTTGGCTTCAACCAGGTGATGGCCTCTGAATTCCCCGGCCTCAGCGTGCTGCCGGTGCTCGAAGGACGCGACGAGGACGCGCGTTCGGAACAATTGTTGGCGCGGCTGTTGGGCAGGCACGCCGACATTGTGGGTCTTTATAATGTCGGCGCCGGCACGCAAGGCGTCGCCAACGCGTTGAATGAAAAGGCGTCGAGCGATGCCGGTCGCGACAAGCAGGTGGTGTTCGTCGGACACGACCTCACCGCGCTGACGCGCCGGTTGCTGCTGCAGGGCGTGATGCATGCCGCGATCTCGCAGAACCCCGGACACGAAGCGCGCGCCGCCGTGCGCGTGCTGCTCGCGCTCGCCCGTGGCGAGCCGATCTTGCGCGAACAGGAGAAGATCAGGATCGACATCGTGATGCGGGACAATCTGCCTTAGCGGCAGGTGGAATTCAAAACGACCCATTGCGGATAAGGCGACTTTGAGTTCGCGCACCGCAACACGCGAAAGGGAGGATGGCGTGTATCTCGGAATCGACATCGGCACATCAGGTGTGAAAGCGGTGCTCGTGAGCGAAGCCGGCGCGGTTCTCGCGACGGCGGCGCGCGAGCTTGCGCTGTCGCATCCCGCGCCGCTGTGGTCCGAGCAGGATCCCAATGCCTGGGTCGATGCGGCGGTCGGCGCGGTCGACGATCTGGCCGCCCGCCATCCGCGCGAGGTCGCGCGGGTGCGCGGCATCGGACTATCGGGCCAGATGCATGGCGCGACGCTGCTGGACGAGGACGGAGCGCCGCTGCGTCCCGCGATCCTCTGGAACGACGGCCGCTCGCACGCCGAATGCGTCGCGCTGGAGCGGCGCTGCCCGTCGCTGCACACGATCGCCGGCAATCTGGCCATGCCCGGCTTCACCGCGCCGAAGCTGCTCTGGGTCGCCAGGCACGAGCCGAAAATCTTCGCGCGCGTCGCAAAGGTGCTGCTGCCGAAGGCCTATGTCCGCTATCGCCTGACCGGCGAGATGGTCGAGGACATGTCGGACGCGGCCGGCACGCTGTGGCTCGACGTCGGTCTGCGCCGCTGGTCGCCCCTGCTGCTGCATGCCACCGGGCTCGATCTCCACCACATGCCGCGCCTCGTCGAGGGCAGCGAAGCCAGCGCGACGCTCGCGCCGGACTACGCGCAACGCTGGGGCATGGCTAGGAATGTCGTGGTCGCCGGCGGCGCCGGCGACAATGCCGCGAGCGCGATCGGCCTCGGCGCCATCGCGCCGGGCGATGCTTTCCTGTCGCTTGGCACATCCGGTGTGGTGTTCCGCGTCACGGATCGGTTTGCGCCGGCGCCGGCCTCGGCGGTCCATGCGTTCTGTCACGCGCTGCCCGGCCGCTGGCACCAGATGGGCGTGATGCTGTCGGCTGCGGCTTCGCTGGCCTGGCTCGCGGGCGTGATGGAGATACCTGCCGCAGCGCTGCTGGCGCCGCTCGGCGAGCGTGTCGATGGACCGAGTCCGGTCAAATTCCTGCCCTATCTCGACGGCGAGCGCACGCCGCACAACGATGCCGCCGCCAGCGGCGCCTTCGTCGGCCTGCGCGGCGCGACCGGGCGCTCCCAGATCGTTCAGGCCGTGCTCGAAGGCGTCGCCTTCGCCGCGCGCGACAATCTGGCGGCACTGAGCGCGGCCGGCGGACCGCTTGCCGAGGTCGATCTCGTCGGCGGCGGCTCGCGCTCGCCGCTGTGGGCGCAGATCTGCGCCGATGTGCTCGGCATCCCCGTCCACCGTGTCGAGGAGGGCGAGGTCGGGGCGGCGCTCGGCGCCGCCAGGCTCGGGCGGCTCGCCGCCACCGGCGAAGACGCAGCTGCGGTTTGCACCCGTCCGCGGCGGCTCGCGAGTTTTACGCCTCGCCCATCCGTCACTGCGGCCTATGACGAGGCCTATCGTCGATGGCGCGAGCTTTATCCTGCGTTGAAGGAGTGTGCCTGAGTGAATGCGTCAGCGAAATTCTTCGATACAACCGTACCTGTCGGCTTAGCCGGGAAGGATGCGGGCAACACGCCTGCCTTCCGCTGGTACGACAAGGACCGCCTCGTCCATGGTCGCAGGATGGAGGACCATCTGCGCTTTGCGGTCTGCTATTGGCACTCCTTGTGCTGGCCCGGCGGCGATCCCTTTGGCGGCGAGACGTTCCTGCGGCCTTGGCACCACGGCGCCGATGCAATGGCGCAGGCGCGCGCCAAGGCCGACGTCGCTTTCGAGCTGTTTCGCCTGCTCGACGTGCCCTTCTTCACCTTCCACGACGTCGATGCGGTGCCGGAAGGCAACTCGCTTGGCGAATCCGTCGCCAACCTCAATGCCATCGCCGATCTGTTCGAAGCGAAGATGGCGGCAAGCAAGGTGCGCCTGCTCTGGGGCACCGCCAATCTGTTCACGCATCGCCGCTACATGGCGGGCGCGGCCACCAATCCGGATCCCGAGATATTCACTTATGCCGCCGGCCAGGTCCGCGCCGCGCTGGAGGTGACGCACCGTCTCGGCGGCCAGAACTACGTGCTGTGGGGCGGGCGCGAGGGCTATGAGACGCTGCTCAATACCGATCTCAAGCGCGAGCTCGACCAGCTCGGCCGCTTCGTCTCGCTCGTCGTCGAGCACAAGCACAAGATCGGCTTCAAGGGACCGATCCTGATCGAGCCGAAGCCGAAGGAGCCGACCAAGCATCAATATGATTTCGACGTCGCCACCTGCTACGGCTTCCTCGCGCGTTACGACCTGCTGAAGGACGTCAAGCTCAACATCGAGCAGAACCACGCCATCCTCGCCGGCCACTCCTTCCATCACGAGGTCGCGCTCGCGGAGGCGCTGGGTGTGTTCGGCTCGCTCGACATCAACCGCGGCGACGATTTGCTCGGCTGGGACACCGACCAGTTCGCGATGAACGTGCCCGAGCTCGCTTTGGTGTTCCACGAGCTCCTGAGCCGCGGCGGCTTCAGCTCCGGCGGGCTCAATTTCGACGCCAAGATCCGCCGCCAGTCGATCGATCCCGACGATCTGATCCATGCCCATGTCGGCTCGATGGATGCCTGCGCGCGTGCGTTGCTCGCCGCCGCGGACATGCTCGACGCCGGCGTGCTCACTGCGCCGCTTGCGAAACGCTATGAGGGATGGGCCGGGCCCGAGGGCCGCGCCATTCTCGGCGGCCAGCGCTCGCTCGCCGAACTTGCCGACCGCGCGCACGGCCCGGGCTTTGACCCGCAGCCGCGCTCGGGCCGGCAGGAATATCTCGAATCCCTCGTCAACCGCTACGTCTGAGGAAGGCCGCCGATGACAAATGCACAAGCGACACCGGTCCTCGAGTTGACCGGCATCGGCAAGGAGTTCGGCGCGATCCGCGCGCTGCATGATGTCGACATGCAGGTCCTTCCCGGCGAGGTCGTCGGCCTGATGGGCGACAACGGCGCGGGCAAGTCGACGCTGGTCAAGATCATCGCCGGCAATTTCCGCCCCAGCCACGGCGAAATCCGCTTCGCCGGCAGCGCGGTTCATTTCAACCGGCCCGTCGATGCCCGCGGCGTCGGCATCGAGGTAGTCTATCAGGACCTTGCGCTCGCCGACAATCTCACCGCGGCGGCCAACGTCTTTCTCGGCCGCGAGCTGAAGCGCAGGATGGGGCCGTTCGCGTTGCTCGACCACAAGGCGATGGCGGCGCGTGCGCTGGAGCTGTTCGGCGAGCTGCGCTCGGAGACGCGCCCCGACGATCTCGTCAAGCAGATGTCGGGCGGCCAGCGCCAGGCGGTTGCGATCGCGCGGACGCGGCTCTCCAACGCGAAGCTGGTCATGATGGACGAGCCCACGGCCGCGATCTCGGTCCGCCAGGTCGAGCAGGTGCTCGGCCTGATCCACCGGCTGAAGGAGCAGGGCGTCGCCGTGATGCTGATCTCGCACCGCATGCCCGACGTGTTTGCGGTCTGCGATCGCGTGATCGTCATGCGCCGCGGCGAAAAGCGGGCCGACAAGCCCATCCACCAGACCTCCCCCGAGGAAGTCACCGCCCTGATCACCGGCGCGAAGGAGGCGGCGTGATGGCCATGCCCTTGGAATCCACGATCACCTTCTCGAACATCGGCAAGATCAGATGGTGGCAGCGCGGCATCTTCGCGTCCCAGACCGGCTATGTCCTGCTCGCGCTGGCAGTGTTGCTGGTGGTCATGCATTTCGCCAGCCCGTACTTCTTCACCGAAGGCAACATGCAGAACGTGGCGAAGAATTTCTCCTTCATCGCCATTGCCACCCTCGGCGTCACCTTCGTGATCATCACCGGCGGCATCGATCTGTCGGTCGGCTCGATGATGTGCTTCTCCGCCATGGTCACCTCGATGGTGATGACCGAGCTGTCGGCGCCCGGCTCGCCGGCGGGCTCCCTGTTCGTGCACATGGCGGCCGACGGCAAGACCGTGCTCGCCAATGTCCCCGGCCTGATCCTGGTGGTCTCGCTCCTCGCTGGCCTCGGCGTCGCGCTGCTCGCCGGCCTCGTCAACGGCTTCTGTATCGCGGTGCTCGGCCTGTCGCCGTTCGTCACCACGCTCGGCATGCTCTCGATCGTGCGCGGGCTCGGCTATGTCGTCTCCAACGGACGCGGCAGCTTTCCGGGTGGGCCGGATGCCAATTATTTCTACGCGCTCACCTCGGGCGATGTGCTCGGCGTGCCCGTGCCATTCATTTATCTGATCGTCCTCGCGCTGGCGATGGCCGTGGTGCTGCACCACAGCTCGTTCGGCCGTCACGTGTTCGCGCTCGGCGGTAACGAGAAGGCGGCCGAACTCACCGGCATCCCGGTCGTGCGGGTGAAGATCGAGGTCTATGTGATCTGCGCGCTCGCCGCAGGCCTCCAGGGCATCATCATCTCGGGCTGGCTTGGGTCGGCGCCAGCCAACATGGCGACGTCCTACGAGCTCAACGTGATCGCTGCGGCCGTCATCGGCGGTGCCAATCTCGCCGGCGGCATCGGCGGTCCGCTCGGCGCCATCGTCGGCTGCGTGCTGCTCGAGGTGATCCGCAACGGCCTCGTGCTCGCCCAGGTCAGCTCCTACTGGCAGCAGACGCTGGTAGGCGTGATCATCATCCTGGCCGTATTGGTCGACCGCATCCGCTCGCGGATGATCTGAAACGAAATCGTTCCGGGACGGCAACGAAAATGCCGCCTGTCCGCTTCCCGGACGATCTCAAGAGGACAGGCGCCAAAGAAGGGTGGAGGAGACGATGAGGAAATTTCTACTTGCCGGCATCGCGGTCGCGATGATGGCTACGCCGGCGTTTGCCGCAAACTACCGGTTCGTGATCGTGCCCAAGGCGATGAACAATCCGTTCTTCGACTTCGCGCGCGACGGCTGCCTGAAACGTGCGAAGGAGCTCGGCAATATCGAGTGCATCTACAAGGGGCCGGTCGAGCACGAGCCGGCGACGCAGGCCCAGATCATCCAGGACTTCGTCACCCAGAAGGTCGACGGTCTCGCCATCTCGGTGGCCGACGTCGCGGCGATGACCAAGTCGATCGACGCGGCGACCGCGGCCGGTATCCCCGTCATCACCTTCGACGCCGATGCGCCCGGCGCCAAGCGCATCGCTTATATCGGCACCAACAACAAGGAGTTCGGCGTGGCCCTCGGCAAGCAGCTCCTGAAGCTGCGGCCTGACGGCGGCAAATACGCCATGGTCTCGGGTGGTCCGGGCGCCAAGAACCTCGCCGAACGCGTCGACGGCGTCCGCGAGGCGCTGAAGGGCTCGAAATGGACCGAGGTCGCGGGCTCGCCGACGTTCTGCAACGACGATCCCGCGCTGGCGGTTCAGCAGATGACTGACATGCGTACCGCGACGCCCGACCTCGCCGCGATCGTTCCCATCGGCGGCTGGCCGATGTTCGCCCCCGAAGGCTTCAAGGCCTTCGCGTCCAGGTACAAGAAGGACATCGATTCCGGCAAGTTCACCCTTGTCGTCGCCGATACGCTGAAAATGCAGCTGGAGCTGTTGCGCGATGGCTACGCCAATGCGCTGGTCGGCCAGCGTCCGTTCGAGATGGGCGAGAAGGCGATGGACACGCTGCTCGCCATCAAGAAGGGCGAGAAGGTGCCGGAGATCGTCTATACCGGCCTCGATCTCGTGACCAAGGACAACGTTGCGCAGATGTTGAAGTAGGAGCGTCGCCAGCCCCGCGCTCCTGCGTGCCTCTCCCGCTTGCGGTTTTCGCAAGCGGGAGAGATGATTTTGGTTGTTGGGGAAGACTGTTGAGGCAATGGGAATGAAAAGGTCGCGGCTCGGCTCTCTCGATGTCACCTCACTCGGCCTCGGTTCCGCCCCGCTCGGCGGATTGTTCACCCCGGTCAGCGATGCCGATGCGGAAGCGACGATCGCCCGCGCCTGGTCGCTCGGAATCCGCTTCTTCGACACCGCGCCGCTCTACGGCTTTGGTCTCGCGGAGCGACGCCTTGGCGCGTTCCTGCGGCAACAGCCCCGTGATTCCTACGCCATCTCGACCAAGGTCGGTCGCCTGCTGCGTGTGCCCGATGGCGCGGCCGCCGAGGACGAGCATTACAAGGGCACGTCGCGCGAGCGGCCGGTGTTCGATTTCAGTTATGACGGCGTGATGCGGTCGGTGGAGGAAAGCCTGGCACGGCTTGGGCTCGACCGCGTCGATGTCCTGCTCGTGCATGATCCCGACGACCATTACGACGACGCCGTCGCCGGCGCTTTCCGCGCGCTCCAGCGCCTGCGCACTGAGGGCACCGTCAAGGCGATTGGTGCGGGCATGAACCAGTCGGACATGCTGGTCCGGTTTGCAGAGGCCGTTCCGGTCGACTGCTTCCTGCTCGCCGGCCGCTACACGCTGCTCGACCAGGGCGCGCTGGATGCGCTGTTCCCGCTCTGCGCGTCGAAGCACATCGGCATCCTGCTCGGCGGCATCTACAACAGCGGCATCCTGGCCAATCCGCGCACGGGCGCGAAGTTCAACTATCAGGACGCCGATGCGGCACTCGTCGCCCGCGCGCTCGCGCTCGACGAGCTCTGCCGAAAGCATGGCACCGACCTGAAAGCCGCCGCGCTGCAGTTCTGCATGGCCCATCCGGCGGTCACGGTCGCCGTGATGGGTGCGCGCAACGCCGCGGAGATTGCCGACAACATCGCGATGTCGGAGATGGCGGTGCCGGCGGCGTTCTGGCAGGAGCTGCGTGCGCGAAAACTCGTCGATGCCCGCGCGCCATTGCCGGGCGGAGCGTAAGGCATGATCATCGACGCTCACCAGCATTTCTGGGATCCCTCGCGCGCAGACTATCCCTGGATGGGCGCGCCCGAGCTCACGCCGATCCGGCGTGCCTTCGGTCCGGCCGATCTCGCGCCGCTTCTGAAAGCCGACGGCATCGACGCGAGCATCCTGGTGCAGTGCCGTTCCGCGCTGGCGGAGACCGAGGAATTCCTACGGATCGCGCATGCGACGCCCTCGGTGATCGGCGTCGTCGGCTGGGCTGATCTGACCGACGCTGCACTTGGCGAGACGCTGGACCGGCTGCGCGCTTTGCCTGGCGGCGACAAGCTGGTCGGCATCCGCCACCAGGTCCATGACGAGGCCGACCCGGATTGGTTGTTGCGCGAGGACGTCCAGCGCGGCCTCACGGCCGTGTTCGCGCACGATCTCGCCTACGATTTCCTGGTCCGCACCCGCGAGCTGCCGGCCGCGATCGCAACCGCACAGGCCTTCCCGCAGGCGCGCTTCGTGCTCGACCACGCAGCCAAGCCGCCGATTGCCGACGGCGGAAGTACTGAATGGTCCAATGGCATCGCGGCACTCGCGGCGTGCGGCAATGTCTGGTGCAAGGTCTCGGGGCTGGCGACGGAAGCGGTGTGGAACGACTGGAATGCGGAGCGCCTGTTTCCGTTCGTCGCGCACGCCGCGACATGCTTTGGCGAAGATCGCCTGATCTTCGGCTCGGACTGGCCGGTATGTTTGCTCGCGGGAAGCTATGGTGAGATCAAGGGCGCGCTGGAGTCCTGCCTGATGAAACTCGGACCGCAGGTGCGGGCGAAGGCGTTCGGCGTGAATGCGAAGGCCGCGTATCGGTTGGCGGTCGGTTGAAGCCGACAGCGCGCGTGTCGCTCAGCGTTCCCCAAACACCCGATCCAGCGCTGCACCGTACGTCCTCTGCACCAGCTCCGGATGCAGCTTCGCCAGCGTCTCCATCATCACGCCGGAATTGATCTCGAGCACGCGCCAGACGCCGTCGACGTGCACGAGGTCGATCGAGGCGAAGGTGATGCCGATGGCCCTGGCGGCGTCGATGGCGAGCTTTGCGCAGGCTGCGCGAAGATCGCCGTCCTGCATCAGCACGGGCTTTGCACCCGCATCGAGATTGTGCCGCCAATCCGAGCCACGCTGCTTGCTGTAGACGACGAGTGGCACATCATCGAGCAGGACCACGCGAACTTCGTCCTCGATCACGACATAGGGCGAGATCACGAGTCCGGCGCTCATCGAAAAGGCTTCGCCAACCGCATGATCGAGCTCTGTTTCCGTCTTGACCCTGAAGACGGATCGTCCCGACGTCCCCTCGTTCGGCTTCACCACCACGCCTTGCGGATTGTCGTGAAGCAGCGCCAGCATTGCCTCTCGCCAGGCGACGCCGACAACCTTCTCGCCCAACTTCGGATTGAGGAACAGGCGATGGGGAATGCAGGGCACGCCCTCGAGCGTGAGCACCTCGGTGGTGGCCGATTTGTCGTTGGCCAGGCGGTGCGCGATGGCGCTGTTGAGGCCGATGTCGTAGCCGAACGCGAAGCGGCGCTGCTCGCCACGGCGCATCGCGAGCAGCCAGCCATCGGCGCGGACCTCGAGCGCGACACCATGGGTGGCGCAATAGCGCTTGATCGCCTGGACGAAAATCCGCTCGCCGTTCGCCATGTGCCTCAGTCGCCTGTTGCGGTCGTCAGTTCCAGTCGCTGTTGGCGCCAAAAGCCGCAAAAATGCGGGAAACGGCGCCGAACCGGGGTGAAATCAGAGCTATTCTTAATGAAATTCTCGCGAGCGCCACGGAAATTAAGTGCTGTATTCGAGCCTCGGAGGGAAAAGAAATTGCCCTCCGCCCGCGCCGGACAGCAGATCCATTAATGATGCGACCATTTCCGCCGCAAATGCCGGTTTGACCGGCATCAATTGCATCCGGAACGAGGTTGATTATTGGTCTCAATGGCGTAGATCACACACGCGAAATCCTCCGCCATGGCAATGGTGTCCGCTCCGCTTTCAGGGGCCGGGCAACGCTTTTGCCCTAAAACCGCAACTATTCGGAATATCGAAAATCATGAGCGCGTTTTACCGAGAGAAGGTTCTTTCCGTCCAGCACTGGACCGACACCCTGTTCAGCTTTCGCGCAACCCGCGATTCCGGCTTCCGCTTCCAGAACGGCCAGTTCGCCATGATCGGCCTCGAGGTTGAGGGACGCCCGCTGCTCCGCGCCTACAGCATGGCGAGCGCCAATCACGAGGAAGAGCTCGAGTTCTTCTCGATCAAGGTTCAGGACGGCCCGCTGACGTCGCGTCTCCAGAAGATCAAGGAAGGCGACACCATCCTGGTCGGCCGCAAGGCGACCGGCACGCTGATCACCGACAACCTCATCCCCGGCAAGCGGCTGATGCTGCTCTCCACCGGCACGGGCCTGGCGCCCTTCGCCAGCCTGATCAAGGACCCCGAGGTTTACGACCAGTTCGACAGCATCGTGCTGGTGCATGGCTGCCGTCAGGTCTCCGAGCTCGCCTATGGCGAGAAGCTCGTCGCCGGTCTTCGCGAGGACGAACTGTTCGGGGAGTTGCTCGCGGACAAGCTCATCTACTACCCGACCGTGACCCGCGAGCCGTTCAAGAACCGCGGTCGCATCACCGACCTCATCAGCTCCGAGCAGATCTTCAACGACATCGGCCAGGGTCCGCTCGACATCGCGACCGACCGCATCATGATGTGCGGCAGCCCGGCGATGCTCGAGGAGCTGAAATTGATGTTCGAGGGCCGCGACTTCGTCGAGGGCTCCGGCAACAAGCCCGGCCATTTCGTGATCGAAAAGGCGTTCGTCGAGCGGTAGGCCCTCTCGACGTCGTCCTGGCGAAAGCCAGGACGCTTGCCTGGGTAAAGCGCTTTGACCGGTTAGTGCCCATTCCGAGCCCTGCTGCACCGC
Organism: Bradyrhizobium sp. Kon58; assembly: GCF_055807455.1. Taxonomy (NCBI): domain Bacteria; kingdom Pseudomonadati; phylum Pseudomonadota; class Alphaproteobacteria; order Hyphomicrobiales; family Nitrobacteraceae; genus Bradyrhizobium; species Bradyrhizobium sp. Kon58. The sequence continues at coordinate 56,793 of NZ_JBVVOT010000016.1, forward strand.
AGCAGCCCGCCCATCGGGCTGATTGATTTGTCCCCGCCGAATTCGCTAGCCTGAAACAACCGCCGCGTCATATCCGTATGACAGGCGCGGGCGTATCGTACCGCCTCATGCTGGCGAGAGGGTGGGAATCGTGGCCGACGAGAATAAGACGCAGGAATCGCCCAACTTATCATCCAACCTATCGCCCAAACGGCTGCCGCTGGCGGAAGAGGGGATCATGGAAACCCTGCTGCTGCCATTCTCCCCACGGTTCATCGTCCTGACGATCTGCGCGGTGGTCACCGCGCTGCTGATCGGCATCGGCATCGCTGACCGCAAGATCTTCGACATCCTGCTGATCCCGATCCTGATCTTCGGCGCCTTGACGCTGCTGGGCGTCCGCGACCTCATGCAGAAAGGCCACGCCGTTCTGCGCAACTACCCGATCTCGGCGCATATCCGTTTTTTGCTCGAAGAGATACGCCCGGAGATGCGGCAGTATTTCTTCGAGAGCGAGAAGGACGGCATGCCGTTCTCGCGCGACATCCGTGCGGTGGTCTATCAGCGCGCCAAGATGCAGCTCGACAAGCGTCCGTTCGGCACCCAGGAGGACGTCTATCGCGAGGGCTATGAGTGGATGCATCACTCGGTCTCGCCGAAGACGCATGCCGAGGAGAAATTCCGCGTCACCATCGGGGGGCCGGATTGCGCCAAGCCGTATTCGGCTTCGGTGTTCAACATTTCCGCCATGAGTTTTGGCGCGCTCAGCCCGAACGCCGTGCGCGCGCTGAATGCCGGCGCCAGGAAGGGCGGCTTCGCGCACGACACCGGCGAGGGCGGCTTCAGCCCCTATCACGCGGAGATGGGCGGCGACATCATCTGGGAGATCGGCTCGGGCTATTTCGGCTGCCGTCATCTCGACGGCGCCTTCGATCCCGAAGCCTTCGCGCGCGTCGCGAGCCAGGACCAGATCAAGATGGTCGAGCTCAAGATCAGCCAGGGTGCCAAGCCCGGTCATGGCGGCGTGCTGCCGGCGGCGAAAGTCTCGGAGGAGATTTCCAAGATCCGCGGGGTCGCGATGGGCGAGGATTGCATCTCGCCGGCCTCGCATCGCGCCTTCTCGACGCCTGTTGGCATGATGCAGTTCATCGGCGAGATGCGAAAGCTCTCCGGCGGCAAGCCGACCGGCTTCAAGCTGTGCATCGGCCACCCCTGGGAATTCTTGGCGATCTGCAAGGCGATGATCGAGACCGGCATCTATCCCGACTTCATCGTCGTCGACGGCAACGAGGGCGGCACCGGCGCCGCGCCGCTGGAGTTCATGGACCATCTGGGCATGCCCATGCGGGAGGGCGTCAGTTTCGTCCACAACGCCCTGATCGGCATCAACGCGCGCGACCGTATCAAGATCGGCGCCTCCGGCAAGATCGCCACCGCCTTCGACATGGCACGCGCCATGGCGATCGGTGCGGACTACTGCAATTCGGCGCGCGGCTTCATGTTCTCGCTCGGCTGCATCCAGTCGCTGAGCTGCCACACCGACCGATGCCCGACCGGCGTCGCGACCCAGGACCCGACGCGGGCGCGCGCGCTCTATGTGCCGCTCAAGATCGACCGCGTGCACAATTATCACCTCGCGACGCTGCACTCGCTGACCGAGCTGATCGCCGCGGCCGGTCTCGAACATCCGCAGCAGCTGCGCCCGATCCACTTCTCGCAGCGCACCTCGACGACGGACGTGAGATCCTTCGCGCAGCTTTATCCGTCGCTGCGTCCGGGCGAGCTGCTCGAAGGCACCGAAGATCCGCGCTTCCGCGACGCCTGGCGGATGGCGCGGACGGAGACGTTCCAGCCGGCGCTGTAGGCGCCGGTCCACTGGCAAGGCCGCAGGCCCCGCGCGCAAAAGCATCGCGATGAGGGCTGCGTTTAACGCTTGGTTCAACTTTGGGTGTAGATTGTCGCCATGGACGAGCGGCGCGACAAGGCAAGGCATCGCGTGCTGAAGGCCGGAACGATCGAGTTCGGCGGCGGCGGCGCGATCGACTGCACAATCCGCAACCTGTCAGATACCGGCGCCGCGCTCGACGTCAGCAGTCCCGTCGGCATCCCCGACCATTTCAGCCTGTTCGTCCAGGCCGACGGAACACATCTCGCCTGCACCGTGATCTGGCGCAAGGAAAAGCGGATCGGGGTGAGATTCGGGTGAGGGCCAGCGCAACAAATTCCACTGTCGTTCCGGCCCCGTGCGCAAATTGCGCACTAGGCCGGGACGACGTGTTGAGAGTATCGCGAGCGCGCGCTCACCCCGTCTCTACTTCGCTCCGTCGGCTCGCGAGAATCTTGTCGATCCTCCGTCCGTCGAGATCGACCACCTCGATGTGCCAGCCGCCGAAGTCGAAGGCGTCGCCGACATCAGGCAGCACGTTGAACTGTTGCAGCACGAGGCCGGCGACGGTGTTGTAGCGGTGCGGCGGCAGTTCGATGCCGAGCAGCTCGCCGAATTCGTCGACCGGCATCCAGCCTGAGACCAGCAGCGAATCGTCCGCGCGCTTGACATAGGCCGGTTCCGGCGGGCCTTCCTCGGAATGGAAGGCGCCGACGATGGATTCCAGAATGTCAGCCGTCGTCACGATGCCTTCGAAGGCGCCGTATTCGTCGTAGACGAGGCCGACATGCACCGGCGCAGCCTTGAGGATCGCCAGCACGTCGCGGGCATCGGCAGACGCCGGAATGCCGGGCGCCTCGCGAACCAGCACGCGCAAATCCGGCGTGCGCTCGTTCATGAAGGCGACCAGCAGGTCCTTGGCCTGGAGCACGCCAATCGGCTTGTCGCGGTCGCCGTCGGAGACAGGAAAGCGCGAATGCGGACTCTTGGCGATGATCGCTTGAATGATCTCCGGCGTATCGTTGAGGTCGATCTCGTTGACCTCGGTGCGCGGCGTCATGATCGCGCCGACCGGCCGGTCGCCGAGCCGCATCACGCCCGCGATCATCTCCTTTTCACCTGACTCGAGCACGCCCGCGCTTTCGGCCTCGCTGACGAGATGATGGATCTCGTCTTCCGACACCTTCTCTTCGGATTTGCCGCCGTGGCCGAGCAGCGTGAGGATCAGCTTGCCGGAGAGATCGAGCAGGAAGACCAGCGGCAGCGAGACCTTCGCAAGCACGTGCATCGCGGGTGCAACCCTGACCGCGATGCTCTCGGGGTCGCGCAGCGCCACCTGCTTCGGCACCAGCTCGCCCACGATCAGGGTGGCGTAGGTGATGAGCGTGACAACCAGGCCCACTCCGACGATGTCGGCAATTCCTGCGGACAGGCCGAGCTCGAGCAGCCATTGCGTCAGCCGCTGTCCGAGCGTCGCGCCCGAGAACGCGCCGGAGAGGACGCCGACCAGCGTGATCCCGATCTGCACCGTCGAGAGGAATTTGCCGGGATCGGCCGCGAGCGTCAGCGCCCGCTCGGCGCCGCGGACGCCCTTTGCGGCGAGCATCGACAGCCGGGCCGGGCGCGACGAGACCACGGCCAGCTCGGACATGGACAGCAAGCCGTTGATGACGATCAGGACGACGACGATGGCGAGTTCGGCCGAGAGCATTGATGTTCCGAGGTAAGGGAGTGTGGCCCGGATGGCGGCACAGGCCTTGATATAGGTATTCGAGGAAGAAATGCCGACGATTCTGTCGCATTGGGCATCGCGAAGGAACTTCGGCGACCCCGTCCCGGAAGGCAATCCCCGATACCCCGCGGAACTACGGGCATGGCGTTGCTTAACGGGCTCTTAGCGGCAGCCGGCTAAGTTTTCGGCATTTGCAGGAATGTATTCGGGGGATCAGATGCGGATCGGGAAGCTCTTTGCGCTGTCGATGCTGACGGTGACGGTGTTTGCAGTCATCCTTGGCGCCGAGGTGCTCATACCCCAGGCGCGCATCTTCACGAACCGCTCCGACGCGATCAAGACGGTCGACGCCTTTGGCGCGACCCTGATGGTCAGTCAGCACGTTGCCGGCCTTCGTGCTCCCTACATTTCCCCGATCTTCCAGGAGAATTCTGCGACGCAGGTCCAGATCGAAGCCGCCGCGAAGGCCGCGAAAGCGGTCGATGCCGCATTCGAGGGGGCCAGGCGTGCCATCATGGTGCTGGATGATTCCGGACCGATGATCGAAAACCTGGACCGTACCGCGCGGCGGCTCAAGGACATCACCACGGCGGCAGACCGCGCGATGAGCCTTCCCCTGGCGGCACGCGACAGCGCTGTGGTCAAGGGCTTCCTTCCGGGCGTTGCCGAGGTCATCGGCAATATCGAGCCGATCATGAACCGGCTCGAAGCGAAGGTCATCAATGCTGATTCCTCGCTTGCGGCGCTGCTGAGCCTGGCGCGAACGGCGCAGGATCTGCGCGTCTCGGCCGGCAGCCGCGCCGCCACGCTGTCCCCTGCGCTGAGCGCACGCCGACCGCTCACGGCTCCCGAATTCTCGCTGATGGATCGTATGCAGGGGCGTGTCGAGGCCGACCGCGAGCGCATCGAGGCCGGCATCGACGAACTCGGAAGCCCGCCCCGCATCGCCACGGCGCTGAGGGCGGCGACCGACTCTTACTTCGGGAAAGCAGCCGCTGCCGTGGACAAGGAGATGCCCACGGCCCGTGGTGACGGCAAGTACGGCATCAACGCCGAAGAGCTGGCCAACGTCATCGTACCCGCCATCCAGATGTTCTACGGCGTGCGCGATGCCGCGCTGGCCGAAGCTGCCGAGCGCGCCTCGGCCGCGCGCGACGGCGCGTTGGCGATGTTCGCGCTCGCGGGCGTGGCGGTGCTGGCGTTGCTGGGGACACTTGGTGGCGTGACCATGATGCTGCGCCGGCGCGTGGTGACGCCGCTCAGCCGGCTCGCGGACGTGATCGCAACGCTTGCCGCCGGACAGCACGAGGTCGAGATTCCCGTGACGGGCCGCAATGACGAGATCAGCCAGGTGGCGGGCTCGCTCCAGCACTTCAAGGACTCGCTCTCCGCCAAGAAGGCCGCCGACGAGGCCGCTGCGGTCGAAGCCGAGGCAAAACTCCGGCGCAGCCAGCGCATGGACCAGATCGCGCGCGATTTCGAAGCGTTGATCGGCGACGTCATCAACACGGTGTCGTCGGCATCGTCGGAGTTGGAAGTGTCGGCGGGAACGCTGACGAGCACCGCCGATCAATCGGAAAAGGTCACCGCGACCGTCGCGGCCGCCTCCGAGCAGGCCTCCAGCAACGTGCAGACCGTTGCCGCGGCCGCGGAGGAAATGGCGTCCTCGGTCGACGAGATCGGCCGGCAGGTCCAGGACTCCGCGCGCGTGGCCAGCGAAGCGGTGCAGCAGGCAGCGCGGACCAACGACTATGTCGGCGAGCTCGCCAAGGCTGCGGGCCGGATCGGCGACGTGGTCGAGCTCATCAGTCAGATCGCGGGCCAGACCAATCTTCTGGCGCTCAATGCCACGATCGAGGCGGCGCGCGCCGGCGAGGCCGGGCGCGGCTTCGCCGTGGTCGCCTCAGAGGTCAAGGCGCTGGCCGAGCAGACCGCCAAGGCCACCGGCGAGATCAGCCAGCAGATCACGGGAATCCAGAGCGCGACAGAGGATTCCGTCGGCGCCATCAAGTCGATCAGCGACACCATCACCCGCATGTCCGAGATCGCATCGGCGATCGCCTCCGCGGTCGAGGAGCAGGGCGCGGCGACGCGGGAGATTTCCCGCAACGTGCAGCAGGCGGCACGCGGCACCCAACAGGTCTCCGCCAGCATCGTCGACGTGCAGCGCGGCGCGAGCCAGACCGGATCGGCCTCCTCCACCGTGCTCGCGTCAGCGAAGTCGCTGTCCGGCGAGAGCAGCCGCCTCAAGGTCGAGGTCGGGAAGTTCCTGGATGCGATCCGGGCCGCCTAAGAAGGTCATTGTGAAGGGAAGCGGCTTCACCTAGACTCGCACCACCGGGGATGTTGCAGCCTCCCCGTGAAGTGGTGATCCCACGCAAGCGCTGCTCGCTGACGTTTGGAGCGAGCAATGGATGGGATCACAATCGAACTACCGCTTTTCCTGTTGGCCACCTTTGCCGGTGCATTCGTCGCCGGCCTATCCGGCTTTGCCTTCGGCCTCGTCGCGGCATCGCTGTGGCTTTATGTGCTGACGCCGCTTCAGAGCGCCAGCCTGATCGTCGGCTTCGGCCTCCTGGTGCAGGGCTACTCGGTCTGGAAGCTGCGCAGCGCGCTCGACTGGCGCCGGCTATGGCCCTTCATGATCGGTGCCGTCGTGGGCGTGCCGGTCGGCGTGTCACTCCTGACTTCGGCCGATCCCAAGAGCGTCCGCATCGCAGTTGGAGCGATCCTGATCGTCTACAGCCTCTATGCGTTCTTCAGGCCAAAGCTCAAGGTCGCGACCATCGTGCCGCCGGCCGCCGACATGACCATTGGTTTCGTCAACGGCCTGCTCGGCGGGCTGACTGGCCTTGCCGGCATCATCGTCACCATCTGGTGCAATCTGCGCGGCCTGCCCAAGGAGGTCCAGCGCGCCACGTTCCAGCCCGTCGCAGTCGTGGTGTTCGCCACGGCGGCACTCTTCCTGGGCGCCAAGGGAGCGCTGACGTTCGAGACCGCAAAGCTGTTCGCGCTCGGCCTGCCGTTTCTCTTCGCGGGAACGTGGCTCGGGCTGAAACTGTTCGGCCGCATCGATGAGGCCACGTTCCGCAAGATCGTGCTCGCGCTGCTGTTGGTCTCGGGCGTCGCGCTGCTGTTCTGAGCCGCGCTCAGAACTCGCCGTGCAGCCGTCCCGAGAATACCGACACCGGGCCGCGATCAGCGTTGTAGGCAGGGTTGACGATCAGCTGGTAGTCGGCGGTGAGGGTGAGACTCTTGTTCAGCGCGTAGGCGTAATAGGTTTCGAGGATGCGCTCGCGGCGGTAGTTGAGCGCGCCATCGCCGATGAGAACACCGAGGCCGCCGGCGGCCAGGAAGTCGCGATAATCCTGCGAGATGGCATTGATGGCGCCACCGACGCCGATCACGTCATCGGGCCGGCCCCATTTCGTGCCCTTGATCGAAAGACCACCGGACAGGCTGCGGTGAATGTCGGTGAAGGCCAGCGTCTCGGTCTTGCCGTCATTCCAGCTCCAGCGGCCGAACAGCCCGACATCGTCGGTGATCGCCTGCTCGAGGTTGAGCACGTAGCCATACTTCAGACGGCCGCGCCGGGTCTGCGCAATGTCGAGGTTGAGCGTGGGATTGTTCAGCGTCTCGCGGAAGCTGCCCATGTTGGCGCTGTCGAGCCAGCCTATGGTCCTGAGCTTGCCGGGCTGGCCGAGCAGCGAGAAGCGCGTTTCGAGCTCGAGCACGTACTGGCCGCGCTCGCCGACCCTGGTGTCGAAATGATTCGAATTGGATTCGGCGACCATCAGGAAGTAGCCGCCGCGCAACGCCCACTGCTTCTGGTTCAGCTCGGCGGTGACGCCGTAGGTGAGGCCAACCTTGTCGGCGGAATAGTCGAACGCGCCTGGCGCCCACAGCGACCAGTTCATGAAGTCCTTGCGGGTGTCCTTGGCGTAGGCGTTGCCGTCGAACACGTCGATCACCGGGAATTTGCCGGCCTGCACCGTGAGCCTGGAAACATCGACCTTCTGCCCGAGCTGCAACTGGCCGCTCGCGAGCTCTTCCTGCTCGCCGCCAAAGCCGAACGTCTGGCGCACGAACAGGCGCGAGGTGTTGTAGTGCGGATAGGGGAAGTTCGACTTCTGCGCCTCGCCGTTGGGGAAACCGGCGGCGCCGACGGTGTCGTTCAGTCCAAATCCCTGCAGCAGTTCGGGATTATAATAGACCTCGCCGCCGTCCCACAGCTTTGCGTTCAGGAACAGGCTGTTGCTCCAGGTCGCCTTGGCCTGCCTTGATGGTGAGAGCGAATTCGGGCCGGTGTAGAGGGCGGGGAACGACGGATAGCCTTGCGGCAGATACGTGCTCTGGCCGTGGATCTCCCAGCGGTCCGATTCCGTGTCGATTAGCGAGCCGATCCCCGAACCTTTGGGATCGTAGCTCGGCATGCCCGGCCAATCGACCTTGCGGTTGAGGCCGAGCCGGACCGACTGGAAGTCGAGCGACGACGAATTGTACTGGGCGCCGGTGGAGAAGACGACATTGGCGCCGTGGAAGCGGCTGTAGAGATATTCGACCCGTGCGCTCCAATGCGGTGCGAAACCGTATTCGATGCCGCCGCCCGCGATCCAGCCGGGCCGCGTGTTCAGGATTTTCGGGACTGCTTCCCCTCCGGCAGGCGTGTCGAAATAGCGCTCACCCATCCAAGCAAAGCCGCCGGTGGCATAGACCAGCCATGGACCGCTGGTGTAGCCGAGGCGGCCGCGCAGGCTCGCGGTGTAGTCCCATTGCTGCGTGACGGTGTTGGCGGGTGTCGCCAGAAAGGACACGATCGAGTTGGAGGTGATGTAGTTCGGAAACGAGAAATCGCCTTCAACGCCAACAAGCCAACCGGAATTGAGCCGGTAATTGTAGCCGGCCTGCACGCCGCCGATCATGCCGCTGAAGACGCCGCTGTCGTTGATCCCGGTGCCGTCGTTCAGCGCGAAGCGCGACGAGCCGAGGCTGTAGCCGGCGTGCGCGCCGATATAGAGCCCGGTCCAGTCGTAGATCGCTTTCAGCGCAGGTGCCTTCAGCGGCAGATCGGCCGCGCGGCTGGTGGCGGGCAAAGCCAAGACGCCCGTGGCAATCGCCGCGGCCGTCCGCAAATACCTGTAACGGTGACCCCTCAACGTCAAAACGCACGCCCCCAAAGCGAGTGTGTCCACTCGCCGCACTATCCCTGCCGATTCGCGGCGACCCTGTCATCAGGCTTAGGCGCTCCGCGATCGGACCAGATGATCTCGATTCGGCGCGACTTCTTCCCAAGCTCCTGAGCCCGTTGCGGACCTTATTGCGATTAATTCGCAAGAGCAACTAGTGCAGATTGCCGCAGGGGATGATTCGCACCTCGGTGTGACGGGACCGCAACAAATTTCCAGGTCCAAAACAGTTGACCCCGCCCGGGGGGACATCCGGGCGGGGTCGGGGGCACGACACGGGGTGGATGAGGCGCCCGTGTCGGACGCAGGATCCACGTGAGATCGGCCTCAGGGCCTCAAATCAGAAGCAGGTGCGAACGCGGCCGACGTACTGGCCAAAGGCGTTGTACTGGGCGGCCCAGCCGCAGCGGTGATAGCCGTTGTAATAGGGGTCGTTGCTGGCGGCGATCGCGGAGCCGACGACGGCGGCGGTGGCGATACCCAGGCCGACGCCGACGCCCCAGCCGAGCGGCTTGGCTTGCGCCTGCGAGGTGGTGGCGACGACGCTGCCAGTCAGGGTGAGCGCGGTGAGGGCAACTGCAAAAATCTTGGTCTTGATCGACATGTGAAACTCCATCCGGGTTGAGGCGGTCCGTTGTGGCCCGCGTACCGAGTTGGACGGAGGCTCCGCGCGTCCGGTTCGAAACCGGCAAAAGCGGAGGTCGAGTCTGGCTCTTTCCCGAATGTTTCCAGTAGGATAGGCGCTAACCGAGAGGGCCTTTGGCGAGCCTGTTCACGTCGAAGTTATCAACCTCGGCAAGCAGCTCGCAAAAAGCGCGGGCGCCCTGGTCAATCAGCCGCTCGCCTTTCGCGGCCACGGCCAACGTCGCATTGCCGATAGCGCCGCTTGGGTTGAGATCCTGCGCCTGCCAGGCGAATGGTGCGGGTCGCTGCGTCGACAGCCAGCGATATTGCTGCTCCATCGCGATGCTGCTCGCGGGAAAATCCGCGATCGCATCACCGCGCACCTGATCGGGATAGCGCGCCAGCATGATCGAGGTCTCGACCGCGCCGCCGTGGATGCCGTGGCGGACTTCGTCCGCGGGGAACAGCCGGTCCGCGCCCGACAGCCGCGACCACGACGTCGTCACCACGAACAGCTTTTGATGCGCGCGCAGATCTTGCGCGATCAGCATCATGGCCGCGCTGTTGCCGCCATGGCTGGTGACGATGACGAGCTTCTTCAATCCGCGCCGCGCGATGTCTTCGCCGATCGCGGTCCATTTTTGCAACGCGATGTCGGTCGGCAGCGTCTGCGTGCCCGGATAGTCGATATGCTCGGTGGAAATCCCGATCGGTTCAACGGGCAGGAAACTGGCCGGAGCGCTCTCGGGCAGGAGCTCGCGCACCCGCGCCAGATAGGCGTCGGCGATCAGCACGTCAGTCTCGAGCGGCAGATGCGGGCCGTGCTGCTCGGTCGCCGCCAGCGGCAGCACTGCGATCCAGCGCGACACCTCGGCGGGGCTGGCATCGGCCCAGCGGATCTCGGTCCAGTCGCGGGAAGGCGTCATCAAGGTTTCTTTGCCCGAATTTGTCACGTAATTTGGGTTATCAGGGGACGCGGGCCAGGCCGGCTCGCGTCCCTGAATGTCTTGCGGTTTTATCGCGTTGCTTGGACATCGGCTAGAAGCGATCGACGGAGTCCCATCATGAGCCCTTCTCATCTGCGGCGAGCCTTAACGGCGGGCCTGATGGCCGCTTTGGTCTCGGTCGTTCCGGCGCGCGCCGAAACCCTGGACAAGGTCATGTTCGGCACCAACTGGGTCGCCGAGGCCGAGCATGGCGGCTTCTTCCAGGCCGTCGCCGACGGCACCTACAAAAAATATGGGCTGGACGTCACCATCGTCCCCGGCGGGCCCAACGAGAACAACCGGATGCTGCTGATCGCCGGCAAGATCGATTTCTTCATGGCCGCGAACACGCTGATGTCGTTCGACGCGGTCGCCAACAACGTCCCGGTCGTCACGATCGCCGCGGTGTTCCAGAAGGATCCGCAGGTGATGCTGACGCAGCCCGATGCCAAGGTCGCCAAGATCGAGGACCTCAAGCCGCTCACGCTGTTCGTCTCCAAGGAGGGCATGACCAGCTATTTCCAGTGGCTCAAATCCGAATACGGTTTCAGCGAGAAGAACGTTCGCCCTTATAATTTCAATCCGCAGCCCTTTATCGCCAATCCCAAGAGCGCGATGCAGGGTTACGTCACCTCCGAGCCCTTCGCGGTCGAGAAGGCCGCCGGCTTCAAGCCCAACGTGTTGCTGCTCGCCGATTACGGCTTCAACACCTATTCGACCCTGATCGAGAGCCGCCGCGACGTGGTCGAGAAGAAGCCCGACCTGGTGCAGCGCTTCGTCGATGCCTCCATGGTCGGCTGGTACAATTACATCTACCGCGACAATTCCGCGGGCAACGCCATGATCAAGAAGCTCAATCCGGAGATGACCGACGAGCTGCTCGCCTATTCCGTCGCCAAGATGAAGGAGTACGGCATCGTCGATTCCGGCGATTCGCTGAAGAACGGCATCGGCGCGATGAGCGACGAGCGCTACACCTCCTTCTTCAACAAGATGGTGAAGGCGGGCGTGGTCAAGGCGGACCTCGATTTCCGCAAATCCTATACGCTGCGCTTCGTCAACAAGGGCGTCGGCGCCGAGCTGCGCCCGAGCAAGCCGTAGCGCAAGGCCGATGTCATCAGCCCAGACGTCGGCGGGGGGCGAGGCCGGCCTGACGGCCCTGGCTGTCAGCCTGCGCGGCGTGACGAAGACCTATGACAACGGCGTGATGGCGCTCGGCCCGCTCGATCTTGCGGTGCGCAAGGGCGAGTTCATTTCGCTGCTGGGACCGTCAGGTTGCGGCAAATCCACCGCGCTGCGGCTGATCGCCGAGCTCAGCGCGCCATCGTCCGGAATCGTGCGGCTGGCGCGTCGCGAGGATAAGGCGCAGCTAGGTCTTGTTCAACCAGGTCACGGCATCGGCTTCGTGTTTCAGGAGCCGACCCTGATGCCCTGGACCAGCGCGCGCGAGAACGTCCGGCTGCCGCTGAAGCTCGCAGGCGTTCCGAAGGCGGAAGCGCGCACGCGTGCCGATGAGGCGCTGGCGAGCGTCGGGCTTGGCGATTTCGCCGACGCCTTTCCGCGCGAGCTCTCTGGCGGCATGAAGATGCGGGTGTCGCTGGCGCGCGCGCTCGTCACCGACCCTGATATCCTCCTGATGGATGAGCCGTTCGCGGCGCTCGACGAAATCACGCGCTTCCGTCTCAACGACGATTTGCTCGCGCTGTGGCGCAGGCTCGGCAAGACCGTCATCTTCGTCACGCATTCGGTGTTCGAATCCGTCTATCTGTCGCAGCGCGTGGTGGTGATGACGGCGCGGCCGGGCCGCATCCAGGCCGACTTCCGCATCGAGACGGTCGAGCCGCGCGGCGAGGAGTTTCGCACTTCAGTCGCCTATTCCGATTATTGCCGGAAGGTGTCGGCGGCGCTGGCGCCGTCCTATGCAGGGCAATCCACGCTATGAACGCGCAAGCTTCCGTCACTGCGAAGCCGTCCGGCGCGCAACGCGCGGTGCGCTTCGTGCTGCCGGCCATCGTGTTCGCGGCGGGACTGCTCGCCTGGGAGCTCGTGGTCCGCATCAAGGACATCCCGCCTTACGTGCTGCCGGCGCCCTCCGTCATTTTCCTGACGCTGATCAAGGATTGGTCGGTGCTGTCACAGTCGCTCGCCGCGACGCTGCTGACCACGCTCGAAGGGTTTGTCGCGGCCAGCGTCGGCGGCATCGCGCTGGCGCTGCTGTTCAACCAGTCCAAATGGGTGGAAGCATCGCTATTCCCCTATGCCGTGGTGCTTCAGGTCACGCCCGTCATCGCGATCGCGCCGCTGCTGCTGATCTATCTGGAGCAACAGACCGCGGTCGTGGTCTGCGCCTTCATCGTCGCCTTTTTCCCGGTGCTGTCCAACACCACGCTCGGGCTCAATTCGGTCGATCGCAACCTCGCCGGCCTGTTCCAGCTCTATGGCGCCTCGCCGCAGCAGATCCTGCGCTTTCTCAAGCTGCCGGCGGCGCTGCCTTACATTCTCGGCGGCCTGCGCATTGCCGGCGGCCTGTCGCTGATCGGCGCGGTCGTGGCCGAGATCGCGGCGGGAACGGCCGGCGCTGGATCCGGGCTCGCCTACAGGATCGCGGAATCCGGCTACCGATTGAACATACCCCGCATGTTCGCAGCGCTGCTGCTGTTGTCGCTGGCCGGGATTGTCATCTATGGGGTGCTGGCGCTAGTTTCCCACCTCGTTTTACGGCGCTGGCACGAGAGCGCGCTTGGAAAGGACAACTGATGACCACCGGTTCGATTTCGTCCGAAAAGATCGACCTTCTGATTTATGGGCCGGTCCGGCCGATCCTCGAGAACGGGTTTTCCGATCATTTCGTCGTGCACAAGGCGGAGACGCGAGGCGATCTCGAGCGGCTGACGCCGGCAATCCGCGAAAAGATCCGCGGCGTGGCGGTGACCTATCACACCGTGCGCGCCGACCGGGATTCGTTGTCGCAATTGCCCAAAATCGAGATGGTGGCGAGCTTCGGCGTCGGCTACGACCACGTCGATGCCAAATACGCCGCCGAGCACAACATCATCGTCACCAATACGCCCGATGTGCTGACCGAGGAGGTCGCCGACGTCGCAATGGGCCTTCTGATCTCCACGGTGCGTGAGTTCATCAAGGCCGATCGTTATGTGCGCTCCGGTCTCTGGCAGACCCAGAACTATCCGCTGAGCGTCGGCTCGCTGCGCGATCGCAAGGTCGGCATCGTCGGCATGGGCCGGATCGGACAGGCGATCGCGCGCCGGCTCGATGCCTCGCTGGTGCCGGTGGTCTATCACACCCGCAATCCGTCCAAGGACGTCGCCTACAAGCACTACCCCGACCTGATCGAGATGGCGAAGGCGGTGGACACGCTGATGGTGATCGTGCCCGGTGGCGCCAGCACCAACAAGATGATCAATGCCGAGGTGCTGAAGGCGCTCGGCCCACGCGGTGTGCTGGTCAATGTCGCGCGCGGCTCGGTGATCGATGAGCCGGCGCTGGTCCAGGCGCTCAAGTCCGGCACCATCCTCGCCGCGGGCCTCGACGTGTTCGCGGCCGAGCCGAACGTGCCGGACGAGCTCAAGGCCATGCAGAACGTCGTGCTGCTGCCGCATATCGGCTCGGCCTCAGTGGTGACGCGCAACGCGATGGACCAGCTCGTGGTCGACAATCTCAAGTCCTGGTTCTCAGGCAAGGCGCCGTTGACCCCGGTTGCGGAAACGCCATTCAAGGGACGCTGATGGGAGCTCTTCGGGTCGTTGCATTCGCCGTCGCGGCCTCCTTGGCCGCGATCGGCATCGCATTGGCGCAGGATACGACGACCCTGAAGAAGGAGATGCCCGGGCAGTGGGAGCTCTCGACCACCGAGCGCAGCAAGACCTGCGTCGTCACGCTCAAGGCCGACGCTGCGGCGCAAGGTTTCAAGCTCGAGCTCGAGCCGGCCTGCAAGGCCGCGCTGCCTTTCACCAAGGACATCGTCGCCTGGAGCGTCAGGGGTCTCGACATCGTCCGCTTGCAGGATGCGAGCGGTGAAGCGGTGATCGACTTTACCGAGGTCGAGGCCGGCATCTTCGAGGGTCTGCGGCAGGGCGAGGGCGTCTACATCCTGCAAGATCTCGCCGCCGCCCGCTCGATGGCGAAGTCGATGGACCAGATGATCGGCGACTGGTCGATCGTGCGCGGCAACGGCCAGCCGGTCTGCGGGCTGACGCTGACCAACACGGAAGCCGGCCCGGACAATTTCCAGGTCTTCCTCAAGCCGAAATGCGATGCGGCCATCGCGCAGTTCAACCCGACGCAATGGCGGCTCGAGCGCGGACAGATCATCCTGCTGTCCAAGGCCGGCGAGGCCTGGCAGTTCGAGGCCGACGACAACGCGCAATGGCGGCGCGTCCCCGACACCGCCGATCCCCTGATCATGCTGCGTCAGTAGCGCCGCGAAACGCGACCTCATCCTGAGGGCCCGCCATGGCGGGCGTCTCGAAGGATGGCCGCAGACTACGTCGTCGGCTTGGGCGGCGGCGCGGTGCCCTGGGCCCACTTCTCCATCTTGCCGAGCACGCCCCAGGCCGTGAGCGCCAGCGAGATCGGCATCGCGAACTGGCCGAGGCCCGGCACCGCCGACACCAGCGTCCCCAGCAACCCGGCAAGACCGCCAGCGTTGGGGCTCGCCGTCACCGACGACAGCAGCGCCGTGATCAGCGAGCCGCCGATGCCGAGCGCAGTCTTCTTGCCGTCGAGCATCTTGCCGATGGTATCGCCGAGCGCGCCATTGACCTGGCCGAGGACGGGCTTGCTGTCCCTATTGAGCAAGGTGCCGAGCAGGTCGACGACCTGCTTCAACTGATCGACGGGGGCGGGGCTGGTCGGGGTGAGGGGGCCTGGCATGGGGGCTGTCTTGTTGACGAGGGAAAAGAGCCGTTCGAACAGGCTGATCGGATCATTGGTGGCGGGCAGCGTATTGCCCGATGTCGTCGTTGCCGGGATCACGGCGCCGACCGGTGGCCGCAGCAATTGCGCGAGATCCTCCAGCCGCTTCATGATCCGGGAGACATCGCCGGCAGATCCGGTGGGACCCGACTGCACAGCGCGCGTGAGGGCGGCGACCGTGGCGCCGTCGAGAAGTCCGGTATCCCTCAGGCCGTTCTGCTGCTGAAACTGCGAGACCGCGGTTCTGGTCTTCGGTCCGCTGATGCCGTCCTCGGCGAGCGGCGGATTGGCGCCGAGCTTGTTGAGCGCCTGCTGCATGAGAACGATCGTCGACGCCGCGTCGTCCTCCGGTTCGGCGCGGCTCGCGAATTGCGGGCTGCCGTCGAGGCTGATCGAGGAATCCAGCGACATCATCGCATGCAGGATCACCGCGGTGCCGAGCTGGGAATCGACATGGTTCGAATCAAACTCATGATCGCGGACGAATTTGCCGGCCCTTGCCTCGGGCGGGCCATACAGCGTCGAACCGCCATAGAGATAGGGCGAATTGCAGCCCTTGGCGTGATAGCCGAAGCCGTTGAACGCTTCGAGCCGGAACAGAATCCGCGCAATCCCCCAATCGTGAGCGCCGACGAAATTCTCAATCCTGAAGGCGTCCACGGCGCCGTCCACGAACGTGGCAAACGGGCCGCGCCCTTTCGGAACGAGCGTCGTCGCGCGATGAAGCGTTTCGCCGTTGCCGAGATAAGTGTCGAAATCGAAATTGGACTCGCGGTAATGGCAGAGGGCAGCGAAATACCAGGGGACGCCGGTCAATCGCTCGATCTGCTGATAGGTCGCCTTGCCGTTAATGGCCTTGCGCGCGATCGCATTCGCGTCGGAGAGGCGCGAAGGCCGGATCTCGAGATTGGCCCAATTTCGCTCGTATTCGCTTTTCAGACTCTCGAATGAAATCATTTTCCGCTCCCGCAATAAATGGATTATCGCAACTCCGCGTCAGATGAGGTGAACCAGGTGCCGTGACAGGGCGTGAGCCCAGCGTGATCTCCCGCAAGTCTGGCAGGCCGCCGGCGCGGTGCGTGTGAAGTGGGTTACAGCCTCGCTGGGAAAATGAGCGGCGCGATTGGGATGAGGGCGGCCGCCCGCGAGGGAACCGGCAGGGCCGCGGCTCCGTTAGCGAGACGAGGCAGTCCGGCCAAGGAGTCCAGCATGACCACGCGCGTCCTCGCGATCGGCATCGAACCCGGCAACGCGGACTACAGCGCATTCCCGCAGCTCACGCCGGAGCTCGTGCGCAACTATATCGATGCGCAGCTGCTGCGCCTGCGCGATCTCGGTTACGAGGTCACGAGTTGCCTGATCGATCTCGATGCCGCGGCGGAAGCCGCCGTCACGGCGGCGTTGCGCGAGGAGAATTTCGACTGCATCGTGATCGGCGCGGGCCTGCGCGAGCCCAGGGAGCGCCTGCTGCTGTTCGAGAAGGTGCTCAACCTCGTCCACCGCCTGGCGCCCGACGCCGCGATCTGCTTCAACACCACGCCGGCCGACACCGCCGAGGCGGTGCAGCGCTGGGTCGATGCTTGAGATGAATCGGCTGGCCCGCGGCGCGCGCGGCATGGCCTGAGCCGCCTTCCAGCCGAGCCTCCGACGCCACCGCGAGAAGTGCCGGGTCCCGGCGTGGTGATTCTTCTGGTCCGAATCCGGTTGCGGCGCTATGACTCGTCTGACCACAGGGGAGGGCGAGCATGCTTCGAGGTCTTCGCATTGGAAGTTTCGCTATCGCGGCATGTCTGACAGTTGTGATGGGGGTGCCGGCTCATGAGGCCGCGGCGCAGGACGCAATTGGCGGTGCCATCCTCGGCGGCGTCGGTGGAGCGATCGTGGGTGGCGCCATCGGCGGAGGCCGCGGCGCCGCCATCGGCGCCGTCGTCGGTGCCGGCACGGGCGCTGCGATCGCCTCAGAGGGCGAACGCCGCCGCTCCGGCTACTACGCCTATCAGCGCGGCTGCTACATGCAGCGCCGGGACGGCTCCTACGTTCCGGTCGATCCGCGCTATTGCTACTGAGCGATCGGCCCGATCGCGTTTGACGTTGGCGATCACAATCCATCGGGCGGCAGGCCGGTCGTGCTTGGCGCCACCGGACGCGCCTGCGCGCGCTCGCGATAGAACGCGTAGAGACCGGACAGCACGATGATCGTCGCCCCGGTCACCATCATGGCGTCGGGCCTGTCCCCGAACACCAGATAGCCGAACAGCATGGCCCATAGCAGCGCGGAATAGCGGAACGGTGCGACCGCCGAGATATCACCTGTTCGCAGCGCCAGGATGATGCACTGATAGCCGATCAGGATCAGAACCGCGGCGAACGCCAACAGTGCGAGCGCCCGGCCGGATGGCGGCGTCCAACCGCCGAGCGGAACAACGATGCCGGCTCCGGCGATGGTAACGCTAACCGCGGTCAACAGGGTGACGAACAGCGATGGAATTGGCGCGGGTATTCGCTTGGTCGCGAGGTCGCGGATCGCGCAGAAAACGACCGAGATCAGCACGAGCAGGGAAAATTGGTTGAACCCCTCGCCCCCGGGGCGAACGATGATGAGAACGCCGATAAAGCCGGCCGTGATCGCCAGCCAACGCCGCCAGCCGACGGGTTCGTCGAACGTCAGGGCCGCACCAAGCGTGATGGCGAGTGGCAGCACCTGAAGGATCGCCGTGGCATTCGCCAGAGGTAAGTTCGCGATCGCCGCCAGCAACAATATCGTTCCACCGATTTCGCCGGCCACCCGTAGCATGACCGCCTTCATGATCAGCACGCGTAGCGGCCGCAGCGCCCGCTGATGCTTTGCGAGGGCTGCGATCAGCACCACCGCGAACAGGCCGCGCACCAGCATGATCTGACCGAAGTTCATCTCGCCGGACACCGCCTTGGTGATCGCGTCGTTGATGGTGAATGCGGCCATGGCCGAGGCCATCAGCAGGCTTCCACGAATGTTCAGGGAAAGGACCAAATCGGTTTCCAGGCCGGACTGTCTCGCGTCTGTGTCTTCAGACGAACGCCGGTAACGGTAACTTACCTGAGGCCTCGAATAAAACAATACGGTCGACCGTATTGACATCGCGTTTTGTAGATCATAGGCTTGCGTACGAGTTCAACAATCCTTTGGAGGGTCGACCATGACGGCAACGACTGTGTTGAAAACCGCAGCCACCAAGTTTGACATCGCGGCGGTCGCGGAGCGCTATTTGGCTGCCTGGATAGCTCATGACCCGGCTTCCATCCTCGCGCTGCATGCGCCGCAATCAACGTTTCAGGCGCACGGCCGGACCAACGTGATTCGTGGTATCGACGCGTTGCATACAGAGTTCACCCAGGTCTTCGAGCGCTACCCCGGTTTTGCCGCCGAGACGCATCGCCTCTTGTTCGGCGAGCGGCACTGGACGCTCGACTGGACACTGACATTCGAGCCAGCCGGCAAGACGCGCCGTGGATTTCGCGCGCTGGACGTTGTTGAGGTGGACGACGACGGACTTGTCACACGGAAGGACACGTTCTTCGATTTTGCGCAGGTCAAGGCAGCGTTCGAAGTGGCATGACGGAGGCGAGCATGACCAACCCAAGAACTCTCGCCGCAGACCAGAAGAAGCCGTTGTTCGATCGGGCGTTGATCGACGCGCTGCCGGTCGAGCATCTGTGCGATCTCAGCATCGATCTGGAATTGGGCCAGGTGATCTCGACTCCCCTCGGCACTCGTTTGACCTTTGTGGTCAAGGGCGGTCGCTTCGAAGGTCCACGCTTCCGGGGTGAAATGCTGCCGGGCGGCGGCGACTGGGTCTCCCTCGGCGCCGACGGCACCAGTCGCATGGACGTTCGCGCAACCATGCGCACCCATGATGGTGTTCTCATCCATTATGAGTCGCATGGCGTCCTCAGGTACCCGCCAGATGGCCGTCAGCGTCTGGCGAAAGGCGAACGGTTGTCCTTCGACGAGAGCTATGTGCGGCCGACGCCCAGGTTCGAGACGTCAGACGAGCGCTACGCGTGGCTTTGTGGAAACGTGACCGTTGGCTACGGTGAGTACGGTCCGGGCCGCATCGATCATCGGATGTTTATCATCCTCTGAGCCTTGCGGCGAAGCAGCAGGTGCAGATGTTGAGGTCACCATGGCAAGGTCAATGGCGATCCATCGACCTTGCTCCCGGATCATTGCCTGCTTCGCGGCGAGGAGCAGCCGACAGACGATTGTCCACACGGATTTGATCGTGCGCATGGCGCTCGGCCGCAACTCATTCGGGTCTGGCCACATCGACCATCGGATGTGTTAAGTCTCTGAGGATTTCGTTAGGATTGTGCAAATGCGGGCGCCAAGGTCACCAAAAGTCAAGCCCGCGCGCGGTCCATTGACCGCGAGCGTGGCCTCGTCGGACCGACGCGCTGTCGACGAGACCACGGACAAGCGACTGCTTCGCGGCCTGCGCTCGCGAAAATTGGTGTTGGCCCGGGCCGTCGATATCGCGTCCCTGGAAAGCCTGGAGGGCCTGAGTTTCGGGCGGCTTGCGACCGGAACCGGAATGAGCAAGGCCGGCATTCAAGCCTTGTTCGAAACCAAGCAGACCCTTCAGAAGGATACCTTCGCTTATGCCCTCGATATGTTCCGCGACTTCGTCGTTCGTCCCGCCGAAGCAGAACCGCAAGGCGTCCACAGATTTCGGGAGTTGATTGACCGATGGCTGCAATATGCCGAACGGCCGCTTTTCGCCGGCGGCTGTTTCTTCGCGGCCAACCTCACTCAACTTGACTCCCACCCAGGGCCGCTGCGCGACCTGGTGGCGGGCGCTCAAAGGGCATGGGTCGCTCGACTTTCCGCCGAGTTGAAACATGCGGTCAAGCAAAAGGACATCGTCAACTCGGATCCCGAGCTCTCCGCGTTCCAGATCGAAGCCGTCCTCCGTTCGGCGAACACCGCGTTCCGGCTCGGCGAGCCGACCGTTACGCGCAAGGTATGGCGCGTCGTGGACAGCTTCTTGACCGCCGCCGACAAGTAACGGTTATTCTGCGGTGCGCTGGCCGCCGGGCCGCCGGTCTTTCGACATCGCTAGATCAGCCGCATCCCGCGCAAACTCGCATGCCCGCTCTTGCCGACAATGATGTGGTCGTGCACCGCAATCCCGAGCGGCTTTGCGATGTCGATGATCGCCTTGGTCATCTGGATGTCGGCCTGTGAAGGGGAGGGATCGCCTGAGGGGTGGTTGTGCACCAGGATCAGCGCGGTCGCGGACAATTCCAGCGCGCGCTTGATCACCTCGCGCGGATAGACCGGGGTGTGATCGACAGTGCCGGTCTGCTGCACCTCGTCGGCGATCAGCTGGTTGCGCTTGTCGAGGAACAGCAGGCGAAACTGCTCCTTGTCGGCGAACGCCATGCTGGTGCGGCAATAGTCGATCACCTCGTTCCAGGACGACAGCGCGTTGCGGCTGTTGACCCCGCCCTTGGCCACGCGATGCGACGCCGCCGCGAGCAGCTTGAGCTGGTGGATCGCGGATTCGCCGATGCCGTCCACCTCGCGCAGGCGCGCCACCGGCGCATGCACGACCTCGGCAAACGAGCCGAAAATCTTGATCAGCGACTTCGCCAGCGGCTTGGTGTCACGCCGCGGCAGCGCCGGAAACAGCGCCATCTCCAAAAGCTCGTAGTCGCTGAGCGCCTCCGCACCCGCGCTGTAGAAGCGCTCGCGCAGCCGTTCGCGATGGCCGAGATAGTGCGGCGCTTCTTCGGGCTTGCTCTTGTCGTGGTCGGGCTTTGCGGGCATCGGCTGCCAGCATTGCCGCGGACTTTCGCTTTTGCAACCGCCAATTGCGGCCGCGGCGCGCGGGTCCGGCAGCTGGCCCAGAAAATGGAGGCTTAGCCTGTCGGCCGCTTGGCGCCGTGCGCCTGAGCGGGCACCGTAACCGCCACCACGCCGACGAGAATGAGCGCCATGCCGGCAAGGCTGGACCAGGTGAAGTGCTCGCCGAACCATACGGTGCCGAGCGCCACGGCAAAGCCCGCACGCAAATAGCTCCCGATGGTCGTGCCGAGCGGGCCGAGCGTGCGAATGAGCCGGAAATAGATCACCATGGCGAGCGCCGTGCAGATCACCGCGAGCGCGATCACTGCTGCGATCGCCTGCGCCGGCGGCGGCGCCAGTGTCCAGGGCTGTTCGAGAGTGGCTGCGGCAGGAAGCATCAGCGCGGCTGCGCAGCTCATGGCTCCCGCCGCGGTGACGATTGCGGGCAGGCCCGAGAATCGCTGTCCCCATATCGGTGCGAGCGCGTAGCAGAGGCTCGCGCACAGCACGGCCGCCTGCGCCAGCGGGGCCGCCGTGCCGATCCGCGAGAGCGGGTCGGCTCCCATCGTCACGGCAACACCCGCAAGTCCGAGCGCGACGCCGATGATCTTTCGGCCGCTCATGGTCTGCCGCCCGCGCCCGGTCCCCAGCGCGATTGCGAGTACGAACATCGGCGGGGTCGCATTGAGCACGCCGGCGAGACCGCTTGCGATATGCATCTCGCCCCAGCTGATCAGGGTAAACGGCAGCGCGCTTTGCAGCAGCCCTTGCACGAGGAAAGCCGTCCATATCGATCCCCGGTCGGGAAGGGCGTGTCCCTGCGCGCGGGCGACCGCAATCAGGAGAATGGCCGCGATCGTCACACGCGCGGCAACCATCGTGAAGGGCGGGATCGTCGGGACCGCGACCTTGATCAGCGTGAACGAGCTGCCCCAGATCAGCGAGAGCAGCAGCAGGAGCCCGATCTCGAGCACGAGAGTGGTTTGTTCTGTCGTGTATTGCGTTTGCGTGCTCATGCGATTTGCTCCGGGATGGAGCGGGACCATGATCCGGCGCGGCGGTGCAGGCTGGCTGAATTCGGACCTCATCGCCCGACCGGGTCCGATTTCGGCTACTCGACGTGCCGCGCGGATACTATTGTCGCGCAATGGCGACAGGCTTGACGTATCGGCAAACACTGCCACCCCATCTCGACTGGGAAACCTGCGATCGGGCTCGGCTGGCGCGTGCGCGCGCTTTCGACGGACTGTTCTTCTCCGGTGTCCGCTCGACGCGCATCTATTGCCGGCCGGTCTGCCCGGTTCGCCCCGCGCGCTCGGAAAACGTCACCTTCTATCCGACGGCAGCCGCCGCCGAGCGTGCCGGCTTTCGCCCGTGTCTGCGCTGCCGGCCGGAAGCCGCGCCGGGGTCGCCGGCCTGGATGGGAACGGCGAGCACCGTTGCGCGCGGGATGCGCCTGATCAATGAAGGTTTCCTGGATCGTGCATCCATGGCGGAGCTTGCAGAAGCCCTTGGCGTCGGCCCGCGCCATCTGCTCCGCCTGTTCATGCGCCATGCCGGGGCGAGCCCGAGCGAGATCGCAGCGACGCGGCGGGTGCAGGAAGCCAAGCGCCTGATCGACCAGACCAGCATGACATTGGCGGAGATCGCCTTCGCCGCAGGCTTCGGCAGCGTTCGCAGATTCAACGATGCCTTTGCCGCGACCTACAAGCGGCGACCGTCGTCGTTCCGACGGCCGCGATAGGCGCGCGGTGGGATCACCCGATCTGCTTCTCGCCGTGCCGCTCCGACAGCGTAAAAATCTCGACGCCGGTGGCGGTGACGCCGACGGAATGCTCGAACTGCGCCGACAGCGAGCGGTCGCGGGTCACGGCGGTCCAGCCGTCGGAGAGGATCTTCACATGCGGCTTGCCGAGATTGATCATCGGCTCGATGGTGAAGAACATGCCGGGCTTGAGCTGCACGCCTTCGCCGGGCCGGCCGATATGGATGATGTTCGGCTCGTCGTGGAACATGCGCCCGAGGCCATGGCCGCAGAAATCGCGCACAACGCTCATGGCTTGCGGTTCGACGAAACTCTGGATGGCGTGGCCGATGTCGCCGGTGGTGGCGCCGGGCTTCACCGCGGCGATGCCGCGCATCATGGCCTCATAGGTCACCTCGATCAGCCGCTCGGCCTTGCGTGCGATCGGGCCGACCGCATACATCCGGCTGGAATCGCCGTACCAGCCGTCGACGATGAAGGTGACGTCGATGTTGACGATGTCGCCCTCTTTCAGCGGACGGTCGCCGGGCATGCCGTGGCAGACCACGTGGTTGAGCGAGGTGCAGGTCGAATAGCGGTAGCCGCGATACATCAGCGTCGCCGGATAGGCATTGTTGCTGAAGGCGAAGTCGCGGACGAACTGGTCGATGCGGTCGGTCGGAACGCCGGGCCCGACGATGTCGGTGAGCTCGTCGAGGCACTTCGCCACCAGCGCGCCCGCCTTGCGCATGCCGGCAAAGGCGCTCGGTCCATGCAGCTTGATCTGTCCGGTCTTGCGGAGCGAGGTATCGGTAGCTTCGACGTAGCTCATGCGGATGCGGTCTTCTCGGCACGCGGCCGGTATCGAGGTGGGCGCAAGGGTCTGATTTAAGGCCCTAATTTAATGATTGCGGGCCTGCATGCAAGCCGAGCCTCCCTGCCTTGCGCCTGAAAGCGGGCCTAATTCGGGACTTCTACGGTGGTTTCCACCGGCAGGGCACCGCCGCGGATGCGGATTTCGCGGACCGGGTAGGGAACCCGGATGCCCTCGCGCTTGAAGGCCTCCCACAGCGCCAGCATCACGTCGCTCTTGACGTTGTCCATGCCGTCGGGGTCGGCGATCCAGAAGGTCAGCGAGAACTTCATCCCGGCTTCGGCGAACTCGGTCAGGATGCAATTCGGCGGCTTGCCCTTCTGTGCGCGCGCATGAGCGGCCGCGGTCTCGGCGGCGAGCTTGCAGACCAGCCGCGGGTCCGCATCGTAATTGGTGCCGAAGGCAATCTTCACCAGCGTGTTCTTGTCGGTGTAGGTCCAGTTGACGACCTTCTGCGTCACCAGATCCTCGTTCGGCACCAGGAATTCGCGGCCATCGCCAGCGGCGACGGAAATATAGCGCGTCTTCATCGCGCTGATCCGCCCGGTGTTGTCGCCGATGGTGACGAGATCGCCGGGCTTCACCGATTTGTCGGCGAGCAGGATGATCCCAGAGATGAAATTGGCGACGATCTTCTGCAGGCCGATACCGATGCCGACGCCGACCGCGCCGGAGAACACCGCGAGCGCCGAGAGATCGATGCCGACCGTGCCGAGCGCGATCACGATCGCGACCGCAAGCAGGCCGATGCGGATGATCTTGACCAGCAGCACCTGCACCGATGGCGTCAGATCGGTGGTCGAGTTGATCCGGCTCTCGGCGAAATTGCTGGCGATGTTGGTGAGCCAGAGCGCGATGAGCAGCAGCGCGCCGGCCTTGATCACGAGCAGCGGCGTCAGCCGCAGACCGCCGAGCACGATGGCGAAGGAGTCGAGCAGGTCGACCGTCGCATCGAGCTGGCCGAGGATGGAGAGCGCCGCGACGAACCAGGCCGTGATCGACACCAGCTTGACGATGAAGGCGTTGCGCAGCACCGAGGTCAAGAGCCGGATCGCGAGCCAGGCCAGGCCCAGCTTGGCGGCGACCATCAGGAGATAGCTGCGGCTCGGCCAGGTCGCGTGGTACATCACCACGCGCGAGACGATCACGAGCAGGGTGAACACGGCCGTCGAGGCGCTGGAGACCATCACCCGGGCGAAGTGCCGGAGCGGCAGCGGCCAGCGCATCGCCAGCGAGGTCATGTCGACCCGGCTGCGAACGGCGGCTTCCGCGGCATAGGCGATGCCGGCCGCGGCCAGAATGAGCCCGAATTGCAGATAGAACCAGGGCGAGGAGATTTCGGCCCCGACGCTGCGCGCGGTGGTCTGCACGAACTCCATGAAGTCTTTGAGGTCCATGTCTATCGGTCTCGTCGGGGAGCGGGCGGGAGGCATTGATTCGAGCGCGCCGGAGAATCCCACAAAGGGCGCGGCCGGACCACCGATACACCGCTAAGTGAAGTGCGTTAAGGCCGCAAAATGCGGGCAGATTGCCGCGAGCGGGAGAAAATGGGTTGGCGTAGGAGTCCGCCGACGA
Source organism: Bradyrhizobium sp. Kon58 (assembly GCF_055807455.1). Taxonomy (NCBI): domain Bacteria; kingdom Pseudomonadati; phylum Pseudomonadota; class Alphaproteobacteria; order Hyphomicrobiales; family Nitrobacteraceae; genus Bradyrhizobium; species Bradyrhizobium sp. Kon58. Next base: position 82,140 of record NZ_JBVVOT010000016.1, read on the forward strand.
TAAGGATGCAATTCCAGCGATTTCGTACCCGGAAGGTGGATGGCTTCCCTCGACACTGTCAGCCTCGCCATATTGCTCGGCGCCGTCCTGGTGTTGGCCGGGATCCTGTCAAGCCTGCTTGCGCTGCGCTTCGGCGCGCCCCTTCTGCTCGTCTTCCTCGCGATTGGCATGCTCGCGGGCGATTCCGGTCCCGGACAGCTGCAATTCGACGACGTCCGAACCACCTATCTGGTCGGCTCGGTCGCGCTCGCACTGATCCTGTTCGACGGCGGCTTGCGGACCCGCTTTGCCAGCATCCGCACCGTGCTTGCGCCTTCCATGGTGCTCGCGACCGTCGGCGTGCTGCTGACCGCGCTTATCACGGCGCCATTCGCGAAATATGCGCTCGACCTCAACTGGACGGAGTCGCTGCTGGTCGGCGCCGTGGTGGCCTCGACTGACGCGGCGGCAGTGTTCCTGCTGGTGCATACCCAGGGCCTGCGCCTGCGCCCGCGCGTCGGCGCGACGCTGGAGGTGGAATCCGGCACCAACGATCCCTTCGCGATCTTCCTCACCCTGATGCTGGTCGAATACATCTCGCTGGGAACGGGCACGGCCGCGCACGTGGTGATGGAGTTCGCCCAGGAGGCCGTGCTGGGCGCCGTCGTCGGGGTGATCGGCGGGCGTCTGGTCGTCATCGCGCTCAACAAGGTCGCGCTGCCGCAGGGCCTCCATGCGCCGTTTGTCACCACCGCCGCGCTCGTCATCTTCGGCGGCTCGCAGATCATGCACGCCTCGGGCTTCCTCGCGGTCTATCTCGCCGGCATCATCATCGGCAACCGCCCGACCCGCGCGCATAATTCGGTGGTGGCCTTCCTGGACGCCGCGACCTGGCTGGCGCAGATCGTGATGTTCGTGCTGCTGGGCCTGCTGGTCTCGCCGAGCCGGCTCGGCGGCAGCGTGCTGCCGGCGGTGGGGATCGCATTCGTCCTGATGCTGGTGGCGCGGCCGATCGCGGTGTTCGTGTGCCTGGCGCCGTTCCGCTTCAACTGGCGCGAAAAGATATTCATCGCCTGGACCGGCCTGCGCGGCGCGGTCGCGATCTTTCTGGCCTCGATCCCGATGCTGGTCGGGCTGTCGAAGGCCTATCTCTATTTCGACGTCGCCTTCGTCGTCGTCATCATCTCGCTCCTGCTGCAGGGATGGACCCTGGGGCCGGCCGCGCGCAAGCTGCATGTGGCGCTCCCGCGCGCCGAGCGCGGCCCGCGCCGCGTCGAACTGGATCTGCCTGGGCAGCTCGAGCAGCAGCTCGTCGGCTATCCGGTGCGGTCCAAGAGCCTGTATTTTCGCCGCGGCCTGATCCCGTCCTGGTCGAAGCCGACGCTCGTGATCCGCAAGGAGAACATTTTGACGCCGGCGGAAGCCGAGCCGATCGCGCCCGGCGATTACATCTATCTGCTGGCGCCGCCGGAAAAGGCCGAATCGCTCGACCGCTTCTTCGTCGACATGCAGCCGAGCTCGGCGCCGGACCCGCATCTGCTCGGCGACTTCATGGTCTCCGGCGAGCACACGCTGGCCGAGCTCGCGGAGATCTACGGCGTGAAGGCCGGCGAAGACGAGAGCAAGCTGACTTTGGCCGATTATTTCGACGTCCATCTCGACCGCGCGCCGAAAGAGGGCGCGGAGCTCGTGCTGGATCCGATCGTGCTCGTGGCGCGCTCGATCTCCGGTGGCCGAGTCAACGTCGTCGGCCTGCGCCTGCCGGAAGACGAGGAAACCCCCGCGCCATTGACGCGCAGGCAGGTCCTGCGGCGCAAGCTCGCGGATTTGTGGAGCTCGGTGGCTGGGGTTTGATTGCTGTGTCGTCCCGGCGAAGGCCGGGACCCATAACCCCAGGGAGGAGCTTGGCGATGATTTGCAGTTGCGCTTCGTTCGCCGGTACTCACACTGCCGTCGACCGATGGATCACGCGGTATGGGTCCCGGCCTTCGCCGGGACGACAGTGGTGGGTGGGCAAGCGGTGTGCCTCACTCCCCCTCACGTCAGCACCTTCACCGCGCCGAACGACGTCACGCGGCCCTGCTTCAGCATCACGATCTGCGTCGCGAGCTGGCGCAGCTCGGCGACGTCGTGGCTGACATAGACCATGGGGACGTTGGCCTCGTCGCGCAGCCGCACCAGATAGGGCAGGATCTCCAGCTTGCGGCCCTCGTCGAGCGCGCCGAGCGGCTCGTCGAGCAGCAGCAGGCGCGGCCGCGACAGCAGCGCGCGACCGAGCGCGACGCGCTGGCGCTCGCCGCCGGAGAGCTTTCCGGGGCGGCGCCCCTGCAGCGCGCCGATGTCGAGCAGCTCGATGACGCGCTTGTGCTGCGCCGGGTCGGGCGCGAGGCCGTTCATCCGTCTGCCATAGTCGAGATTTTGCGCGACGTTGAGATGCGGAAACAGCCGCGCATCCTGGAACACATAGCCGATGCGGCGGCGCCAGGTCGGCACATGAATGCCGGCCGCGCTGTCGTCGACGGTCTCGCCGTCGATCACGATGGTGCCGCGGTCGGGCCGCAGCAGCCCCGCGATCATGTTGACCAGTGAGGTCTTGCCGGCGCCCGACGCTCCGAACAGTCCGATGACGCGGCCTTCGCTCGCGAAGGACGCGGACAGCGAGAACTCGCCGAGCTGCTTTTCGATGTCGACGCGCAGCATGGTCAATTCCCGTGCAGGCGCGCGGTGGCGCGGCGGGCGAACCATTCGGCGGCGATCAGCGCACCGAGCGCCAGCACGATCGAGACGACCACGAGCCGTCCCGCGGCGGCGTCGCCGTCCGGGGTCTGGATCAGCGAATAGATCGCGGACGAAATCGTCTGGGTCTCGCCGGGAATGTTGGAGACGAAGGTGATGGTGGCGCCGAATTCGCCGATCGCCTTGGCAAAGCCAAGCACCATGCCGGCGAGCACGCCGGGCAGCGCCAACGGCAACGTCACCGTGAAGAACACTTTGAAAGGAGTGGCGCCGAGCGTCTCGGCGGCCTGTTCGAGCCGGCGGTCGATCGCCTCGATCGACAACCGCATCGGGCGCACCAGCAGCGGAAACGCCATCAGGCCGCAGGCAAGCGCAGCACCGGTCCAGCGGAAGGCGAAGACGATGCCGAGATGGTCCGCCAGGAAACCGCCGACGAGGCCGCGGCGGCCAAAGGTCAGCAGCAGCAGATAGCCGGTGACGACAGGCGGCAGCACCAGCGGCAGATGCACCAGCGCATCGAGCACCGACTTGCCCCAGAAATCACGCCGCGCGAGCAGCCACGCCAGCGCAATGCCGAACGGCGTTGCCACCAGTGTCGCGGTCACGGCAACCCTGAGCGAGAGCAGGATTGCCGTCCATTCGGCGGGAGAGATGTCGAGCATTAAATCGCAAATTAAGTCGAGGGGCTGATCAGGAACTTGAAACCGTATTTTTCCAGAATGGTCTTGGCGGCGGTCGAGCGCAGGAAGGTGAGATAGTCGCTGGTCTCGCCCTTTGCTGTCGTGGTTGCAGCGACGGGATAGATGATCGCGGGATGCGAATCCGCCGGGAATGTGCCGATGATCTTCACGCCGGGCTCGACCTTGGCATCGGTGGAATAGACGATGCCGAGATTGGCCTCGCCACGCGCGACCAGCGTCAGCGCGGCACGCACGCTCTCGGCCATGGCGAATTTCGGCTCCGCGGCCTGCCAGGCACCCAGGCTCGTCAGCGCCGCCTTGGCATATTTACCAACCGGCACCGATTTGACGTCGCCGGTCGCGATCCTGCCGTCGCCGACGAGTTTTGCGAGGTCAAAGCCTTGCGCGATCGCGACGTTGTCGAGCTTGGACTCCTTCGGCGCGATCAGCACGATGCTGTTGCCGAGCAGATTGACCCGGGTCGCCTCGTTGATGGTCTTCTTGGAGATCGCGTAGTCCATCCAGTCGGTGTCGGCGGAGACGAACACATCGGCCGGCGCGCCCTGCTCGATCTGCCTGGCGAGCACGGAGCTTGCGGCATAGCTGACGCTGAACTTGACGCCGGTCCTGGCGGTGTAGGCGGCGTCGACTTCGTCGAGCGCGTTCTTCATCGAGGCTGCCGCGAACACGGTGATGGTCTTGTCCTCAGCTCTAGCAGGCGAAAGCGCCGCGGCCGCGAGGATCACGAAGGCGGTGAAAAGTCCGGCAATACGAATCATGGATGCGCTCCGTGCGAGATCGCGCGCGCAAGAAGCGCGCGCAGATCCGGCGTTGGTGGGTCTGGGCGACGGGCGGAAGCGCTGTTCCACGGGTCCCGGCGGCGGCTTACGGCCGGCAGGGATATCGCTGGTCTCGAAGATAGCAGGCCGGGGCCTCAGGTCAAAGGCGACCGTTTGGCTTATTGCGCCGGCAGGATGGCGATTGAGAGCGAATTGTTCTTGGCGCCGCTGACCTGGAGCACGACGGGCTGGCCCGACAGCTCGTATTTCATGGTCTTGCGGATGCCGTCGCAATCGGTCGCGCCACTGAACGCGACGGGCTTGAGGGCATGCCCGTCCTGGACCAAATCGACCCACGCGCCCGAGGACAGGCTGACCGTGTAGAGCCCGGCCTTCGGGGCCTTGATGCCAGTGAAGCCGGCAAACGTGCCGTCCTTTGGCGCGCGCTCCGGAGGCGTCGGCAGTTTTGCCTCCGCGGGCTCGACCAGTCCCAGCGTGATGGCCGACGACGGCAACGCGGCCTGCTCGCTTCCCGATGTCATCTTGGCACGGTCGGGCGCAGTCAGCGCGGCGCGGTCGCGCTCGATCGGCCATTTGAACTTGTCGCAGCCGCTGGGTTCTTCGGCGGCGAAGGCGGGCACGATACCGAGCAACAGCAATCCGAGCAGCAAAGGGATGCGCATCTCAGTCCACCGCGATCATCACATCGGAGGCCTTGATCACCACCGTGACCTGCCCCTTCGCCTTGATGCCGAGGTCGTCGACCGCCTCGTTGGTGATCGAGGAGGTCACGATCGTACCGTTGCCGATGTCGACACGGACGTGGGACGTCGTGGCGCCCTTCGTGACTTCGACGACCGTTCCCTTGATCTGGTTGCGTGCACTGATGCGCATGGGCTCTCACAATGGCAGGCGCGCGCGACGAAGCCGCACGCGTGAGGAGGGATTTGGTTGATGAGGGCGGGATTGCATCCCGGCAGGGCCGACCCGCTTACGGCAGGGCAGCGCCGCACTCTAACGCATTTGGAGGTCCGAGGACTAGCCGCTGACGAAGTTGTTACAGCCTGACCGGCTACGGCTTCGCATTGCCCGCGTGCAGCACGGCCTTGCATGCCGCCGGCATCTGCGCCAGCGTCATCGGCGGTTTGGGCTTCGGGGGCTCCGGCGGGGGTTTGGGGTGCAGCACGCCGTCGCTGAACCAATAGGCGAGATCGGAGGGCTTGCAGCCTTCGTCCTCGGATTGCGACGGCTGGCCCTCGCAGTCGCTCGCGCCCGCCGGGCAGTGCATGCGGATGTGGAAGTGATAGTCGTGGCCCCACCACGGCCGGATCTTCGACAGCCAGGAACGGTCGCCCTTGGCCTCGCGGCACAGCGCTTTCTTGATCGCGGCATTGACGAAGATGCGCTGCACCGCCGGCTCCTGCGCCGCGTCGCGCAGCACCAGCACATGGCCCGGCGTGAACACCTTCGGATCGATGTCGAGCCGGTCCGGGCGCACCATCATCACCGCCGACATGTCCTCGCGCTCCTCGCGCGATAAGCGATGGTCAGGCATCGGCGTCAGCCAGATGTCGGCATCGAGGCCGATCTGGTGGCTGGCATGGCCGGACAGCGCCGGCCCGCCGCGCGGCTGGGCGATGTCGCCGACCAGGATGCCGGGCCATCCCGCGTCCTTGTGCGCCCTGGCGGCAAGCCGCTTGATCAGCGCGATCATCGCGGGATGACCATAGCTGCGATTGCGCGACAGCCGCATCACCTGCCAATTGTCGCCGTTGAGCGGCATCTGCTCGGCGCCGCCGATGCAGCCCTTCACATAGGAGCCGATGACATGCGCCGGTCCCTTCGACGGCAGCAGCTTTCGCGCAAACAACTCCTTGGCGCCAATATTGGGATCGTTCGGATTGGCGAGCGGCGGCAGCGGCTTTGGGTTGACGCTGCCCTTGTCCTGGGCCAGCGCGTCGCCGGCGGCCAGGAGCGTCATGACGAGCAGGAGAGGGGCGAGGCGGCGGGGACTCATGTTGACATTCTTATAGCCCAACACCGCGCCAGGGTTAAGAAACAGTCCCTCGGCTGAAATTCGTTCAAAAGTCGCAGTTCCGCGGCGTCGGCCGGCCGTTTTTTAACGACGCGATAACCCTCTCATGCATTGACCAAAATTCGTGCGCGGGACGCGTGCTCACGCCCTTCTGCATGCAATCGCGTGCGATCCCGGAAATGATTCAAAGGCGGCGCGCAATTTTGCGTCATCTCGTTCTCCGATGACGACGGTGCGATGCGCCTGGAGCGCCCATCGGCACTGCCGCGCCTTGCAAACGGGCAATGAGGGCTTTTTTTTCGAGACTGCCAGACCGTGCGTCCCATCGCCATGCCACCCAAGATTACCTTTTTTTCAGACACTTGCCCCAAGAGTTGCGATCACTGGGCGCGACTGGGACGAGTGAAGTTGAGTTTGGGGTTTCGAAAGCCGAAAAAGCGAAAGGGCAGCGTGCTTGGCAGGTCCGGCCTGCACCGGCGCAAGCCGCGCTTTGCGCGCGCCCCTCATCCTCCGTCCGAACGCGACGAAGGTCTGCGCGGCCGTGCCGAGGCCGCGATCGCGGAAGCGCGCAAATCCCATGAGCGCCTGCGCCAGGCCATCGAGATCCTGCCGCAAGGCATCGTGTTTCTCGATGCCGAGGGCCGCTACGTGCTCTGGAACAAGCAATACGCGGAGATCTACAGCAAGACCGCCGATCTGTTCGAGGAAGGCGCGCGCCTCGAGGACACGCTGCGCATCGGCGTCGCCCGCGGCGACTATCCAGAGGCTGCCGGCCACGAGGAAGAATGGATCGCCGAGCGGCTGCAAAAGCTCTATCAGCCCGGCGCGCGCCACGAGCAGAAGCTGGCGGACGGCCGCGTCATCCTGATCGACGAGCGGCTGACCGAGGACGGCGGCGTCGTCGGCCTGCGCGTCGACATCACCGAGTTGAAGCAGCGCGAGGCCTCGTTCCGCCTGCTGTTCGACGGCAATCCAGTCCCCATGATCGTCTGCGCGCTGGACGACGAGCGCATCCTCGGCGTCAACGATGCCGCGGTCGCCCATTACGGCTACAGCCGCGCCGAGTTCGAGCGGCTGACGATCCGTTCCCTTCAGGCTTTCGACAGCGAGCCGCCCTGGACCGCCGATTCGGCCGGCGAGGAGCAGGCTGGACGCACTTGGAAGCACGTCAAGGCCGACGGCGCCCTGATCGACCTTGCGATCTATTCGCGCGAACTGACCTATGCCGAGCGGCCCGCGGTGCTGCTCGCGCTGATGGACATCACCGAGCGCAAGCGCGCCGAGGCACGGCTCGCCTTCATGGCCCAGCATGACGGGCTGACCGGTCTGCCAAACCGCAATCTGCTGCGCCAGCAGGTCGACGAGATGCTGCTGCATACGAGGCGCAGTACCGACAAGGTCGCCCTGCTGATGCTGGGGCTCGACAATTTCAAGGCGGTCAACGACACGCTGGGGCACGCGGTCGGCGACAAGCTGCTGCGCGGCGTCGCCAAGCGGCTGCGTTCGACCTTGCGCGAGGACGACGCGCTGGCGCGTTTGAACTCGGACGAGTTCGCAATCGTGCAGAGCGGCCTGACGCGTCCCGAGGATGCGGTGCTGCTGGCCAAGCGCCTGCTCGAAGCCATCGGCGATCCCTATCTGCTCGACGGCCATTCCGTGGTGATCGGCGCCTCCATCGGCATCGCAATGGCGCCGGGCGACGGCGACGATTCCGAAAAGCTGCTCAAGAGCGCCGACATGGCGCTGTCGCGCGCCAAGCTGGATGCGCGCGGCTCGTTCGCGTTCTTCGAGGCGGCGCTCGATGCGAAAGCGCAGACCCGCCGCAAGATCGAGGTCGAGCTGCGCGACGCCATCCAGAACGACGTGCTGCGGCCGTACTACCAGCCGCTGATCGACCTCCAGAGCGGCCGCATCACCGGCTTCGAGGCGCTGGTGCGCTGGCCGCATGCCGAGCGCGGCATGGTCTCGCCGGCCGAGTTCATTCCGGTCGCGGAAGAAACCGGGCTGATCAATCCGCTCGGCGGCCTGATGCTGCGCCGGGCCTGCCACGATGCCGCGACCTGGCCGGACGACGTCCGCGTCGCCGTCAACCTGTCGCCGCTCCAGTTCCGCAGCGGCAATCTGCTCTCGGTGGTGACGGATGCGCTGAAGCATTCCGGCCTGCCGCCGCGGCGGCTCGAGCTCGAGATCACGGAGACGCTGCTGCTGGAGAAAAGCGCCCAGGTGCTGGCGACGCTGCACGCGCTGCGCGCGCTCGGCGTGCGCATCTCGATGGACGATTTCGGCACCGGCTATTCCAGCCTGAGCTATCTGCGCAGCTTCCCGTTCGACAAGATCAAGATCGACCAGTCTTTCGTGCGCGATCTCGGCGCCAATCGCGAGGCCCAGGCGATCATTCGCTCCATCGTCAGCCTCGGCAAAGGCCTCGGCGTCACCATCACCGCTGAAGGCGTCGAGACCGAAGCCGAGTTGAGCTGTCTGCGCACTGAGGGCTGCGACGAAGGCCAGGGCTTTCTGTTCAGCAAGGCCCGGCCGAATGCGGAGATCGTTAGCCTGCTGGCGGCACAGCGCGGCATCGACGGTGCAGGCGAGGATGCCGCGCTGGTGGCCTAGGCTGCGGGATGCCGGCTTGCGTCTTGAGTTGGGCACAGTTCAAATTCAGTGGCCGACAAGTGTTACTGCCTCGGCAGGAGCGGTTTCATGGGACCGCACGAATACGAAGCGGGATGCCGTGGGGATCTGAGCATCGGCACTGCCATCCTGGCCGATGAGAATGAGTCCCGCGCCGCCATTGGCTACATTCAAGATGACGGGCGCGCCCTGCCAGGTCCTGATTGGCTCCATTCCGATGATGAGAAACTCACCGATCGGCTGGTCGAAATATTGAACCCTCAATTGTGGTCCGACTTCTGCAGCCGCGAGGCCGAAACCCAATTGTTTGGCGCGCGCATAGATGTCCGCCAGCAACGCAGTGTCGGTCCGAAAGCCCAGTTCGGCTGCCGACACCGTGAAAAGCTCTACGCTCGTTGTCGTGGCGCTGACGGTAAACGTCGGCCGCGCGAGAATTTCGCCGGCCGAGTTTCCGATGCCACAACCTGCCGCATCCAACGCGTTACTGAGAGCGAAGACATTTGCAAACGCCCCGATCCTGATCGTCTTCCACACGGGGTGATCGACGGCGGATCTGATCGGGATCTGCGGCCCATCAGAGCGCGTTTGCTTGAGCTTCAGCTGATTCCGCAGCACGTCTCGCGCCGAGCATTGAGCCACGGCTTCGCTCGCAAACAGGAGAGTGCATGCGCTGCAGAGGATGGCAACAATGAGAATGCTAGGTTGGTGCCATCCCGGCGAATGACGCCGTATGGCATGGCAACTGACTTTCCTGCCAGCTGTTCGGCCCATAACGGACCTCTCTTGCGCAAAGGCAGCGCGCTAAAAACAAGTCGGAATTATCACTTCCATATGCTCGGCGCGGTTACAGCGGAAAAGCTGTCGTTCCTGTAGCTATAGAAATTGGTCCGGCAAAATCTACAAAGGTTCAGCGACAAAGACGCCGGATGACGAACTCAATATAGGTCAGCGTGCGTGCACTGTCGCAACTGGTCGACGTCAGCGGTCTCCGGAAAGGATCATCTTACCGACATCCTCGTAATGCGTGTCACGCGCCTGGATCTGCTGGGCGATGGCGTGCATGTCGCGAAACCGTCGCTCGAACGGATTGCTGCGGAATACGGCGGTCGCGCCGGCCATGTGGTAGGCGGTGTCGACCACCCTGGCCGACTGGTGAATGGTCCAGGTCGCGGCGAGGCGAACCGAGCTCCGATGCGCCGCGCTGAATTCGCCGGTCGCGCAGAGATCGCGCCACATCGCGCTTGCCGTCGCATAGAGATAGGCGCGCGCGGCCCGCAGGTCGCCCTCGGTGCGGCCGATCAGGCCCTGGACCGCCCCGTTGTCGCGCATGGCGCTGGCCGCCAGCGACTGATGCTTGCCGCGCGCCAGCGCGATTGCGGCATCCAGCGTGGCGCGCGCCACGCCGAGCGACACCGCGGCAAAGCCGAGGCTGAATGTCGAGCCGGTGCCGACCCTGTAAAGTGGACCCTGCTCGCGCAGCGCGGACGGCACGTCACGAAACGCGGTGAAGCGCTCGGGGACGAACAGGTCGGCGACCTCGTAGGAATCGGTGCCGGTGCCGGCGAGCCCGATCGCCTGCCAGACGTCGTGCAGCACGGCGCTCGCGACCGGAAACAGGATAGTGCGCACCTCCGCCGAGCCGTCGGCATTTTTCCGCGGCGCGCCGTCGGCCCCGACGATGCGGACATGCGCCCCGAGCCAGCTCGCCTGCCGCGAGCCCGAGGCAAAATCCCAGCGGGCGGTGACGCGATAGCCGCCCTCGACGATGCGCGCCTCATGCGCGATTGCACCCCAGGCGAGGATGCCCGGCGCCGTGTTGAAGATCTCCTGCGCGGTGTCGTGGTCGAGCGACGCTGCGATCATCGCGCAGACGCTGCATTGGCCGAGGCACCAGGCGGTGGAGGCATCCGCTTTCGCGATCTCCTCCAGCATCTGCATGAAGGCTTCCGGCGCAGCTTCAGTGCCGCCAAGGCTTTGCGGCAGCAGCGCGCGGTAGAGCCCGTTCTCGATCAGTGCTGAGACGACGGCCGGCGTCAGCCGCCGCGTCCGCTCGATCTCGTCGGCTTCGCGCGCGATCAGCGGTGCGATGGCCCGTGCCCGCTCGACGAGGCCAAATCCGGGAGTTGCGTTCATGCGCGTTTCCTCGCCCATTCTTGCTGTGAGCGGTAAGGAGGCAATGGTGGTCCATCTGGCGGGGAGGATCAAGCTGGTCCCACCGTCATTCCGCGCCCGCGCCATTTGGCGCGCCGTGGAATGACGGTTCGATCTTCGAGCTCGCGCTGACGCGGGCGATATCACAGCTCGGACAAACCCGGCGGCGGCTTGCGTGCGTTGGTTGCTTGCTCGAAGGCATACGCCAGACGCAGCAGCTTGTGCTCGCTCCAAGGGCGCCCTGCGAAAGTGACGCCGAGCGGATAGTCGGGCGTGTCTTTGCCGTCGTCTGTGCCCGAGACGAAGCCGCCAGGCACCATGACGCCGGGATAACCTGCTTTGGCGGCAATTGCGGCGCCATAGGCGCCGGGGAATAGCACCGCATCGAGCTCGTGCTGGTTCATATAGGCGTCCATTCCGTGCGTCCTGGCGGAGAGCAGGTCCATGTTACGTGCGGACTTGTACTCGGGCTCGCTCAGATCGCCCCTGGTCAAGTCAGCGGCGAGAAAGTGGTCCTGTCCGAAACGGAGCGCTTTGTCGGCGTTCGCTGCGTTGAAGGCCACGATGTCGGCCATGGTCTTGATGTCAGTGTTGGTCGCCCAATCCCTCAGGTAGAGATTGAGACCGTGCTTCATCTCATACAGAAAGACGACCGGCGGTCTTGCGACCGTACCTTTGTGGGCGCTCAGCGGATTGCGGTTGAGCACGGCCATGGTCGTGCCCGGCCCACCGATCCAGCCAAGTGTCGGCATGCTGGCGCGCACGATGACGGCGCCGAGATCCTCCAGCACCTTGATCACCTCGGCCATCAGCTTGGCCGACTTCGGCGGCAGCTTGCCGTAATAGCAATCGTTCAGCGGGTCAGCGGGGTCGCTCGGCACGCCGATGCGCGCGCCCTTCATCGCGTCGGTGACGAGGCCGGCGGTGTAGTCGGCCGGCCGCCGCTGCTCTCGCGTCGCTGGGTCGAGCGGGTCCTTGGCAGCCAGCACATTCAGCAGCATCGCGGCATCGCGCACCGTGCGCGTCATCGGACCGGCGGTGTCCTGGCTGTGCGCAATCGGCAGGATGCCGGCGCGGCTGATCAGCCCGACGGTCGGTTTCACGGTGACGAGGCCGTTCAGGCTGGCGGGGTGCAGCAGCGAGCCTGAGGTCTCGGTGCCAATTGAGGCTGCGCAGAGGCCGGCTGTCACGGCGACCGCCGAACCCGAGCTCGATCCCCCTGGAGACACCACCGGAATCCCACGATCGTCCATCAGCGCCGGCGCATAGGGGTTCTTCACCTGGCCGCCCAGCGATGAATAGCCCGCGGGCATGTCGATCGCGAGCATGTTGGCGAACTCCATCAGGTTCGCCTTGCCCAGGATCACCGCGCCGGCGCCCCGCAGCAGCTTGACAATGGTGGCGTCATCCCTGGCGCGCGCGCCCTCCAGCGCCAGCGAGCCCGCCGTGGTCGGCTGTTCGTCGCCGGTCGCGATATTGTCCTTCAGCAGGATCGGCACGCCCGCCAGCGGCCGCTGGGCCGACGGCCTCGTGCCGTCGAGCGTGCCCGCGAGCGCATCGGGATTGAGTGCGCGGACCGAGTTGAGTTTAGGCCCGTCGCGGTCATAGACCGCGATCCGGCCAAGATAGAATTCGGCCAGCGCCCTCGCGGTGATCCGTCCGCCGGCCAAGGCATCGATGACGTCGCTCATCGGCGCGTGCGCGAGCGTCTGTATGGTCGGCGCCGACGGCGTCCGTTCAGTCAGGCAAGATCCAGGAAGCTCGGACATGCGCGTTTCCTCGCCCATACTGCCGTGAGCGGTCAATCGCGCGATGGTGATCTATTTGGCGAAGACGATCAAGGTGGAGTGGCGTCAATCCGGCAATCGCTACGTGAAGTGCGGAATCAGAGATGATGGCGCAAGCTCGAAGAGCTCACGCAGTCCCCAAGAAACTATTGGTGCTGCTCGGACATTATCGTTTCCCAGAAGGGCATGATACTCTTCCGAAACAGGCAGCGAATTTGACCTCCAACCGGCAGCGCCAAATGTCCTCGTCTGATGCTCCCATGAAACGCAGTGACGCGGCTCGCCGAGGGCGGAGACAGACGAAGACCCTGCTGCTGATTTTAGCCATCGGATTTCTCGTTTTTGGAGCCGCTGCGGGTACATTGTATTACGCGCTGCGTCCGATAACGCTTCGGATTGCCGTCGGACCGCCGGGAAGCAACGATCACAAGGTGATCGAGGCGATGACCGAGGCCTTTGCCAATGAAAGCAGGACCGTGAGGCTGTCTCCGATCACGACCGCCGGAGCGGCCGAAGCTCTCGCTCTGCTCGGTGCCGGCAAGGCTGACCTTGCGGTGGGGCGCGGCGATCTGGAAATGCCGGCCGACGCGCAAACGGTCGTCATCTTGCGCAAGAATTTCGTCGTGCTGTGGTCTTCTTCGGGAGTTGCGGGCAAGGGCTCCAAGCGAAAGCCGGCGCCGAAAATCAAGGAGGTCGCCGATCTCGCAGGGCACAAGGTGGGGGTGATCGGCGCGACGGCGGCGAACGCCGCGTTGCTGAGAGTCATCCTGAGCGCCGCCGGTGTGGCGCCGGACAAGGTCACGGTCACTCAATTCGGCACGGGCCAGCTCGAGGAGCTGGCGCGCGACCCGAGCCTCGACGCCTTCATGGCTGTCGGTCCGCTCGACAGCAAGATAACCGCCGACGCGGTCGCCGCGACCGCCCGGGCGCGTGGCGCGCCGAAATTTCTCGCGATCGACGCATCGGAAGCCATCGCCTTGAAGCATCCGCGTTATGAATCGGAGGAAATTCCGCCAAGCATTTTCAATGCGAATCCAGCCTGGCCCGATGACAAGGTGGAGACCGTCAGCGTCAGCCATTTGATTGTCGCACGGAATGCCTTGTCCGAAACGACAGTGGCGGCGTTTTACCGCCAGCAATTCGCCCTCCGCCAGGCGATTGCGAGGCAAGTGCCTGGCGCTGCGCAAATCACCAAGCCGGACACCGAGAAAGAAGCCGAGCTGCCGGTACACCGGGGAGCGGCGGCCGTGATCGACGGCACTGAGCGCACCTTCCTCGACAGATACGGCGACTATTTCTGGTTTGCGCTCCTGCTTCTCTCCGGCATTGGTTCGGCCGGCGCCTGGCTGCGTCAATACCTAAATCGGGATGAAAGGGACGAGAACACTGGCCATCGGAACAGAATTCTGGCGCTGGTTTCCAAGGTGCGCACTGCGGAGTTCGACCATGAACTGCTGGCCATGCAGCAGGAGGTCGACAGCATCATCGAGGAAACGCTCGGCTGCTACGATGACGGCGCCATCGAGGAGGAGGAGCTGGCAGCCTTCGGCCTGGTGCTCGAACTGTTTAATCATGCCGTCGTCGAGAGGCGCGCGGCGTTGCAGCCGGCTCCGTTGAACGTGCTCGCCGCGCGGCGCTAGGCGATACGATAAGCCCTCAGGCTGCTGAATCCCAGAGAATAGTCCAAACCGGATCTAGATCGGATCCTTTAGCAGGCGCTCCATGATGATCGTGCGTTCGTCGCCATGATAGCTGTCGTGCACCGCCTTGAACCCGAGCCGCGCGTAGAAAGTCTCGGCGGTGACGGAAGAAGGGACGGTCAACGAAGCGACGTTTCGTACGCGCGCCGTGCGCTCGATCTCGGCCATCAGCAGCTTGCCGATGCCGCGTGCTTGAACGTGTGGAGCGACGAACACCGTGCGGACTACGCACCCGTCGAGGCTCGCAGTTCCAACGACGCGGCCGCGGATGGTGGCGACGAACACGGTGCGTTGTCCGATTAACTGCCGCACGGCCTCCGGGCTGAAGCTGCGCACGATCCTTTCGATGATCTCGTTCGTATAATCCTTCGCGTTCGTTTCCCGCAGTGCACGCGCGATGACAGCACTGATATGGGCGGCGTCATCTCGAAGTGCGGGTCGGATTGCGCATTCCATGGGTCGCTCCAGCTGCGCGCGCTTTCTGAATTATCCATTCTACACCAAACCGCGACAGCATTGGTTCCATGAAAAGGAACGGTCAGGAGCTCCAGGCGTTTGAGGTAGCGAAAGGACACTTGCATGACCGAGAAATTCGATCCGGCACCGCCGGACAAGAACGCGGAGGATCTCAAACGGGGCATCCGACGCGACAAGGCCAGGGACGACGAGCTGGACAAGGGCTTGAAGGACAGTTTCCCGGCGTCTGACCCGGTGAGCAGCACCCAGGCCTCCAAGGCAACCCCGGACGCATGAAGGAGGGATAGACCATGGGCCTCGCAGCCTATGATATTGTTGGCAGGGACGGTGCCTGGCACGTCGATCACGATGGCGAAATCCGGAACACGTACCAGACCAAGGAAGCCGCTTTCGAGGCGGCTGTGGCCGCGGCATCGCTCGCCATGCGGCAGGGTCACTCGGTCCGGCTGACGGTGCCGGAGAGCGAGAACGCCGTCGGCGCGGAAAATTCGGGCGGATGACCCTCGAGAGCATCCTGGTTCTACACGGCCGCCAGCAAGTGGGCGGGCGCAAACGGCTTGCGCAAAAAAATCGTGTTGGGCGGCAGCGGCGCCATCACCGTCCCGGACATCAGCACGATGTTGAGCCCGGGATGAGCGCTGCGCGCGTACTCTGCGAGCTCGAGCCCGGTCATTCTCCCCGCGAGGTTGTGATCGGTGATGAGCGCCCGTAGCTCCGTGCCCGTCGACGCCACGATAAGCTCCGCCGCTTCTGCGGTGGCACATTCGACGACTTCGAACCCTTCGTCCTTGAGAAGGTCGGATAGAACTTCGCGCTGGAGCGAGTCGTCCTCGACCAGCAGCATGACGTAATTCGACATGCGGTCATTCCCAACTTATCGAATGTTAATGCGCATCCTGGAAGATTGTTCGGTTGTGATGTCTTCGTTCGGCGCTCCTTGCGCCACGGCATGATCCGTCGAACATGTTGCATTCTCCTTGAGGTTTCGAGGCAGGCGCCGAAGCGGGGATCGAACAGGAGTGGCCATGGCAATCGTTTTCATCACGGGCAGCACGGACGGTCTGGGCCGCGCAGCTGCCCAGTCTCTCCTCGAACAGGGCCACCAAGTCGTCCTGCACGCACGATCGGCGGAACGTGCGGCGGCAATCGCCGGGCTTGAATCGCATTCCGCACGGGTCGTGATCGGCGACCTCAAGAGCGCCGCCCAGACGAGGCACGTGGCAGACCAGGTCAACGCAATCGGACGAATGGACGCGGTCATCCACAACGCCGGGGTCTATACCGAGCGCAGCCGCGGCCCGACCCCCGAAGGCCACGCCACCACCCTGGCGGTCAACACGCTCGCGCCCTATTTGCTCACCGCCCTGATGAAACGCCCCGATCGGCTGGTGTATCTCAGCAGCGGACTCCATCGCGGCGGAGAGGGATCGCTAGGCGATCTCGACTGGACCAGGCGAACCTGGGATCCGGCCAAGGCGTATGCGGAGAGCAAGCTGCACGTGGTCGCACTGGCCTTTGCCTTGGCGCGGCGTTGGCCGCAGGTGCTGAGCAACGCCGTCGATCCCGGCTGGGCACGCACCAAAATGGGCGGTGCCGGAGCGCCGGTCGGCGTAGCCACCGGACAACGGACGCAGACCTGGCTCGCGGTCAGCGATGATCCCGCCGCCCTGGTCAGCGGTCGTTACTGGCATGACCTCCGGCAGCAAGAGCCGGCGCACGAAGCGACCGATCCCGATTTTCAGGAGCGGCTTCTGGACAGACTGGGCGAGTTGACGGGGGTGACACTGCCTCCGGCGTAGAAGCAGTTCGCCTGAAGGCCTACGAGCTACGAGCTGATCGTGCGTTGGTCCAAATGACCGGAATGTGCATCGATGCCTTGTCGAGCGGGTGTTTCCTCCGATCGCACCGAAGACCTCGCGTGAGGTCCGTCAGACGTCCGCCATCGGAAACACTTCCAGCTTGGCTGCTGATTTTTCCAGCAACGAGGCTTGACCCGTCCGCCGAGGGTCATTCCGATAGTTTTGAAAGTCCTCATCGGATGCGAAGCTGACGATGTGCATCTCGATGGTGCCATCCGGAGTTCGAAGCCGGCGCTCCAGACGTCCGTTGAACTCGGGCAATAGCGGTAGAACCGCGCCCTCGTAGGCTCGAAAGTCCGCGATACCCACTGCCGGTATTCGGGCCACGAGCACGAGCGTGACTGGTTTGCTCTGATGGGACATCGCCGCCTGCCGACCGCACCGCTGCCATGATGCCATCATGCCCCTGTTTTGCCCGACGAGTCAAACAGGTTTCGTAAAATCGGAAGTTTGAAAAAACTCAATGCCGACAAAGGGCCGGCTACTGTGCATGGGGTTGTTTTCGCGTTTTTTTATTGTCCGGCCCTAAAGGTCCCGAACCGGACCTGTGTCGTCTCGCTCAAGCCGGGCGAGGCGCTCGCCTCAGCTATCCACCTTCAGCGCGGCGATGAAGGCTTCCTGCGGGATGTCGACCTTGCCGAACTGCCGCATCTTCTTCTTGCCTTCCTTCTGCTTCTCCAGAAGTTTGCGCTTACGCGTGATGTCGCCGCCGTAGCACTTTGCGGTGACGTCCTTGCGCAGCGCGCGCACCGTCTCGCGCGCGATCACCTTGCCGCCGATCGCTGCCTGGATCGGGATCTGGAACATGTGCGGCGGGATCAAATCCTTCATCTTCTCGACCATGGCGCGGCCGCGCCCTTCGGCGCGGGTGCGATGCACCAGCATCGAGAGCGCGTCGACCGGCTCGTTGTTGACGAGAATCTGCATCTTCACCAGATCGGCCGGTTTGTAGTCGGTGAGATGATAGTCGAACGAGGCGTAGCCCTTGGAGACCGACTTGAGGCGGTCGTAGAAGTCGAACACGACCTCGTTGAGCGGCAGATCGTATTTCACCATGGCGCGGGAGCCGACATAGGTCAGCTCCTTCTGCACGCCGCGGCGGTCCTGGCACAGCTTGAGCACGCTGCCGAGATATTCGTCGGGCGTGAGGATCGTGGCCTCGATCCAGGGCTCCTGGATCTCCGCGATCTTGACCACATCAGGCATGTCGACGGGATTGTGAATCGAGATTTCCTGTCCGTCGGTCAGGCTCATCTTGTAGATCACGCTCGGCGCGGTCGCGATCAGGTTGAGATCGAATTCGCGCGACAGACGCTCCTGGATGATCTCCAGATGCAACAGCCCGAGGAAGCCGCAGCGGAAGCCGAAGCCGAGTGCGGCCGAGGTCTCCATCTCGTAGGAGAAGCTGGCATCGTTGAGGCGCAGCTTGCCCATCGCCGCGCGCAAGGTCTCGAAGTCGTCGGCGTCGGCGGGGAACAGGCCGCAGAACACCACGGGAATGGCGGGCTTGAAGCCCGCCAGCATCTCGGTGACAGGCTTCTTGTCGTCGGTGATGGTGTCGCCGACGCGGGTGTCGGCCACTTCCTTGATCGCGGCGGTGATGAAGCCGATCTCGCCCGGGCCAAGCTCGTCGACCTGCGTCATCTTCGGGGTGAAGAAGCCGACGCGCTCGATGTCATAGGCAGCACCCGTGCCCATCATGCGGACCCGGCTGCCCTTCTTCATGACGCCGTCGACGACGCGGATCAGCACGACGACGCCGAGATAGACGTCGTACCAGCTATCGACCAGCAACGCCTTCAGCGTCGCTTCGCGGTCACCCTTCGGCGGCGGCAGGCGGGTGACGATCGCTTCCAGCACATCGGGCACGCCGAGGCCGGTCTTGGCCGAGATCATCACGGAGTCGGAGGCGTCGATGCCGATGACGTCCTCGATCTGCTGCTTGACCTTCTCCGGCTCTGCGGCGGGAAGGTCGACCTTGTTCAGGACCGGAACGATCTCATGCCCCGCATCGAGCGCGTGGTAGACGTTGGCGAGCGTCTGTGCCTCGACGCCCTGGCTGGCGTCGACCACCAGCAGGGAACCCTCGCAGGCCGCCAGCGACCGCGAGACTTCGTAGGCGAAGTCGACATGGCCGGGCGTGTCCATCAGGTTGAAGATGTAATCCTTGCCGTCCTTGGCGCGGTAGGCGAGACGTACCGTCTGCGCCTTGATGGTGATGCCGCGCTCGCGCTCGATATCCATGGAATCGAGCACCTGCTCCTTGCCAGCCATTTCACGGTCGGTGAGGCCGCCGGTCATCTGGATCAGGCGGTCGGCCAGCGTCGATTTGCCATGGTCGATATGGGCGACGATGGAGAAATTGCGGATGTTGGAAATGGGGACGGTCGTCATGGGCGCGGGATACCACTCACACCCCCGTGCGGCAACCATATTGCTGTAATTTCAGGGCCTTTGTTCACGCCAAGCTGATTCCACGAAGGCCCGAAACGCGCTACGCAACGCCTGATGTCCAGGCCCATGTCCACGACCTCGATCCCGTCTGCCCGAGCCCGCGCGAAGACCCGCGTGAGCTATGCCCGCTTTCGGGCCTGGCTGGTTGCCAGCGCGACCCGCCCCGAGGCGCGCCTCTGGCTGGTGATCCAGCTCGCGATCCTGCATGCGGTGCTCTGGACCTTCATCCTGATCAATCTCAAGGCCGCGCAGGACGTTCACATGGACGTCGCGGAAGCCTGGGGCTGGGGGCAGAAATTCCTCTGGGGTTATGGCAAGCACCCGCCGCTGTCGGGTTGGGTCGCCGGCCTCTGGTTCACGATGTTCCCGCCGACGGACTGGGCGACCTATGCGCTCGCGATGGCGACCGTCGGCACCGGTATGGTGATCTGCTGGCTCATCGCGCTGCGCGTCGTGGATGCGCGGCGCGCGTTTCTGGTCGTGGTGATGGTCGCGCTCTACCCGATCTTCAATTTCAAGGGTTTCAAGTACAATCCCGACCTGCTCCAGCTCGTCACTTTGCCGCTCCTCGTGCTCGCTTATCTCAATGCGTTCGAGAAGCGGAGCTGGCAATCCGGAGTCCTGCTCGGCCTTGCCGGCGCGCTGGCGCTGATGACCAAATACTGGGTGCTGACCATGATCGGCGCCATTGGGCTTGCCGCTCTGATCCATCCGGAGCGAATGAGATTCCTGGCGTCGCCGGCGCCGTGGGTTGCGATCGCGACGCTAGTGGTGGCGATGATTCCGCACATCGTCTGGCTGGCGGACGCGCATTTCGTGCCGCTGACCTATGCCGGCGACACCTACAGCCTCGAGGACAGCGGCCAGGTGCATCAGCTCGTGGCCGGCTATGCCCTGCATAATGTCGCGCTGCTGGCATTGCCGGTGGCGCTGGCCGCGCTGGCGATGGCGCTGGTGCCGCCTTGGTTCAGGCTGCTGTTGCGTGCGCCGTTGCGCATCGTCACGCGGGCCTGGGCGCGCGGCGCGAATGCGAGCGTGAACCTTTCGCAGGCGCGCAACGTCTGGATTATCCAGATCATCGTCGCGGTCGGCCCCGCGCTCGGCGCGCTCGCCTTCAGCATCTACATGAAGACCGATTGGGGCATCTCGCTGTTCTTCCTGGTGCCGCTCGCTCTGGTCGCGATCCCCGCGTTGCGGGTGCAGAGTGCTGCGCTGTTCAACATTGTCGCGATCTGGCTCGTGCTCAGCGTCGCCACGCTCGCTGCCTCGCCGTGGATCGCCGCGCGCGAGATGGCGGCCAATGCCGGCAACACGGCGACTTACGGCGCGCGCTCGGATCTCGCGCGCGAGCTGACGCAAGCCTGGCACGCGCGCTTCGCCTCGCGCTGGGCGGTCGTCGCCGGCACCATGGAGTCGATCCAGCCGATGGTGTTCTACAGCCCGGATCATCCGGCCGCGTTCACGCCGCTCGAAGCCTGGGGGTCCGGATTGATTTCGTCCGATGACGTCAAGAGATTCGGCTTCATCGGCGTGTTCGATCCGGCCGACGGCCGCCTGCCGGCGTTCGAGAAATGGGTGTCCGAGGTTGCGCCGAACGCCGAGCGCATCGTGATGACGACGCGCCGTTTCACTCACGGCAAGGCCGGTCCGTCGATGAGCTGGAACATCTACATCGCGCCGCCGGGGAATTGATCGAGGCGAAGCCGCCTAAATCCCTTCCTCGTTGAATTTGCTTTCAACGAGTTCGGTGATCGCCGCCAGCGCGGCTTCGGCATCGTCGCCGGACGCGGCGACCGTGATGGTGGTGCCGGGACCGGCGGCGAGCATCATCAGGCCCATGATCGAGGTGCCGCCGACGGTTTCGCCGCCGCGCGTCACCCAGACCTGCGCGCTGAAGCGCTCGACGGCCTGGACGAACTTGGCGGAGGCCCGCGCGTGCAGGCCGCGCTTGTTGATGATCAGGAGGTCCTTGGAGATCGCGCCCGCGGGCACGCCCGTCCCGGCTTGCGGCGCCTCGTCGCTCATTTGCCGGCGAGGACGCGGCTGGCGATGGTGACGTATTTGCGGCCGGCTTCCTGAGCCATCGCGATCGCGTCCGGGAGCGGACGCTCCTCGCGCACCTTGGCGAGCTTCACCAGCATGGGAAGGTTGATCCCCGCGAGCACCTCGACTTTCGGCCGGCTCATGCAGGATATTGCCAGGTTGGATGGCGTGCCGCCGAACATGTCGGTGAGGATCGCGACCCCGTCGCCGGAATCGACGCGGTTAACCGCCTCGATGATGTCGCTTCGACAGAGATCGGAATCATCTTCGGCGCCGATCGTGATTGCTTCGATTTGCTTTTGTGGGCCCATGACATGTTCAAGCGCTGCCTTGAATTCGTCGGCAAGGCGCCCGTGGGTCACAAGTACTAGACCAATCATCGGAAAACTCCTCGCGGGCGCTTTTGGTGCACCGCACGAACGCGCCACTTTGACCATCCAGAGCCCCCGCGCAAGAGGGGATGTTGCGTATCTCCCTGAATCTAGACGGATGGATAAGGGGAGCTGCGCCGGTCTATTCGGTCGCGAGTGTGGGGT
Organism: Bradyrhizobium sp. Kon58; assembly: GCF_055807455.1. Lineage (NCBI taxonomy): Bacteria > Pseudomonadati > Pseudomonadota > Alphaproteobacteria > Hyphomicrobiales > Nitrobacteraceae > Bradyrhizobium > Bradyrhizobium sp. Kon58. Next base: position 103,987 of record NZ_JBVVOT010000016.1, read on the forward strand.
TCATATGGTTACCATTTCCCTTCAAACAATCGCCTGAAGGGTTAACCGAAGATGAACTCTTGGTAGTGGTCAAGGCCGCAACAACCAGAGAGAGGGGCGAATAGTCGCGGCCTATGGGGATTCGCGGTATTTCGACACCTAAAATGACTGTTTTCAGGGATTCGGCCGGCGGCAGCCGCTCCGCATCCGCGGCGTCCAGATCGACCACGAGGCCGACGGTCGCATGCTCCACAAAGTCGCAGCGGCGGATTCCGAGCCCCCGGATCTCGATCAGGCCGGCCAGGACCGGGGCGGGGCGGACCTCAATTTCGCAGCCGAGTGTCGCCAGATGGACACGGTCATCACCGACCAGAACGGCCCTTTCGAGCACGCCGCTACGCCCCGCCATGATCAAATCGAAGGCAAGGCGCGACTTGCCGGAGCCCGAGGGCCCGCGGATCAGCACCGCCAGATCTCCAACCTTGACCGCCGAGGCGTGAATGCTGGGGCCGCCTTCGTCCGAGCTGCCTTGGCTCATAGCGCCGGCAGCCTCACCACGAAGCGCGCGCCGACAACAACAGGCGCTCCGTCCTCGTCCGCCGGGCCGGGACGGTTCTCCGCCCAGATGCGTCCGCCATGCGCGTCGACGATCTGCTTGGAGATCGACAGGCCGAGGCCGGAGTTCTGACCAAAGCCCTGATGAGGGCGGTCGGTGTAGAAGCGCTCGAAGATGCGCTCCAGCGCGTCGTCGCGGATTCCGGGGCCGTCGTCGTCGACCACGATCTCGATCTCGCCGCGCACGCGGCGGCAGGTGAGGCGCACCTTGTTGCCGGGCTCGGAGAAGGACTGTGCGTTCGAGAGCAGGTTGGAGACGATCTGTCCGAGCCGCGAATCGTGGCCCGTCACGGCGAAATTGTCGGTCGGGCCGCGGCCCTCGAAACGCATTTCGACCGCGACGTCATGGCCGAGCTTGGTTTCATTGGCAACGGAGACGAGCGTCGTCAGCAGGCGGCGCAGATCGACCGGGATCGCATCCTGGCGCTGCAGTTCGGCATCGAGGCGGCTGGCGTCGGAGATGTCGGAGATCAGCCGGTCGAGCCGCTTGACGTCATGCTCGATCACCTCGAGCAGCCGCGCGCGGCTGTTCTCGTTGCGCGCCAGCGGCAACGTTTCGACCGCGGAGCGCAAAGAGGTCAACGGGTTCTTCAATTCGTGGGCGACGTCGGCGGCGAACATCTCGATCGCTTCGATGCGGCTGTAGAGTGCACTGGTCATGTCGCGCAGCGCACCGGAGAGATGGCCGATCTCGTCGCGACGACGGGTGAAGTCGGGAATCTCGACCCGGGTCCTGATGCGGCGGCGGATCAGCTCGGCGCTGTCTGCGAGCCGGCGGACCGGACCTGCGATCGTGCTGGCAAGCAGCAGCGACAGCATGATCATGACCGCGGCGGCGACGCCGCCCACCTTGAGGATGGCGAGGCGTTCGGCGGTAACCATCTGGTCGATGTCGTCGCCCTGCGTCGACAGCATCAGCGCGCCGTGGATGGCGCGCGAGCGCAGCACGGGGACCGCGACCGAGACGATCACCTCGCCGCGCGCATTGACCCGCACCATCGAGCGCTTCTGGCCCTGGAGCGCGTCGCCGACCTCCGCATAGCCATTGCCGTTCTCGGGTCCGAGCTCGCGATAGAGCGGCAGGTCGCCGCGATTGAGCCAGGTGCGGACCGCGACCATACCGCGTTCGACCATGCCCGGCTTCTCGGCGGCGACGGACGGCAGGGGGAAGCGCACCACGGTATCGAGGCTGCGGCTGTCGACCAGCAGGCTGCCGTTCGGGTCGTAGATGCGGGCGCGCGTCTTGGTCGGCGAGATCAGCGTGCGCAGCACCGGCGCCACGCGCTCCGGATTGATCGGAAAATCCAGCGGGGAATACTCGTCCGAGCCGCCATAGGTCTCCCCCGGCTTGAGGTCGAGCAACCGGTCGGGGTCGATGGTGATGGCGTTGGTCTGCACCGTCGCGGAGGCTGCGATGGCGCCGGCGATGATCTCCGCCTGCACCAGCAGGCTCTGCGCGCGCGCGTCGATCAGGCCAGCGCGGAATTGCGAGAGATAGAGGATGCTCGCGACCAGCGCGACGAGGCCGGCGAGGTTGAGCGAGACGATACGGCGGGTCAGGCTCGAGAAAGACAGCGCGAAGAAGAATTGCCCGGCGCGCTTCAGCCAGTTCAGCGGACGCCAGCCCCGCACGGCCGGCTTGTCCTCGGCCAATTGATCCGGAGCGCCGTGGGCGGTGAGGTCCTCGGCGTTCTGGTTCTCGTCAGGCTGCGTTCGGTCAAGCAATGCTCACGCCCGCGTTAGGACAGCTCGTGCGAAGGTCCCCGCATCCTAGAGCCATCCCGGTGCCGATGGAATCAGAACCGGCGATGCTCTCGGTCTTTCGTGGAGGCGCGTGCGCCTCAGGCTTCCTTGAAGCGGTAGCCGACGCCGTAGAGCGTCTCGATCATCTCGAACTCGTTGTCGACCACCTTGAACTTCTTGCGCAGCCGCTTGATGTGGCTGTCGATGGTGCGGTCGTCGACATAGACTTGGTCGTCATAGGCGGCGTCCATCAGCGCGTTGCGGCTCTTCACCACGCCGGGCCGGGTCGCGAGCGCCTGCAGGATCAGGAATTCGGTGACGGTCAGGGTCACCGGCTCGTTCTTCCAGGTGCAGGTGTGCCGTTCAGGATCCATACGCAGCAGGCCGCGGTCGAGCGCCTTGGCGTCGTTCTCCTTCGGCGTGACGGTCGGGTCCTTCGGCGCCGAACGGCGCAGCACCGCCTTGACGCGCTCGACCAGCAGGCGCTGCGAGAACGGTTTGCGGATGAAGTCGTCGGCGCCCATCTTGAGGCCGAACAGCTCGTCGATCTCTTCGTCCTTGGAGGTCAGGAAGATCACCGGCAGGTCGGATTTCTGCCGCAGCCGGCGCAACGTCTCCATGCCGTCCATGCGCGGCATCTTGATGTCGAGGATGGCAAGATCGGGCTGGGTGGTGCGGAAACCGTCGAGCGCGGAGGCGCCGTCGGTGTAGGTCATGATGCGATAGCCTTCGGCCTCCAGCGCGATCGAGACGGATGTGAGAATGTTGCGGTCGTCGTCGACCAAAGCGATTGTGGGCATGAGCCTCTGCTTTCTGCTTTCCGTTTGGGTCGTGGCTTGAAAACGGCGAGCAATCCACTGATGCGCCGCATACATGGGTGCCGATGTTGGCATTCGAACCTTGTCACCGAGCAATGCAAGCTAGGCTGAAGTGTGACCAAGTTCCACGAAACACGGCAGATTCGCCGCATCTCGACCCATAACCGGGCCCCGGTTTACCCGAAAAAAGGCCCTCCATGCAACCACCTGACCCGAGAAAGCCGATGCAACCGACCCCCGATTTCGACCCCGGAAAGCTCGCCAAATCGCTGCTGCGGCGGTCACGGCAGGGGGCTCTGGCGACACTGATGACCGGCAGCGGCGATCCCTATTGCTCCCTGGTCAATCTGGCCAGCCATCCGGATGGCTCTCCGATCCTGCTGATCTCGGGATTGGCCGTGCACACCAGGAACATCCTGGCCGACAGCCGGGTGTCCCTGATGCTGGACGAGCGGGCGGCGGGCGATCCGTTGGAAGGCGCCCGGATCATGCTGTCCGGCCATGCTGAGCCGGCCGACGCGGACAAGGACCTGCTCCGGCGACGGTATCTCAATGCCCATCCCTCAGCGGAGGCCTTTGTTTCCTTTAAGGATTTCTCCTTCTTCCGGATTCGGCCCACGGGAACTCATCTGGTCGCCGGCTTCGGTCGGATCGTCGACCTCGAGCCGGAGCAATTCCTCACGGACCTCACGGGGGCCGAGGACTTGCTGGCGGCGGAGGAGGGGGCGGTGGAGCACATGAATGCCGACCACCGCGAGGCCATGAGCCTCTATGCAACAAAACTGCTGGGCGCTGCCGCGGGCGACTGGCGCTGCACCGGCTGCGATCCGGAGGGCTTGGACATGCAGGACGGCCAGACCGCCTTCCGGCTGGACTTCCCGGAGCGGGTTACTGATGGCACCGCGCTGCGCAAGATGCTGGTTCGCCTCGCCGGCGAAGCGCGCACCAGGATGGACGAGAGCGCAACAGATTGAACGCTGCTGCCCATCGCCGCGACCCAAGTTCGTTATCGGTCTGAAGGCGGCGGCGAGAGCGTCATGGCAGAATGGAATAAACTGACGCTGGTTGCAGGTTTGACGCTCGCGATCACCGCATCGCTTGTCGCGCCCAGCCTTGGCCAGACAAGCCCTGCCCAAAAAGGTCTCGCCGCGGAGAGCGCGCGAATCAACACCCTCATGAGCGCCGGCAGATATTCGGAAGCACTGCCTTTGGCGCAAGGCATGGTCGCGAACCTGGAGAAGAGCGACACAGGTCGCGAACTCGCCGCCGCGCTGAACAACCTCGGCCAGGTTCATGCCGGTCAGGGCCACGACGATCTGGCGGAGCCGCTCTACAAGCGCGCCATCATGCTGATGGAAAAGTCGCTCGGTCTCGAAACCCCGCTGCTTGGAGCCGAACTGAGTAATCTCGCCGCGCTCTACCAACGGCAGAGCCGCTTTGCCGAGGCCGAACCTCTATTCAGGCGCGCGCTCGCCGTTCGCGAGAAGGGATTGTCGCGCGAGCATCCCGATGTCGGCCAGTCGCTCAATAATCTCGCCACGCTCTATGTGAAGCAGCAGCACTATGCCGACGCCGAACCGTTGTTTCAGCGGGCGCTCGCGATCTATCAGAAGGCTGGCGGCTCCGAGCATCCGGCGGTGGCCACGGTCCTGAACAATCTCGGCCAGGTCTATCGCGATCTCAACCGCGATGCCGACGCGGAAGCGCCGATCAAGCGCTCGCTCGCGATCCGCCAGAAGGTGCTGGGACCGGATCATCCCGACGTTGCCCGCTCGCTGAACAATCTCGCCGGCCTCTACGAGCACCAGCAGCGCTACGGCGACGCCGAGCCGCTCTATCGCCGCGCGCTGCTCATCCGCGAACGCGCGCTTGGGCCTGATCATCCTGACGTCATGACCTCGACCAGCAATCTGGCTTATTTCCTCTACGTGGCCGGGCGCACCGCGGACGCATTGCCGTTCGCGGAAAAGACGCTTCGGGGCGATCGCGCCCAGTTGCGCGTCGTGTTGCCGGTCTTGTTCGCTGCGCGCCAGCAAGATCTGCTGCCCGGCGACAAGGCGCTGGATGAGGCCCTCGCCGCGATCCAACGCGGCACGCAATCCTCCGCCGCGTCCGCCGTGAACAAGCTCGCGGTCCGGCTTGCCGCCGGCAGCGACCGCCTCGCCGAGCTGGTGCGCCGGGACCAGGATCTCGCGGCTGAGTCCGAGGCACTCGACAAGGCGATCGTCACCGCGGTGTCGAAGCAATCCGCGCAGCGCGATCTCGCGACCGAGCAGCGCAGCCGCGCGCGGATTGCAGCGATTGCCAACGAGCGTACGGGCTTGCAGAAGACGCTCACGGTCGAGTTTCCCGACTACGCGTCGCTCTCGAATCCCCTGCCGTTGACGGCAAAGGACATCCAGTCGCTGCTGTCGGCCGACGAGGCGATGGTGCTCTACTCCGTCGTCGACAGGCAGAGCTATGTCGTCGCGATCGCGCGCGAGGGCGTCGACTGGAAGGCGATTCCACTCGGCGCGGATGCGCTGACGCAGAAGGTGACGGCATTCCGCAAGGGACTCGACGTCGGCAAAGCGCGAGATGCCTCCGGCAAATCCGGATTGTTCGATCTCGCGCTCGCCAACGAGCTCCATGTCGCGCTGCTCGGTCCGGTCGAGGCGTTGACAAAGGACAAGCGCAGCCTGCTGGTGGTGCCGTCGGCTGCGCTGACCGCATTGCCGTTTCATCTGCTCGTCACCGAGAAGCCGCAGGCTGCGATCCCGGACACGCTCGATGGCTACCGCGGCGCCGCCTGGCTGCTGCGGCGCCAGGCTGTCTCGGTGCTGCCGTCGGTGGTCAGTCTGAAATCGCTGCGCGCCTTCGCGCGTCGGGATCAAAGCGTGAAGCCGATGACCGGCTTCGGCGATCCCGTGTTCAATCCTGCACTGGAAGCGCCCGCCGAGCGGCGCGCCGCGAACGGTAAGGTCGCCGCGCGCAGCATCGCGACCATCGCCTATAGTGATTTCTGGCGCGGTGCCGGCGTCGATCGCGCGCGGCTTGCGCAGGCGCTGCCGCAACTGCCCGATACCGCCGATGAGTTGAACGCGGTGGCCAGGGATGTCGGGGCTGCCGAGGCCGATATTCATCTGGGCCGCGACGCCAGCGAGACGACACTCAAGCGTGCAGCGCTTGCTCAATACGGCATCATCTACTTTGCGACCCACGGCCTCGTTGCCGGCGACATCAAGGGACTGGGTGAGCCCTCGCTCGCACTCTCCATTCCCGATCAGCCCACGGAGCTCGACGACGGTCTGCTCACCGCGAGTGAAGTCGCTCAGCTCAAGCTCAATGCGGATTGGGTTGTGCTGTCGGCCTGCAACACCATCGCGGGTGACAAGCCGGGCGCCGAGGCCCTGTCCGGACTGGCGCGCTCGTTCTTCTACGCCGGCGCGCGCGCGCTGCTGGTCTCGCACTGGGCCGTGGATTCGGAAGCTGCCACCCGTCTGACCACGATGACTTTCGAGCTGCTCAAAAACGAACCAAAAATAGGGCGTGCCGAAGCCTTGCGCCGCGCAATGTTAACCTATGTTGACGACACCTCGTCACCGCGCAACGCCTATCCTGCAATGTGGGGGCCGTTCGCGCTCATCGGCGAAGGCGCGGTAAGATAGGGTGGGCTTGGAAATTTCATCGAGACTGCGGCGTTGTGCGTCGCAATAACCTCGGGAAACGCCGAAACGCCTATTTGGTTGCGCGATCATTGTTGATTTTTTGATGCGCCTGCTCAGAGCTGACATGCGCGACGTTTGGCGCGGTCCTTGAATAAACCAAATCCTAAGGGATCAGCTTGGCAACGCCAGCGTTCATCAGTATTAGGTCGTTCCAACCGAGGCCGGACGGCCTGTAATCACGGTGACCGCGGCGGCGCCAAGCATGATCGCGCTGAGTGGGTTCTAGGAGGATTTTTCGTGCAAGAGACGGGCGTGCGCAACGGTGCCTTCGGCGCCGACAAATTCGGCTTAAAGAATCTCAAGCAGGTTCACTGGAACCTCGGTGCGCCGCAACTCTATCAATACTCGCTCTCCGCCGGCGAGGCGGTGCTGTCGGCTGATGGCGCGCTCTGCGCCGACACCGGCGAGTTCACCGGCCGCAGCCCCAAGGACAAATTCACGGTGCGTGACGCCACCACCGACAAGAAGATGTGGTGGGCCGGCAACCAGTCGATCACCGCAGAGCAGTTCGAGACGCTCTACCAGGACTTCCTCAAGCACGCCGAAGGCAAGTCGCTGTTCGCGCAGGACCTCTATGGCGGCGCCGATCCGGCATATCGCATCAAGACCCGCGTCTTCACCGAGCTCGCGTGGCACTCGCTATTCATCCGCACGCTGCTGATCCGTCCCGAGGCGATCGAGTTGTCGAGCTTCACGCCGGAGCTCACGATCATCGACATGCCGAGCTTCCGCGCCGATCCAAAGCGCCATGGCTGCAAGTCGGAGAACGTCGTCGCGATCGATTTCGCCCGCAAGATCGTGCTGATCGCCGGCTCCTACTATGCCGGCGAGATGAAGAAGTCGGTCTTCACCACGCTGAACTACTATCTGCCCGAGCGCGGCGTGATGCCGATGCATTGCTCGGCCAATGTCGGCGCCAAGGGTGATGCCGCGATCTTCTTCGGCCTGTCCGGCACCGGCAAGACCACGCTGTCAGCCGATCCGAACCGCACGCTGATCGGCGATGACGAGCACGGCTGGGGCCCGAACGGCGTCTTTAACTTCGAAGGCGGCTGCTACGCCAAGTGCATCAAGCTGTCGCAGGAAGCCGAGCCCGAGATCTACGCCGCCTCGACGCGCTTCGGCGCGGTGCTCGAGAATTGCGTGCTCGACGAAGACACCCGCGTGGTCGATTTCGACGACGGCTCCAAGACCGAGAACACGCGCTCGGCCTATCCGCTCGAATTCATCCCGAACGCCTCGCGCACCGGCCGCGCCCCGCAGCCCAAGAACGTGGTGATGCTCGCCGCCGACGCCTTCGGCGTGCTGCCGCCGATTGCCAAGCTCTCGCCGGCGCAGGCGATGTATCACTTCCTCTCGGGCTACACCGCCAAGGTCGCGGGCACCGAGCGTGGTCTCGGCAATGAGCCGCAGCCGGAATTCTCGACCTGCTTCGGCTCGCCCTTCCTGCCGCTCGATCCCTCCGTCTACGGCAACATGCTGCGCGACCTGATCGCCCAGCACAATGTCGACTGCTGGTTGGTCAACACCGGCTGGACCGGCGGGAAGTACGGTACCGGCTCGCGCATGCCGATCAAGGTGACGCGCGCGCTGCTGACCGCTGCGCTCGACGGCTCGCTTCGCAACGTCGAATTCCGCACCGACAAATATTTCGGCTTCGCGGTCCCGACCGCACTGCCAGGCGTGCCGAGCGAGATCCTCAACCCGGTCAACACCTGGAAGGACAAGGACGAGTTCGACAAGACCGCCCGCGCGCTGGTCGGCATGTTCCAGAAGAACTTTGCCAAGTTCGAAGCCCAGGTCGACGCCGAGGTCCGCGCCGCTGCACCGGACGTGAAGCTCGCGGCGGAGTAAGCTTGCGTCGTTTGAAATTCGAAAGGGCGGCCGCGAGGCCGCCCTTTTGCTTTTCGAGATGTCTCTCCACCGTCATTGCGAGCGCAGCGAAGCAATCCAGAATCCCTCCGCGGAAACAGTCTGGATTGCTTCGCTGCGCTCGCAATGACGAACTTGCGGGAGCAGCTAAGCCTTGAAATACGCGATCTGCGTCGTCGTCGCGAGCAACCTTCCGTTCGGCGACCACAGCTCGGCGTTCTGGTCGGCGTAGCTCTTGTGCATGATCTTCGAATCGGCCGTCGCCAGCACGCGCGTGATGCCCTCGACCGCGAGCTCTTCGCTGTCGGTGTGGAAATACGTCGTCAGCGACACCGTGCCGAACGGCACCAGCTCGCGCCGCGCATGGAAGATGCGGCCGAAGAAGGCGTCCGACATCGACATCAGCGACGGCATGTCGAGCTTGCGCGGTTCGCGATCGCTGATCCAGAGCTTTGAGTAAGTGCTGGCGAGCTCCGACTTGGGCGGCCCGATCCGCATCTCGCCCTCGACGAAGCGGAATTCGTACTGGTTGGCCCAGGACGCCGCGATCTTCGGGAACGGCATCGTCTCTTCGAACGGCTTTGCATCCGGATATTGCGCCACCCTGTGCTCCCAGGACGGCCGGCGTTCGGCGAATACGGCGGTGGCGAGCGTTGCGACCTCGCCGCCGCCTTGCGACAGTTCGACGCTCCAGTGCTGGCTGGAGCGGTTAGCCTTCACCAGTCGCAAATCCAGATCGAACGGCCCCTTCGCGATCGGCGCGCAGTAATTCACGGTGAGCGCCAGCGGGTCGCCGGCACGTTCCGGATGCTCGATCAGCGCACGCAGGATAGTCGCGGCCGTGAAGCCGCCGAACGGGCCGACAAAGGCCCAATAGTCGTCGCTGGTGTGCCCCTGCCAGCTGGAGTCGCCGGCGGTGACGCGGGTGGCATCGTCGAAAGGGTGCGGGAGCTTGGCGTGCATTGTTTGGTCCGGCGTTCAATGACGGACGTCATATCACGTCCGCCGCCGGCTTGTGCAATTACCTCGTGAGTAACCGATTTCACGTCGCGGAAATTCAGCCAGCGATGTCGCGCAAGGTCGGCAGCAGCGGCGTGGTCGGGTTGACCGGCACGTTCCAGATCTCCTCGGCGTATTCGCGGATGGTGCGGTCGGAAGAGAACCATGCCATGCGCGCGACGTTGAGGATCGAGGCGCGGGTCCAGGCCGGCGCCACCTGCCAGCGCGCATCGACGCTGCGCTGCGCCTCGTAATAGGAATCGAAGTCGGCGCTGACCATATAATGGTCGAGATAGCGCAGCGCGTGCGCGATGGATTCGAAGCGGCCGGGATCGCCGGGCGAGAACTCGCCGGTGCCGATCGCGTTGATGGCGCGCTGGAGCTTCGGCGAATTGCGGATCACGTCGGAAGCGTCCAGCCCCTGCTTGCGCCGGATCATCACGTCGCCGGCTTCCATGCCGAAGATCGCGATGTTCTCCGCGCCGACATGGTCGCGGATCTCGATGTTGGCGCCGTCGAGCGTGCCGATCGTGAGGGCGCCGTTCAGCGACAGCTTCATGTTGCCGGTGCCGGAGGCTTCCATGCCGGCCGTCGAGATCTGCTCGGAGAGGTCGGCCGCGGGAATGATCACCTCGGCGAGGCTGACATTGTAGTCGGGCAGGAAGACGACCTTGAGCTTGCCGCCGATCGCGGGATCGTTGTTGACGACTTCCGCGACGTCGTTGATCAGCTTGATGATCAGCTTGGCGTAGCGGTAGCTCGCCGCCGCCTTGCCCGCAAAGATCTTCACCCGCGGCACCCAATTGCCGTTGGGATCGTCCTTGATCGCCTGGTACAGCGCGACGGTCTCGATGACGTTGAGAAGCTGGCGCTTGTATTCGTGGATGCGCTTGATCTGCACGTCGAACAGCGCGCTCGGATCGACCTTGATGCCGAGCCGCTCGCCGATCAGGCGCGCCAGCGCCGTCTTGTTGTGAAGCTTGACGGCGCGGAACCTCTTCTGGAATTCGACGTCGCTGGCGCGGGCCTCGATCAGGCTGAGCTGCGTCGGATCATCGAGCACGGCATCGCCGCAGGTCTCGCGCAACAGATCGGTCAGTTTCGGGTTCGCCAGCATCAGCCAGCGGCGGAAGGTGATGCCGTTGGTCTTGTTGGTGATGCGGCCGGGATAGAGATGATTGAGATCGTGGAACACGGTCTCGCGCATCAGGTCCGAATGCATCGCGGAGACGCCGTTGATGCGGTGCGAGCCGACGAAGGCGAGCTGGCCCATGCGCACGCGCCGCCCGCTCCGCTCGTCGATCAGCGAGACCGAGGCGCGGAAGTCGATATCGCCGGGGGCGCGCGCCTCCGCGAGCGCGAGGTGCTGCACGTTGATGCGGTAGATGATCTCGAGATGCCGCGGCAGCAACCGTTCGAACAGCTCGACCGGCCAGGTCTCCAGCGCCTCGGGCAGCAGGGTGTGGTTGGTGTAGGACAGCGTGGCGACCGTGATCTTCCAGGCCTCGTCCCAGCGGAAATTGTGATCGTCGATCAGGATCCGCATCAGCTCGGTGACGGCCAGGCTCGGATGGGTGTCGTTGAGCTGCACCGCGACCTTGCTCGACAGGCTGCGGAGCTGGCCGTCGGATGCAAGATGCCGCTTGATCAGGTCCTGCAGCGAGGCCGAGACGAAGAAATATTCCTGGCGCAGGCGCAACTCGCGGCCCGCCGGGCTCTCGTCGTTCGGGTAGAGGAATTTGCAGATCGCTTCCGCGCGCGACTGCTCGGCGCTGGCGCTGACATAATCGCCGGTGTTGAAGGCGTCGAGCTTCAACGGATCGGGCGAGCGTGCCGACCACAGCCGCAGCGCGTTGACGTGCTGGCCGCGCCAGCCGACGATCGGCGTGTCATAGGCCATCGCCTGCACGGTCTCGGACGGATGCCAGATCGCGCGATCGCGGCCCTTGTCTTCGACATGCTCGACACCGCCGCCGAAGCGAATGTCATAGATCACTTCGGGCCGCTGCAATTCCCAGGGATTGCCGAAGCCGAGCCATTCGTCCGGATATTCCTGCTGCCAGCCCTGATTGATGATCTGACGGAACAAGCCGTAATCATAACGGATGCCGTAGCCGATCGCGGGGATCGACAGCGTCGCCATGCTTTCCATGAAGCAGGCGGCGAGGCGGCCGAGACCGCCGTTGCCGAGCGCCGCATCCGGCTCGCATTTGCGCAGCTCAGGCAAGGAGACGCCGAGATCGCCGAGCGCGACCTCGAAAATCTTCAGCAGCCCCATATTGTTCAGCGCGTCGCTGAAGAGGCGGCCGATCAGGAATTCGAGCGAGAGATAATAGACGCGCTTGCGCCCCGCATCGTAGCTGTGCTTCTCGGCCGTGAGCCAGCGATGCACGATACGGTCGCGCAGCGCCAGCGCCGCGGCCTGATACCAGTCGTGCTTGGTCGCCATGCCCGCATCCTTGCCGATGGCAAGGCGCAGCTTCGCCAGGATCGCGCCCTTGATCTCAGCCAGCGCGAGTTCGTCGATGGGCTGGTTGGGGGCGGAGAAATTGGGCTGGAACGATGAATCTTGCAAAGTCGTCACTTCCTGGTCGCGAGAACACTACTGACCCTACGCATCTTGCCCGTGCACCGGAACCGTCGCTGGTGCGACCGTGCACTGCGCTGGCGTAAAATTATGCAAGGAACGGGCCGATTTGGGAACCCGGACGCATACGGGGAAACGCGGATTTGGTGCTAGAATGGCGGCCAATTCAGCCATCAGTGTGGAGGAGACGCCCATGAAAGCTCTGATGAACTCTCTGATGAGACCTCTGATGCGACGGCTGATCGAAATCGCCGCGGCCACCTTCCTCGTCGTCTGCATCACCGCGTCCAGCGCTGCCTTCGCCGCCGGCAAGCTGGGCCGCAGCGCCGACGGCCTGAGCTGCGCGGTCACGCTCCCGCAAAACGCATCCCCCGCCGCCCGCTGCGCCGCCATCAAGCGCCAATGCGGCGGCAAGTTTTATGCAAGCGCGTGTGGGGACAAGTTGATGTCGGCGATGAATTGAGCATGACTGGTGCAACGAAGAAGGTGTCGTCCCGGCGAAAGCCAGGACCCATTACCCCGACTGTCAGAGAAGGCCCGACCGGTCATTCCAGTCGGGATTCTCCTCCTCGATCAGCTTGATGTTCCAGTCCCGCTTCCAGAACTTCAATTGCTTCTCGCGCGCGATAGCCTCCTGGGGAGTCGCGAATGCTTCAACGTGAACGAGGCGGAATATCTTGTACTGTTGCACGAACTTCGAATCCCGACCCGAGCGGTGTAATTCAAGCCGTGCGCGGATGTCGTTGGTGACGCCGATATAAATTGTCCCGTGATGGCGGCTCGCCAGGATGTAGACGTAGTAGCTGCTTGCGCTCATGGCCTCAGCTCGCAAGGGCAACGCTGACCGGGGTAATGGGTCCTGGCTTTCGCCAGGACGACGCTCTTCAACAATCGCGACAAGCATCAGAACAAATTAAGAACACCTTAGCAAGTCTTTGATATATCATTGTGATTCGGCGCATTGCCGACACAATATCTAGCGTCCGCCAGACCTCGCGAGGACTACATGTCCACCATTGCCTTCGACCAGTTTGCCCTCACCAGGATCGCCGATTTCGCGCGCTCGCTGTCGCGGCTGCATCAGGCGGCGCGGCGCTACGCGGTCGACGACGACCAGTTCGACCGCGAGTTCAACGCGGTGTGCCAGTCGATCTGGGGCTACACCATCGACGACGTCAGCGACGATCTGTTCTCGGCCGAGGACCATCTGTTCCTCGACACGCTGGACGAAGCGCATGCGCGCATCTTCGCCGCCGAGCAGGGTTATGACCTCGTCGACGATCAGGGCATGCTCACCGACTGGTGGGGTTTTTGCTGGATGATCCTGGCCGAGAAGCGCGGCCTGCTCACGGCAGACAACCGCGCCGCCGCACGCGCGGCGATTGAGGAGAAATATCTGGCGGCGCCGAACGTGATCGGCGTGATCATCGGACGGTGATCCACCATCCTCCGTCATTGCGAGGAGCTCTTGCGACGAAGCAATCCAGAGTACCTCCACGGAGGCAGACTGGATTGCTTCGCTTCGCTCGCAATGACGGCTTGGCTATAGACGACCGCGCTAGTCCAGCCCCGCCCGCTTCGCAGGCTTCTGCGTCTTCGGCACCGTCACATCAGGCAGCGTCTCGCGTACGATCTCCGCGGCGGGGCCATCCGCCGCCACCGTATCGGCGCGCACCGGCGCCACCTTCATCTCGCCGAGCCGCGCGCGGACCTGCGCGGTGAGACCGGGATAAGAGGCGACCGGGGTGAAGTCCGCGGCCTGGTCGTTGCCGACGCGGATGCCGGTATAGGCAACCAGACCGTCGCTGGTGGCGATCACGTCGCCGGGTTTTAGCGACGAATCCAGCGCCAGATCGACCGGCGCGAGGCCGACCGGCTCGCGGCCGTTGCAGGTGCAGTCGGCGCGCAGCGCCTTGCGATAGGCGAACGCGTTCTCGCTATCGGCGTAGCGCTCGCCGGTCTGCGACGCGGCGCCGTCGATCGAGGAGCCGAAGTAGATCTTGGTGGCGCTCGCAGGACAGAAGGCCTGACACATCTGCGCGGGCGAGGTGAGACCGCGCATCAGCGGAAAATATTTGCCGTCGCAGCTGCGGACGCAGAACGCCGGTCCCGAGCCGCCGGCCGCGGCCGAACGTGTCGGCGGCACGTATTGCGGGCTTGCGGCATTCTGCTGGCCGGTGAAGGGATCGGCGTAGGAACTCGCCTGCTGCGGCACCTCACGCTGCGGCCGCTGCTGCTGCTGCATTCCACCGAAGAAGAAATCGAACAGGCCTTCGGCCGAAACCGGGGCGGGGGCCGCAAGCAGCGGTGCTGCCAGTGTGGCGGCGACGAGCATCGCGCGATTCCGGCGCGCATGGGACATGACTGTACGCAAACGCTTACTCCACCCGACGCTACCCAACCGGCCGGGACCCTCAAGTCTCAGCACATGATTCACCATAAGGCGGGATGGTAAATGAGCGGTTGAGGGGGAGCGGTGTCGCCGAATGGGGGGACGTCGTCATGGCCGGGCTTGTCCCGGCCATCCACGATCTCTGGTGCGGCAAAGGCGTGGATGCCCGGGTCAGGCCCGGGCACGACGGCGGAGAAAGTTTAGCCGCTCAAGCCTTCAAGAACTCCGACGCCTTGTACAGCGAGCGGAAGGGCAGGCCGGCCGCGCCAAAGGTGTCGTCGGCGCCTTCCTCGCGGTCGACCATGGTCAGCACCAGCACTACCTCCGCGCCGGTCTCGCGCACCGCTTCCACCGCCTTCATCGCCGAGCCGCCGGTGGTGGTGACATCCTCGACGATCACGACGCGCTTGCCCTCCAGCGTCTCGCCCCTGGGCAGCCCCTCGATCGCGAGCTTCGCGCCATGCTCCTTCGGCTTCTTGCGCACGAAGAAGGCCGCGATGGGATGGCCCTTGATCCAGGAGATCTGCGCCAGCGCGCCGGCCAGCGGCACCGCGCCCATCTCGAGCCCGCCGATGAAATCGAGCTGGTCGTCCTTCAGCGCCTCATAAGTCAGCTCGGCGAGCAGCGTCGCACCCTCCGGGTCGAGCATGGTCGGCTTGAGGTTGAAGTAGAAGTCGCTCTTGCGACCCGACGCGAGCGTCACCTCGCCGCGGCCGAAAGAGCGCCGGCGGATGATCTCGAACAGGCGGGCGCGGGAGGCTGATTTAGACACGGCGGGCCCTCGGGAGCGTTTTTGGAAGTGGCGGAATTTATCCGCGACGGCCCCGACATTCCAGAGGGGGCTTCCCCCGTCAACAGGGATCGGCCATCCCGGCCCGCCGGTTGTGGGGGTGCAACCTTCTGGAGTAGGTGGATGCTGGATATCCCCGGGAAGGACACACGACAAATGACCATCGAGCTGCACACCTGGAACACGCCGAACGGCCGCAAGATCTCGGTTGCGCTGGAGGAAATGGGGCTGCCCTACAAGGTGATCCCGGTGAATATCAGCAAGGGCGAACAGATGGCGCCGGGGTTCCTGAAGCTCTCGCCCAACAACAAGATTCCCGCGATCCTCGACCCGGATGGCCCGGACGGCAAGCCGGTCAGCATCTTCGAGTCGGGGGCGATCCTGCTGTATCTCGGCGAAAAGACCGGCAAATTCCTGCCGAAATCGCTTTCGGGCCGCATCCCCGTCTATGAATGGCTGATGTGGCAGATGGGCGGCTTCGGGCCGATGCCGGGCCAGGTGCACCATTTCATCGCGCTCGAGAACGAGCAGGACCGCGCCTACGGCCTCAAGCGCTACATGGCGGAGACGCGACGGCTCTACGGCGTGCTCGACCGCCGGCTAGAGGCCCACGATTTCGTCGCCGGCGAGCTCTCGGTTGCCGATTTTGCCATCCTGGGCTGGGCCTGGCGTCACCCTCGCCACAAGGTTGACCTGGCCGACTTCCCCCACGTCAAGCGCTGGTACGAGGCCCTGATGGCCCGCCCGGCGGTGAAGCGGGGCATGGAGGCGAAGCTGGATTGATCTTCTCCCTCTCCCCGTTCTTACGGGGTCGCGACGAGCTTTGCTCGCGCTGAGAGGGTTGGGGTGAGGGGCCTCTCTCCGTGGATGAGATGGCCCTGAGACCTGTACCCCCTCACCCGGATCGCAAGAGCGATCCGACCTCTCCCCGCAGGCGGGGAGAGGTGAAAAAGCCCTCACACCTTCCGCGCCTCGACCGCCATCCGCACCGCAAGCCCGGCCAGCACCGTGCCCATGAGCCAGCGCTGGACCAGCATCCAGCTTGGCCGGCTTGCGAGAAACAGCGCGATCGATCCGGCCGCGAGCGCGATCATGGCATTGACGCTGACGCTGATCGCGATCTGGATCGCGCCGAGCACCACGGACTGGGCCAGCACGCTGCCGGCGGTGGGGTCGATGAACTGCGGCAGCAGCGCGAGATAAAGCATCGCGATCTTCGGGTTGAGCAGATTGGTGACGAACCCCATTGCGAACAATTTGCGCGGGCTGTCGATGGCAAGCTGCTTCACCTGGAACGGCGAGCGACCGCCCGGCTTCACCGCCTGCCAGGCCAGCCACAACAGATAACCGGCGCCGGCAAAGCGCAGCGCGTCATAGGCAAAGGGAACGGCGAGCAGCAGCGCCGTGATGCCGAATGCGGCGCACAGCATGTAGAACACGAAGCCGAGCGCCACGCCGCCGAGCGAGACGATGCCCGCCACTGGGCCTTGCGTGATCGAACGCGAGATCAGGTAGATCATGTTCGGCCCGGGCGTGAGCACGAGGCCGAGGCAGACGAGAGCGAAGCCGAGCAGGGCGGAGGTGTGGGGCATGGCTGAACCGGTGCGGGAGACGGCATAGTTCTAATATGCGTGGCGCAGTGGGGCCATCGCGCAATTGCTCGGAGGACAATTCGATTCGTGTCTCTCTCTATAGGTCGTCCCGGCGAAGGCCGGGACCCATACCCTCAAGAAGAAGTTTGACGCGAGATTGTAGTTGGCAACCTTCGCCCAACTCGATCCTGGGAGTATGGGTCCCGGCCTGCGCCGGGACGACATCGTAAGTTTGGAAGGGACGACGCCGTCCGATCAGTGCGCCTCGTCCCAATTGTTCGCTGCGCGTGCATCGACATGCAGCGGCACCGAAAGCAGCACGGCCGGGAACGGCGCGTCCTGCATCACGTGCTGCACGACGGGGAGCGTGGCCTCGACCTCCGCATCCGGCACCTCGAAGATCAGTTCGTCATGCACCTGCAGCAGCATCTGCGCCGAGAGCTTCTTCTCGGCCAGTGCAGCCTCCATCCGCGTCATAGCGCGGCGGATGATGTCGGCGGCGGTGCCCTGGAGCCGGGCGTTGATCGCGGCGCGCTCGTTGAAGGCGCGCACCGAGGCGTTCGAAGCCTTGATGTCGGGATAGTACATCTTCCGTCCGAACAGCGTCGTGACATAGCCGTGGTTCCGGCAGAAGTCGCGCGTCTCGTCCATGTAGGCGCGGATGCCGGGAAAGCGCTCGAAGTATTTCTTGATGTAGGCGGAGGCCTCTTCGCGCGCGATGCCGAGCTGGTTGGCGAGGCCGAATGCCGAAATGCCGTAGATGATGCCGAAATTGATCGCCTTGGCGCGGCGGCGGATTTCGCTCGGCATGCCCTCGATCGGCACGCCGAACATTTCGGATGCCGTCATGGCGTGAATGTCGAGGCCGTCCTTGAACGCCTGCTGCAGCACGGGAATGTCGGCGATCTCGGCGAGCAGCCGCAGCTCGATCTGCGAATAGTCGGCGGAGACCAGCTTGTGCCCTGGCGTTGCGATGAAGGCGCGCCGGATCTTGCGCCCATCCTCGGTCCGCACCGGGATGTTCTGCAAATTCGGCTCGTTCGACGACAGCCGGCCCGTCGTGGTCGCGGCCAGCGCGTAGGTCGTGTGGACGCGGTGGGTCTGGGGATTGACGTAGGTCGGCAGCGCGTCGGTGTAGGTCGATTTCAGCTTGGAGACCTGGCGCCACTCCAGAATCTTCTTCGGAAGGTCGTGGCCCTGCTCGGCGAGCTCGTCGAGCACCTGAGCGGTGGTCGACCACGCGCCGGTCTTGGTCTTGGTGCCGCCGGACAGTCCCATCTTGCCGAACAGGATGTCGCCGATCTGCTTCGGGCTGCCGACATTGACGGGCTCGCCCGCGATCTGCTGGATCTCGGCCTCGACGCGCGCCGCGGTCTGGGCGAAGTCGCCGGAGAGACGCGACAGCACCTGGCGGTCGATCGAGATGCCGCGCCGTTCCATGCGCGCGAGCACCGACACCAGCGGGCGTTCCAGCGTCTCGTAGACCGTGGTCATGTGCTCGGCGACAAGGCGCGGCTTCAGCACGCGCCAGACGCGCAAGGTGATGTCGGCGCCTTCCGCCGACAGCGCCGCGGCCTTGTCGATCGGCACCTGGTCGAACGTGATCTTGCCCTTGCCACTGCCGAGCAGCTCGTTCTCCTTCAGCATGGCGTGACCGAACCAGCGCTCGGACAGCTGCTCCAGCGCATGAGAGCCGCGGCCGGCGTCGAGCACGTAGGAGATCAGCTGCGCATCGTCGGTGTTGCACAATGTGATGCCGTGCTGCGCCAGCATCACCGCGGTGAATTTGACGTCAAAGCCGATCTTGAGAATGCCTGACGATTCCAGCACCGGCCGCAGCGCCTCGATCGCCTCGCCATGCCTGACCTGATCGGGCGCGAGGCCGGCGTCGAACAGGCCAGCACCGCCGCCGGACTGCTTGTGCGCCAGCGGCACGTAACACGCATCGTTCGGCGCCAGCGCCAGCGCGATACCGCAGAGATCGGCCTGCATCGGATTGATCGAGTTTGCCCGGATCTCGACCGCGACATGGCCGGCATCGTGGATGCGCGCGACGAACGCGTTCAATTCCGCGAGCGTCTTAATGACCTGGTACTTGCTGCGGTCGACCGGGAGCTTGCGCAAAGCCTCTTCGCGCGCGGCGGCGAGAGAGATCGGCGCGCCCTTCGGGCTCGCGGCCTTGTCCTCCTTGCTCGCCGATGCATTGCGCTGGCCCACTGGCGCTTGCGCCGGCGCGCCGGTTCCCGGGGCCGGCACGACGTCCGAAGGCGGCAGCGGCGAGAAGACGCTGGCGCCGCTGGAATAGCCTGGATCGGCATCGACGTTGGCCGGATCAATCTGCGAGAACTCGGCGACGCGGCGCGTCAGCGTGGAAAATTCCATCGCCTTCAGGAACGCGATCAGCTTGCGTGCATCGGGTTCGTGGACGGCGAGATCGTCCAACGGGACGTCGAGGTCGACCTTGTCGTCCAGCAATACGAGCTGCCGCGAGATGCGCGCCTTCTCGGCGTTCTCGATCAGCGCCTCGCGCCGCTTCGGCTGCTTGATTTCGGTGGCGCGGAACAGCAATTGCTCGAGATCGCCATATTCGACGATCAGCTGCGCCGCGGTCTTGATGCCGATGCCGGGCACGCCCGGAACGTTGTCGGTGGAATCGCCGGCCAGCGCCTGCACTTCCACCACCTTCTCCGGCGGCACGCCAAACTTCTCGATCACCTCGGGGATGCCGATGCGGCGGTCCTTCATGGTGTCGTACATGGTGACGCAATCGGTGACGAGCTGCATCAGGTCCTTGTCGGAGGACACGATCGTCGCGCTCGCGCCGCGCTCGCACGCTTGCCGCACATAGGTCGCAATCAGATCGTCGGCCTCGAAGCCGACCTGTTCCAGGCAAGGCAGGTCGAAGGCGCGTACCGCTTCGCGGATCAGCGAAAATTGCGGGATCAGATCGTCCGGCGCCGGCGCCCGGTGCGCCTTGTACTCAGGATAGATCTTGTTGCGGAAGGTGATTTCCGACTTGTCGAAAATGATCGCCAGATGCGTCGGCCGGTTGTCCTCGGGCATCTCGCGCAAAAGCTTCCACAGCATGTTGCAGAAGCCGAGCACGGCATTGACCTGCAAGCCGTCGGACTTGCGGTTCATCGGCGGCAGCGCATGGTAGGCGCGGAAGATGTAGCCGGAACCGTCGACCAGGAAGACATGGTCGCCCTTGCCGGCCGCCTTCGCGGCGACGGGCTTGGCAGCAGCTGTCGCGGCAGCGGGCTTGGTTTCGGCGGCCTTGGGCGCGGCAGCCTTGGTGTCAGCTTGGGCGGTGGTCTTTGGGGAGCTCTTGGGCATGGCCGCAATGTATGAATTTTTGCGGCCTTTGACAGCCTTGGATGTGGGAAATCTGGCCGGAGCCCACACTCAAATGTCGTCCCGGCCTAGTGCGCAATTGCGCACGGGGGGCCGGGACCCATAACCACAGGGCGAAGTTTGGCGAAGACTGGCAGCTAAGCGATCGTGCCGCAGTACGAAGACCGCGATCTATCGACTAATCACGCGGTATGGGTCCCGGCCTTCGCCGGGACGACGATTTGGAGGCAGGATTACTCCGCCGCCTGCAATCGCGCGCCCGCCTTCTTCGGCGCGATCCAGAACGCATCGGGCCGCTCGAACAGGAAGTTGCCGCCAAGGCGCAGCGCGATCTGCCAGATTACGAGCGAGCCGATCACGCCGGCGATGGTCACGATCAGCGACACCGCACCGATGTCGGGAATGATGCCCGTGCGCAAGAGCAGCGTTCGTGTCGCCGCCATCGGCAGGAAGAAGGCGAGATAGATCACGATCGAATGCTCGCCGCAGAAGCGGAAGACATTCAGCCATTGCGCGCGCGCGAGCAGCGTGCCCATCGTGATGATGGCGCAGGCACCGGCGAAGCCGAGCACGAGCGATACGATTTTCCATTCGCTGGCCCCGAGCGCAACGAGGCCGGCATTGACCAGCGCCCATGTCGCGAGCGCTGTCAGCGCCCATGCGGGATGATTGCGCGCGCGGTCCGACAGCGCGAACACGTAGGGCGCGAACAGATAGCCCGAATAGAAATAGACGAAGCGTGCGCAGAACTCGTCGATCGCGGTCCACCCGGTCGAGATGCGCGCAGTCTCCAGCGCGGCGGCGACCAGCCAGATCGCCAGCGGCGGCATGCGCCGTGTCAGTTTCGTGACGACGAAGAAGATCGGCAGGAGATAGATGAACCACAGCGTGCCGAACGGCTCGACGAAGGATTCCAGATAGAGCAAGCCGGCGTCGCGCCAGCTCGTTTCCGCTGCGAATGCGGGGGCCTTGAAGCCGAACTGGATTGTCACCCAGACGACATAGAAATAGGCGAAATGCACTACCTTGCGGTCGAGATAGGTTCGCCAGTCCCGGTCGACCACCAGTGGCAGGAACAGACCCGAAATCAGGAAGAAATCCGGCATCCGGAACGGCTTTGCGAAGGCCACCAAAACATGCATGAAGCCGGTCTCGCCGGCGGCAAGCTCGACCCCCAGCACCGAATGCATCATCACGACCATGACGATGCAGATGCCCTTGGCGTAATCGACCCAATCGACACGCGCAGCCGCGGGGGCCTTGAGTCCCCCGCTCGCGGCGATTGTGCCTGATGGTGCCATGGTGTCTCTTTTTGAGGCGTGTTCCGCCAGGATCTGCGTGAACGCGGGGCAGTTTGCCGCCTTGCTGCTTACGATTTCTTTACCGGTACAAGTGCTGTGCCGTTTTTTGTACGCGGGCTGTTCCCTCACCCCGGTAAAATGCTAAACCGCGTAGGAATTGCGGTTTCGTTAACCAAGCCAAACAGGGTTTTTCATGCGCATTGCTATGATCGGCACGGGCTATGTGGGACTGGTGTCCGGGGCCTGCTTTGCGGATTTCGGTCACGACGTCATCTGCGTCGACAAGGACGAGAAGAAGATCGCGGCTCTTCATCGCGGCGAGATCCCGATCTATGAGCCCGGGCTTGAGGAACTGGTCGCGACCAACGTCAAGGCCAAGCGGCTGGAGTTCACCACCGATTTGTCCAAGCCGGTCGCGGATGCCGATGCCGTCTTCATCGCGGTCGGCACGCCGTCGCGCCGCGGTGACGGCCACGCCGATCTGTCCTATGTCTATGCCGCCGCGAAAGAGATCGCGCAATCGCTGTCCGGCTTCACCGTCGTCGTGACCAAGTCGACCGTACCGGTCGGCACCGGCGACGAGGTCGAGCGCATCATGCGCGAGACCAATCCCAAGGCGGACGTCGTCGTCGCCTCGAACCCCGAATTCCTGCGCGAGGGCGCGGCGATCCGCGACTTCAAATTCCCCGACCGCATCGTCGTCGGCACCGCCGACGAGCGCGGCCGCAAGGTGATGAGCGACATCTATCGGCCGCTGTCGCTGAACCAGGCGCCGCTGATGTTCACGGAACGCCGCACCGCCGAGATGATCAAATACGCCGCCAACGCGTTCCTCGCGACCAAGATCACCTTCATCAACGAGATCGCCGACCTCTCCGAAAAGGTCGGCGCCAACGTGCAGGAGGTCGCCCGCGGCATTGGCCTGGACAACCGCATCGGCACCAAATTCCTGCATGCCGGTCCGGGCTTCGGCGGCTCGTGCTTTCCGAAAGACACCAAGGCGCTGATCAAGATCGCGCAGGACTACGATGTGTCCTTGCGCATCGTCGAATCCGTGCTGGCGGTCAACGAGAACCGCAAACGGGCGATGGCGCGAAAAGTGAGCCAGGCGCTCGGCGGCTCTCTGCGCGGCAAGACCGTGGCCGTGCTCGGCCTCACCTTCAAGCCCGACACCGACGACATGCGCGATGCGCCGTCGATCCCGCTGGTTACGGGCTTGATCGACATGGGCGCGAAGGTGAAGGCCTTCGATCCCGTCGGCATGGAGCAGGCGAAGAGTGAGCTGCCCAGCATCACTTATTGCGAGGACGCCTATTCCTGCGCGGAAGGCGCCGATGCGATCGTGATCGTCACCGAATGGGTGCAGTTCCGGGCGCTCGATCTCGATCGGCTGAAGGCGACCATGGCCCAGCCCGTCATCGTCGACTTGCGCAACATCTACCGTCCCGAGGAGATGGCTGCGGCGGGCTTCGTGTATGAGAGCATTGGACGACCGCCGGTGCAGGGCTGATAGCGGCATATGATTGTCATACCCCGCGAAGGCGGGGTATTCAGTAATCCGCGATCTTCGTAATAACCGGGATCCGAGTTTACTGGATCGCCCGCACCAGTGCGCAAGTCCGCACAAGGCGGGTGATGACGGAAGCGAGATATTTGCCCCGCAGTTTCGACACGCCCCTCCCGATCGATGCCGTGCTCGACGAGCTCTCGCGCACGCTGGAGGCGCACCATGCCGCCGTGCTGGTGGCGCCGCCGGGCGCCGGCAAGACCACGCGCGTGCCACTGGCGCTGCTCGATGCGCCCTGGGCCAGAGGGAAGAAGATCATCGTGCTGGAGCCGCGGCGCATCGCGGCGCGCGCCAGCGCCGACCGCATGGCCAAATCACTCGGCGAACGCGCCGGCGAGACCGTCGGCTATCGCGTCCGCTTCGGCTCGAAAATCTCGCGCGCGACCCGCATCGAGGTGGTGACGGAGGGCATCTTTACCCGCCAGATCCTCGACGATCCCGAACTGTCGGGCATCGCCGCAATCCTGTTCGACGAATTCCACGAGCGTTCGCTCGATGCCGACATGGGCCTCGCGCTCGCGCGCGATGCGCAGCAAGGCCTGCGCGAGGATTTGCGCATCCTCGTGATGTCGGCAACGCTCGATGGCGCCCGCGTGGCAAGATTGCTCGGCGAAGCGCCCGTCGTCGAAAGCGAGGGCCGCGCCTTTCCGGTCGAGACGCGCTATCTCGGCCGCAAGGCGGACGCGCCGATCGAGCGGCAGATGGCGGATGCGATCGCCTCGGCGCTGCGCGCCGATGCCGGCTCGGTGCTGGCGTTCCTGCCGGGCGCCGCCGAAATCCGCCGCACCCAGAATTTCCTCGGCGAACGCGTGCAGGATTCCAGCATCGAAATCGTGCCGCTGTTCGGCGCGCTCGACGCCGCCGTGCAGGACCGTGCCATCTCGCCGGCGGCCAAGGGCACGCGCAAGGTGGTGCTGGCGACCTCGATCGCGGAGACCTCGCTCACCATCGAGGGCGTGCGCATCGTGGTCGATTCCGGTCTTGCCCGCGTGCCGCGCTACGAGCCCGACATCGGCCTGACCCGGCTCGAGACCGTGCGCGTCTCGCGCGCGGCGGCGGACCAGCGCCGTGGCCGCGCCGGCCGCACCGAGCCCGGTGTCTGCTACCGGCTCTGGGACGAACCTCAGACAGCCTCGCTTGCGCCCTACACCCAGCCCGAGATTCTCAGCGCCGATCTGTCCTCGCTGGTGCTCGATCTCGCGCAATGGGGCGTCGCCGACCCCGCCGCGCTGTCGTTTCTCGACCCGCCGCCGCAGCCGGCCTGGAAGGAAGCAAAAAGCCTGCTCGCCGAGCTCAATGCGCTTGATGACGATGGCCGCATCACCGCGGAGGGCAAGAGCCTGCGCGCGCTGGCGCTGCCGCCGCGGCTCGCGCGCATGATCGTGGATTCGCATCGTGCCGGCGAGGGCGAAGCCGCCGCCGAGATCGCCGCCATCATCACCGAGCGCGGGCTTGGCGGCGACAGCGTCGATCTCGAGCACCGGCGCGATCAGTTCCGCCGCGACCGTTCCCCGCGGGCCGCAAGCGCGCGCGACCTCGCGCGGCGCTGGGCCTCGCAGGTGGCGGCGTCAGAGAAGACGGCGGCCGGTGAAGGTGATCTCTCGACCGGCCTGATGCTGGCCTACGCCTTCCCGGATCGCGTTGCGCGCAACCGCGGCAATGGCAGTTTCGTGCTCGCCAACGGCCGGGGTGCTGCCGTGGATCAGACCTCGTCGCTCGCGCGCGCGCCCTATATCGCGATCGGCGAGATGACCGGCACGGCGGCGAGCGGGCGCATTCTGCTCGCAGCGCAAATCTCGCAGGACGAGATCGAGCGGCATTTCGCCGAGCATATCGAATCCGTCGAGGAGATATCGTTCGATCGCGGCGCGATGGCGCTGCGGGCGCGGCGCAAGCGCGCGCTGCACGCGATCACGCTCTCCGAGGCGACACTTGCCGTGTCGCCCTCGGAGGACACCGCGCGCATCTTCGCAGACGGGCTGATCGCCACCGGCCTCGATCGGCTGCCCTGGTCGAAGGCCGCAAGACAATGGCGCGATCGTGTGATGTTCTTGCGCAAGGCCGAGGGCGACAGCTGGCCCGACCTGTCGGATGACGGGTTGATCGCGCGGCGCGACGATTGGCTGGTGCCGGCGCTCTACGACAAGATCGCGCTGAAGGATATCTCCGCCGGCGATCTCTCCGACGCGTTGATGGCGTTGTTGCCGTGGGAGATGCGCGCGCGGCTCGACCGCGAGGCGCCGACGCATTTCGAGGCTCCGACGGGCAGCGTGCTCGCGATCGACTATGAAGCCGAGCAGGGGCCGACCATCGCGGTGCGGCTCCAGGAATTGTTCGGCCTCAACACCCATCCGTCGATCGCCGCCGGCAAGGTGCCGCTGGTGCTGGAGCTGCTGTCACCGGCGCAGCGCCCGGTGCAGGTGACGCGCGATCTGCCCGGTTTCTGGCGCGGCAGCTACAGCGCCGTGCGCTCCGATTTGCGCGGTCGCTACCCGCGCCATCCCTGGCCAGAAGATCCGGCGAATGCGCTTCCGACCCGCCGGGTCAAGCCGCGCGGGACGTGAGCGTTACGAACACGCATTAACCGTCCGCTCATCCTTTTCGTCAAAATAGCACAGCTCTGGCCGCAGCGTCGCTCGCGGAGCGGCCTGCCGCGTGGTGAAATCGAGCTTCGGCTTCGAGTGGTGTGATGCGTAACATAATGATCTTCGCGGCGATCATGATCGGCCTCGGCACCTTCATGGCGCAGATGGCAGACAGGATGAGCTCCGCCTCGGCGACGTCGGTGCCGCGTACGGTAGCAGTCGCGTCCACCGCGCCAGCCGGCGGCCGCAGCCTCAACATCCCCCGCGACGGCCGCGGCCACTTCCAGACCGAGGGCCGGATCGAAGGCCAGCGCATCGGCTTCATGGTCGACACCGGCGCCTCCGTGGTTGCGCTGAACGAGACCTCGGCCGCCCGTTTCGGCCTGCGGCCCTCGCGCGGCGATTACAACGCCACCGTCTCCACCGCCAACGGCACCATCAAGGCCGCGCGCACCCGCATCGCCATGCTCGATGTCGGCGGGCTTGTCGTGCGCGACGTCGATGCCATGGTGCTGCCCGACGAGGCGCTGTCCGAGAACCTGCTCGGCCTCTCCTTCCTCTCCCGTCTCAAGCGCTTCGAATACGCCAACGGCCAGATGGTGCTGGAGCAGTAAGGTCCTTCCAAAGGCTCCAGCGATCACATATTTCAAGAAGATCACTATTTCGGCCACTCTCGCGGCCAGATTTCCCCGTTACCAAACTGCCGCAATTATCATCCATAAGCTGCCATTCCCGCCTTCCGCTGCAGCCCGGCATTCGCTAAGGCTGCATTAAATCTGGCTCTTTTTCACGAGACCGCCTCAATGTTCCCCAAGCCGAAATCCGTGTTGCTGCCCAACACCTATGCCTTCGAATCCGAGCCGATGGTGAAGGCCACGGGCTTTCGCGAATACGACGCGCGCTGGCTGTTCCAGAAGGAAATCAACCTGATGGGAATCCAGGCGCTCGGCATGGGGCTGGGCGCGCTGATCGCGGAGCTCGGCGTCAGCCAGGAGATCGTCACCGGTCATGATTTCCGCGGCTATTCGGCCTCGATCAAATATGCGCTGATTTCCGGCCTGATGGCAGCAGGCTGCAAGGTGCACGACATCGGGCTCGCGGTGACGCCGATGGCCTATTTCGCGCAGTTCGACCTCGACGTGCCCTGCTGCGCCATGGTCACGGCCTCGCACAACGACAATGGCTGGACCGGCGTGAAGATGGGCGCCAACCGCCCGCTGACCTTCGGCCCCGACGAGATGACGCGGTTGAAGGAGATTGTGCTGGGCGCCGAGTTCAAGAACAAGGCCGGCGGCTCCTATCAATTCCACGAGAATTATCCGGCGCGCTACATCGCCGATCTCACCAGCCGTCCGAAGCTCAAGCGCAAGCTCAAGGTCGTCGCGGCCTGCGGCAACGGCACCGCCGGCGCATTCGCGCCGCAGGTGCTGGAGGCGATCGGCTGCGAGGTGATCCCGCTCGACACCGAGCTCGACCATACCTTCCCGAAATACAATCCGAACCCTGAAGACATGGAGATGCTGCACGCGATCCGCGACGCGGTGCTGCAGCACAAGGCCGATGTCGGTCTCGGCTTCGACGGTGACGGCGATCGCTGCGGCGTGGTCGACAACACCGGCGAGGAGATCTTTGCCGACAAGGTCGGCGTGATGCTGGCGCGCGACATGTCGGCGATCCACAAGGACGCGCAGTTCATCGTCGACGTGAAGTCGACCGGCCTGTTCATCACCGATCCGGTGCTGCAGAAGCAGGGCGCGAAAACCACCTATTGGAAGACCGGCCATTCCTACATGAAGCGCCGCACCCATGAGACGGGTGCGCTCGCCGGCTTCGAGAAGTCCGGCCACTTCTTCTTCAACAAGCCCTATGGACGCGGCTACGACGACGGTCTGGTGTCGGCGCTCGCGATCTGCGACATGCTCGATCGCGCCCCCGGCAAGTCGATGGCCGATCTCAAGAATGCGCTGCCGAAGACCTGGTCGTCGCCGACCATGTCGCCGCATTGCGCCGACGAGGTCAAATACGGCGTCATCGACAAGGTGGTGAAGCACTTCGAGGCCTTGCAGGCCAAGGGCGCCAAGATCGGCGGCCAGTCGATCCGCGATCTCGTCACCGTCAACGGCGTCCGCGTCACGGTCGAGGACGGCAGCTGGGGCCTGGTGCGCGCCTCCTCCAACAAGCCCGAGCTCGTCGTCGTGGTCGAGAGCCCGGTCTCCGAGCAGCGCATGCACGACATGTTCGAGATGGTGAACAGCGTGCTGCGCACCCATCCCGAAGTCGGCGAGTACAATCAGAAGATCTGAGGTGCAACTCCGGCCGTCATGCCCGGGCTTGTCCCGGGCATCCACGTTCTTCTCGCTGTGTCGATACGCGTGGGTGGCCGGGACAAGCCCGGCCATGACGATGACCGATAAAGTCCGCGCCAGCGAGTAAACCTTAAGCCGCCACCACCGGCGGGATCGGCAGCGCGGTGACCGACTTGATCTTCTCCATCGCGAAGCGCGAGGTGACGTTCTTCAGCGGCACGGCGCTGATCAGCTTTTTGTAGAACACGTCATAGGCCTGCATGTCCGCGACGACGACGCGCAGCATGTAGTCGACGTCGCCGGCCATGCGATAGAACTCCATCACCTCGGGCATGGCGCTGACGGCGTCGGCGAACTTCTTGAGCCAGGCGTCGGAATGGTCGGAGCTCTCGACCGACACGAACACGGAGATGCCGAGGCCGATCTTGTTCTGGTCGACCAGCGCCACCCGCTTGGTGATCACGCCATCGGCCTCCAGGCGCTGGATGCGCTTCCAGCAGGGGGTCGAGGACAGGCCGACGCGGTCGCCGATCTCGGCGACGGAGAGGGAGGCATCATCCTGGAGCACCATCAGAATCTTGCGGTCGATGGCGTCGAGGCGGCGGCTGGTCTCGGGGAGCGGGACGGCGAGATCGGTCATTTGAAGAACTTTGTTCCATATCAAGGGCTGATTTCACTGATATAGAGAAAATCTTTCCACAGCAAGCCTATATTCTCGCCGCATCAGTGGAATCCCTCTGCTGCCCGCCCCGCAAAAGCTCTTCAACTTCAACGCGTTGCGGAGCGGCCAGGCCGCCGCCGTGACGGGTGCATTTCAGCGCTGCGGCGGCCGCGGCGAATTGCAGCGCCTCCCGCACGCCGCCGCCTTCGGCGAGGCGAAGCGTGAAGGCGCCATGGAAGACGTCGCCGGCGCCGAGCGTATCGACGACCTGAACCGGGACGGCCGGCGTCTGCTCCAGCTCGCCGCTCTCGTTCAGCCAGATCGTGCCACGCGGGCCGCGGGTGGCGGCGAGGAAGGCTGGTGTCAGCCCGGCAAGGCGCTGCAACGCCTCGCCGTCATCGGCGATGCCGGCGGTCTCCTGCACCTGTTCGCTGGCGAACAGCAGGTGCGAGGCGGCCGTGAGCAGGCCGTCCTGCAACGACATCGCGCGATCGACGCCGACGATGACGGCAATGCCGCGCCGGCGTGCCTCAGTGCAGAGATCCGTGCAGAACGATGCGCAGCGGCTCTCGACGAGGACCGCCCGACAATCGGCGAGCAGCTTGTCGGCGTCGGGCAGCTCGACTGTCCAAAGGGCCGGATCGCGATAGATCGTGAGCGTTCGCTCGCCCGTCGCGTCAATGATGATGGCAGACACGGGCGTGGTCGCATCAGGTATGCGCACAATATGGCTTGTGTCGATATTTTCGGATGTCATGCGCTCGAGAATGAAGCCGCTCGACGTTTCCTGCGCATCGCCCATCGGACCTGCGAACGC
The DNA here is from genome assembly GCF_055807455.1 of Bradyrhizobium sp. Kon58. Lineage (NCBI taxonomy): Bacteria > Pseudomonadati > Pseudomonadota > Alphaproteobacteria > Hyphomicrobiales > Nitrobacteraceae > Bradyrhizobium > Bradyrhizobium sp. Kon58. The sequence goes on from NZ_JBVVOT010000016.1 coordinate 133,672, forward strand.
GACGCGGCCGCCAAGCCGCGCGATCGCGATTGCGGCATTGAGCGCATTGCCGCCGCAAATCTCCGCGAGATGCGTGGCGTTGGCCTTGCTGCCGCGCGCGGGCACGGCCTCGACCCGAAACGTCAGGTCGCGCACGGGAATGCCGATGCAAAGGATGCGCGGCGCGATCACAGAGTGCGCCATCGGCGGTCTCAGCTCTTGTCGTGCACCCAGCGGCCGAGCAAATGATGCGCAATCGCAAATGGATGCGGGCCGGCGAGCCCGTCGGGATGCGTCCGCATCAGCATCAGGGCGGCCTCCTCGCGCGTGAACCAGCGCGCATCCTCGAGCTCGGAGTGATCGACGACGATGTCCTCGCTCACGGCCCGCGCGCTGCACCCGATCATCAGCGACGACGGATAGGGCCAGGGCTGGGTCATATAATATTGCACGTCGGTGCAGCGGATCCCGGATTCTTCGAGGATCTCGCGGCGCACAGCGTCCTCGATGGTCTCGGCGGCCTCGACGAAACCGGCGAGGCAGGAATACATGCCCGGCGGAAACTGCTTCTGGCGGCCGAGCAGACACTTTTCGCCGGAGGCGACGTGCATGATCACGACGGGATCGGTGCGCGGAAAGTGCTCGGCCTTGCAACTGGGGCACTCCCGCTTCCAGCCGCCTTCCTTCATCCCGGTACGCGTGCCGCAATTGGCGCAATAGCCGTGGCGCTGATGCCAGCTCACCATCGACTTCGCCATCGCGATCGCCGACAGCTCCTGCGGCGGCACCGCGCCCTGCATCGCCATGCCGCGCAGCTCACTGAGGGCGTAGTCCTCGCGCCCGATCAGCTTCTCGGACGCGGCCTGCGACAGGCCCATCCCGAACATCGCGGCGCCGTCGCGCAAGCCTAAGAAGATCGTGCCGGGATTGGCGCCACATTTCAGCGCCTCGTCGATTCCGAGCAGCGCGCGCACCTTGTCACCGTCGCGCTTCACCAGCAGCGAGTCGCGATAGACGACATAGGCGCGCGAGGTCGGCTTCTGCTCCAGCGCAAACAGCTTTTCGTCATCGCGGCGCAGATGCGCGGCACGGTCGAGAATGTTGGTGACGAAGGCCGGCTGCCCCAGCGGAAACGAGTCGAATGCTGACATGTCTTGTTCTTTCAACCCAACCAGATCTTGCGGCGAAGCGCGCTGATGAAACTCTGCACCTCGGTAGCGTCGTGCGCCAAGGGCTGCATCACGCCCCAGACCGGCCGCGGCCAGGCGGCATCACTGGTGCGGCGCGCGATGACGTGGACGTGAAGCTGCGGCACGAGGTTGCCGAGTGCCGCGATGTTAAGCTTGTCGCATCCGGTGATCTCCTTCAGCGCGCGCGAGACGCGGGAGATCTCCGTCATCAACTGCGCCTGCTGCACCTCGTCGAGATCGATGATCTCGACCGCATCGGCGCGCCGCGGCACCAGCAGCAGCCAGGGATAATGCGCGTCCTTGATGACCAGCACCTTGGACAGCGGCAAATCGCCGATGTCGATGGTGTCCTCTTTCAGGCGGGAGTGCAGCGACCAGGCGGGTTCGGACATGAAGGTTTCCGGATGGCCCATTGGGAATCGGGCATGGCGGGGCGGAACCCCTGAATATTTGCGCCGACCATACGATACGGAATCTGATTGGGGAAGGATGGCGCTCCGCAGAGGCGGCATACGCGATCGTCGTCCTGGACAAGCGCAGCGCAGATCCAGGACCCATTACCACAGGATTGGGTTTGGCGAAGATTCGGGGTTACCGACTTCGTGCCACAAACTTCTCCTTGGGGTAATGGGTCCTGGCTTTCGCCAGGACGACGGTGGGGGCTTAGGCCTCCGCCAGCACCCGCGCATTGGCGCGGACCGAGGCTTCGCTGACGCGGATGCCGAGACCGGGGCCGTCGGGCACCACGACGTGGCCGCCGCGGTTGGCGACGCGCTCTTCCAGCACGTCCTCGGTCAGCACGTGATGCGGCATGTAGAATTCGCAGCCGAGCGAGATTCCCGGCGTCGCCGCGATCAGCTGCGTGCCGGCGGCGAGCGCGATGCCACCCTCCCACAGCGTGCCGCCATAGCCGGGCAGGCCGGCGATGTCGGCGATCGCCATGATCGCCTGCGCCTCGAACAGGCCACCGGCCTTCATCAGCTTGATCGAGACGGCATCTGCCGCCTCGCGGCGCACCACCTCCATCATGTCGCGGCGGTCGAAGCAGCTTTCGTCGGCGAGCACGGGCGTCTCAAGCGCCGCGGTGAGCTGCGCCATCACGTCGAGAAATTTGCGCGGCACCGGCTGCTCGATGAAGGTCGGCGCAAACTGCTCGACGTCGCGCAGGATCTTGATGGCGCCGAACGGCGCCAGCGCCTGGTTGTAATCGACGCGAAGATCGACCTTGTCGCCGAACTCGTTGCGGATCGCCGCGAGATGATCGAGATCTTCGCGATGCGGCTTCACGCCGGTCTTGACCTTGTAGATGACATTGCCGTCCGGAACCATTTTCCGCATGCGTTCGAGATCGGCGGCGAAATCCGGATCGGCGATCGAGAACGACAGCGGGATCGTGTCGCGCACGCGGCCGCCGAGCAGGTCGGCGACCGAGAGTCCCGACGATTTGCCGACGATGTCGAGCAGCGCCATTTCGATGCCGACCTTGGCTTCGGCATGTCCGACCAGCGCGCGATCGAGCTCGGCCATCAGCGCGCGGATGCGGCGCACCGGCTTGCCGAGCACGATCGGCCGCAAATAGATGTCGAGCGCGGAGAAGGCCGCTTCCGGCGTTCCCGTGAACACTTCCCACGGTGCGGCCTCGCCCCAGCCGATCACGCCGTCGCTGGAAGTGAGCTCGATCAGCACGCGCTTCACCGTGCCCTTGACGTTACCGACGCCTTGCAGGCGCGCCATCTTGATCGGGCTCTCGATCAGGAACAGCCTGATGCGTTCGACGGTTGCTTCGGTCATGTCAGGCCTCCATTGACGTGCCAGACCTGGCCGGTGACGTAGGATGCGGATCGCGATGCCAGGAAGGCGATGATCTCGGCGACTTCCTCCGGCCGCCCGCGGCGGCCCATCGGGATCAGCGCCTCGGTCGCGGCGATCTGCTCGGGTGACAGCCGGCTTTCGCTGGGCTTGTCCTTGACGATGAGGCCTGGCGCGACGGCGTTGACTGTGATGCCCTCCTTGGCGAGCTCGATTGCGGTGAGGCGCACCAGCGCTTCGAGCGCGGAGCGGCTCGCGGCCGTCGCTGCGAAGGGCGCGAACTCGGGCCGGATCGCGTGCGCGACGAAGGACGACACCGCCACGATCCGCGAATCTCGCCCTGCACGCAGCAGCGGAAGCGCGGCGTCCACCAACCGCGTGAACGCCAGCGCCGATTCGTCCATCGCCTTGCGGAACTGATCCGCCGGCGTGCCGATCGCGCTGCCGCGTCGGGCATGGCCGCCGACCAGGATCAATCCATGGAGTCGGCCGAAGGCGCTTTGCGTAGCGGCGACGGCGTCGGTGACCGCGGCCTCCTCGGCGAGATCGCCGAGGCATTTCGCGACGATCGCGCCTTGCGCTTCGGCTTCCGCCGCGGTGGCATCGAGGCCGGCTGCGTTGGAGCGCGTGTGCAGCAGCAGCGCAGTGCCGGGCCCCGCGAGCAGTTTTGCAGTGGCGCGACCGATGCCGCTGGCGGCACCGGTGACAAGATAGACGCGGTTGATTTCAGGCATCACGGTACTGCGTTGGTCGGCGGCAATGCGCCGGTGCGGTGGAAATGGCTGAGGAAGGCGCGCGTCGTGGCTTCTTGCGGATTGTCGATCACCTGCCGCGCCGGGCCTTCCTCGACCACGACGCCGTCGCGCATGAAAATCAGGCGGTCGGCGACTTCGCGGGCAAAGGCGATCTCATGGGTCACGATCACCATGGTCATGCCCTCGGATGCCAGCTGCTGGATCACGGCGAGGACTTCGCCGACGAGCTCGGGATCGAGCGCGGAAGTAGCCTCGTCGAACAGCATCACGTCTGGCTCCATCGCGAGCGCCCGTGCAATCGCGACGCGCTGCTTCTGTCCGCCGGAGAGCGTTGCCGGGTATTGGTCGGCCTTCTCTGCAAGGCCCACCTTCGCGAGTTGGGCGCGTGCCAGCTTCTCGGCGTCAGCCTTGGCCATGCGCCGCACGGTGACCGGCCCCTCCATCACGTTCTGGAGCGTCGTCATGTGCGGGAACAGATTGAAATGCTGGAACACCATGCCGGTGGTGGCGCGGAATCTTGCCAGCGTCTTCACATCGGGAAGCTTCGTACCCTCGCCGAACGAAAAGCTCGTGTCGCCAACGCGGACGCTGCCGCCGTCGGGCGTCACCAGGAGGTTGATGCAGCGGAGCAGCGTCGACTTGCCGGAGCCGGATGGGCCGATCAGCGCCACGACGCCGCCCTTGGCGACGTCGAGGCTGATACTCTTCAAAACCTCGTTGCTGCCAAAGCTTTTGCGCAGCGCCCGGATCTCGATCTTGGAAGAGGTCTCGCTCATTCGCCGACCGCCAGTCGCTTCTCGCCGCGCCGGACCATGATGGTCAGCGGAATCAGGATTGCCGCATAAGCGACCGCGACGGCGGTATAGGTTTCCAGCGGACGATAGCTGTCATGTGCGGCGACCTGACTTTGATAGACGAGGTCCGGCACCGCCAGCACCGAGACCAGCGAGGTGTTCTTGAACTGGATGATCGACTGGTTCATCAGCGCCGGGATCATGCGCTTGATCGCCTGCGGCAGCACGATGCGCCGCATGCTCTGGCCCGGCGTCATGCCGAGCGCGGCGCCGGCTTCGGACTGGCCGCGATCGATCGAGATGATGCCGCCGCGGATGATCTCCGAATAGAACGAGCCGCCATAGAGCGACAGCGCCAGTGCGGAAGCCGTGATCGGCGTCATCTCGACACCCGCCAGGATCGGCAGCGCGTAATAGAACCAGATCAGCTGCACCAGGATCGGCGTGCAGCGGAACGCCTCGATGAAGGTGAGCGCGAGCAGGCGCACCGCGCGAAAGCGCGACAGGGTGCCGAATGCGCCGAACAGACCGAAGACGAGGCCGAGCACCACGATGACCACGGTAAAGCCAACGGTAACGCCGAGCCCGTTGAGAAAGAGCCAGCGATAGCTCCAGAGGATGCCGAAGTCCCACTGATACATGCGTGCTTAACTCATACCCGAAACTTGTCGTCATGCCCGGGCTTGTCCCGGGCATCCACGTTCTTGGTGGCGCGGGTCAGACGTGGATGGCCGGGACAAGCCCGGCCATGACGTGCGGAGACTCAGGCGCTCATCACACCTTACAACGAAACGCCCGGCGGGATGTCCGCCTCGGTCACGCCCACCAGCTCCATGTTGGTGATGATCGCGTTGCGGATAAAGCCGAGGCCTTTGTTGAAATCGATCCAGGTGTTGACGTAATCGCGCCAGGTCTTGTCGGTCTCGCGGCGGAAACCGGCATTCGAGGTGGTGGCGAAGATCGGCGTCGGCAGCACGAACTGGCCGAGCGAGGGATTCTTCTTCAGCACGGTCAGCGACAGCATGGTGATCAGGCACTGTGCGTCGACGCGGCCGGTCTGCAGCGCGGCGGTGGCGTCATCGGCGGTCTTCAGCCGCGAGATCTGCGCCTTCGGCGTCAGGCGGCTGACGACCTGGTCGTGTGAGGAGCCCTGGTCGACCGCGATCTTGACGTCGGCCGAGTTCAGCTCGGCCCAGCTCTTCGGCTTGAAGTCCTTCTTGCAGAGGATGCCGAAGGCGTTGTTGAAGACCGGCACCGAGAAGTCGACCACCAGCGCGCGCTTCGGGGTCGGGTTGAGGCCGAAGAAGATGTCGATCTTGTTGGATTGCAGGTCGAGCACCGAATTGCCCCAAGTGGTCTCGGTGATCTCGAGCTCGGCCTCCATGTCCTCGGCAAGCGCCTTGGCGATGTCGACGTAAAAGCCCTTCCACTGGCCGGTCGAAAGATCCTTCATGTAATAGGGCGCGCCGCCGCCGACCGCGCCGATCCGCATCTTCTTGGTGCGGCGGATGCGGGCGAAGGTCGATTCGTTGGTATCGGCGGTCTGCGCCACGGCCGGGGAGGCCAGCGTCGCCGCGCCAATCGCGCCAAGTCCGACAATCGATGCAACATCACGACGTGTAACCATTGGGATCAATCGCTTTTCTGTTGGAAGGAGTTCCGGCAGCGTTCTTACCAAGGCGCCTCCGGCAGTGAAAGCACAGCCTATCGGCTGGGCAGGCCGGGAATTGCCCGGATGCTGGGCAACCCACAATGAAGCTCAGCCCGTTCAAGCTGATACCCGCTTGCTTTCCGGTCCTTTTGGCCCCAAATAGGGACCGGGAGATTGGCGGTGGACGAGCCACTCGCCAACCGGGTCAGGTCCGGAAGGAAGCAGCCCTAACGAGGTCCGGATCGGGTCGCTCGTCAGTCTCCTACCTGTTTTTCCGAGCGAATTGCGCCGGCGGCTCGGGCCGCCAGCGCGCTCCTTTCCGCAAAGCCGGCCGAAAGACACTTCATTGCGGATCGACCGATGACCGACGCTGGCGCCCCTCCCAACCCTGACAGCGCCGGCCAGGCCAGCACGCCCTACCGGGTGCTGGCGCGGAAATACCGTCCCTCCAGCTTCGACGATCTGATCGGCCAGGAGGCCGTGGTCCGCACCGTCTCCAATGCGTTCGAGACTGGCCGCATTCCGCAGGCCTGGATTCTCACCGGCGTCCGCGGGGTCGGCAAGACCACCACCGCGCGCATTCTTGCCCGTGCGCTCAACTATGAGATGCCGGATGGCTCGGTGAAGGGCCCGACGGTCCAGATGCCGACGCTCGGCGTGCATTGCCAGGCGATCATGGAAAGCCGGCACATGGACGTGCTGGAGATGGACGCGGCCTCGCATACCGGCGTCGACGACGTTCGCCAGATCAACGACAGCGTCCGCTACGCGCCGGCCAGTGCCCGCTACAAGGTCTACATCATCGACGAAGTCCACATGCTGTCGACGGCGGCGTTCAACGCCTTCCTGAAGACGCTGGAGGAACCGCCGGAGCACGCCAAGTTCGTGTTCGCCACGACAGAGATCCGCAAGGTTCCGGTGACCGTGCTGTCGCGCTGCCAGCGTTTTGACCTGCGCCGCGTCGAGGCCGACGTGCTGATGAAGCATCTCGCCAACATCGCGGCCAAGGAAAACGTCGAGATCGAGCCCGAAGCGCTCGGCATCATCGCGCGCGCCGCGGAAGGCTCGGTGCGCGATTCGCTCTCGCTGCTCGATCAGGCGATCGCGCATGCGGCGGGCACCGTGAAGGCCGATGCCGTCAGGCAGATGCTGGGGCTCGCCGACCGCACCCGTGTCATCGATCTTTTCGATTCTCTGGCGCGTGGCGACATCGCGTCCGCATTCAAGGAGTTCCGTGACCAGTACGACGTCGGCGCCGATCCGATCGTGGTGCTCTCCGATCTCGCCGAATTCGTCAATTTCGTCACCCGCGTGAAGATCGTGCCGGCGACCGCCGACAACGTCGCCTATGGCGAGACCGAGCGCGTGCGCGCGCGGGATTTCGCCTCGAAGATCTCGATGCGCGTGCTGTCGCGGATGTGGCAGATGCTGCTCAAGGGCATCACCGAGGTGCAGGCCGCGACGCGGCCCGCCGCGGCCGCCGAGATGGTGCTGGTGCGCATCGCCTATGTCGCCGACCTGCCGACGCCGGACGAAGCGATCAAGATGCTGGAGCAGAACGGCGGCGGTTCGCCGGTCGTGAGCGGTGGCAGTGCCGCGCGCAACGCGCCGGCCGGACCGGCGGCGTCCGCAGCGCCAGTTCGCATGCCGACATCGTCACCGTCCTCCTTCGGCGGCGGTGGTGCCCGTCCGCAGATGGCAGCGCCCGCGCCGGATCCGCAAGCTGCCGCGCCCGTGTTGCGGGTCACGAGCTTCACACAGCTCGTTGCGCTCGCCGGGCAGAAGCGCGACCTCCTGACCAAGGGCGCGCTCGAAGGCGACATGCGCCTCGTTCGTTTCGAGGAGGGCCGGCTGGAAGTCGCGCTCGAGCCCAACGCCTCCAAGACCATGATTTCCGATCTCGCGCGCAAATTCGAGCTCTGGACCGGGCGCCGCTGGACCGTGATCGTCTCCAACGAGCCGGGCCAGCCGACGCTGCGCTCGGTGAGCCAGGCGGCCAAGCAGGAACATGCGCGTACCGCCGAGGCCGATCCGCGCGTGCGGGAGGTGCTGTCGCGTTTTCCGGGTGCGAAGGTCGTCGAGGTCCGCAGGCTTGCCCCCGAGGCGCCGGAATCCGATATTAACGCCGACTATGGCAGTGACGATCCGCCCGACGGTTCCGACGGCGACGATCTCTAGAGCATGGTCCGGAAAGGCGTGAAGCGCTTTTCCGACTGGATCATGCTCAAAACAATCAGCCAAGGGCGCGACGATGAGCCATCGCGCCAACCAAGGACAGCACCGATGGTCGATATTTTCGGCATGATGAAGCAGGCGCAGCAGCTGCAATCCAAGATGCAGGAGATGCAGGACCAGCTCGCCAACGTCGAGGTCGAGGGCATCTCCGGCGGCGGTCTCGTCGCCGTGCGCATGACCGCGAAAATGGACGTCAAGGGCGTCAAGATCGATCCTTCGCTGATGAAGGCGGAAGAGCGCGAGGTGCTCGAGGATCTGCTCGTCACCGCGTTCGGCGAGGCCCGCCGCAAGGCGGAAGCCGCCATGCAGGAGAAGATGCAGTCGCTCACCGGCGGGCTCGGCCTGCCGCCGGGGCTGTCAGGGCTGTTCGGCCAGTAATATGGGCGCTGTTGCGGGTCCTGAGATCGAGCGGCTGGTCCAGCTTCTCGCGCGGCTGCCGGGCCTCGGCCCGCGCTCGGCGCGGCGCGCGGCGCTGCATCTGATCAAGAAGCGCGAAGCGCTGATGATGCCGCTGTCCTCGGCCATGCAGGTCGCGCTTGAGAAGGTCCAGGTCTGCAAGACCTGCGGCAACATCGACACGCAAAGTCCCTGCACGGTCTGCACCGATCCGAGGCGCGATCCCTCGATCATCGTTGTCGTCGCCGACGTTGCCGATCTCTGGGCGCTGGAGCGGGCCAATGCCACTCAAGGGCGTTATCACGTGCTGGGCGCGACATTGTCGCCGCTCGACGGCGTCGGTCCGCAGGACCTCACCATCGAGGCGCTGGTCGCGCGCGCGCATGAGACGCAGGTGCATGAGGTCATCCTGGCGCTGAATGCCACCGTCGACGGCCAGACCACGGCACACTACATCACCGACCTGCTTCAGGACGCCAACGTAAAAGTAACCCGGCTCGCCCATGGTGTGCCGGTCGGCGGCGAGCTTGATTATCTCGATGAAGGTACGCTATCGGCCGCGATGCGGCAGCGCACCCTGTTCTAGCCATCCAGACTTACGGAACGGACGACATGACGAAACTTTTCGCCACACGATGGGCTTTGGTCGCGACGCTGACGATGCTGGCGACGCCGGCCATCTCCGCGCAGCAGGACGACGGGGCTCCGCCGCCGTCGAAGCCCGGCAAGCCGATCAATGCCGGCGAGGTGCTCTCGGGCGAGCTGAACACGATGAAAGTGCGCGACGTCAAGAACGTCGGCAAGCGGGTTGCGACCTACCAGATCACCTCCGAGCCGCGCCGGCTGCCGCCGCCGAACGGACTGTGCAATCTCGAGACCGGCCCCGAAACCTTCCAGCTCGTTCCCAGCGGCGACGCGCAGGCCGCACAGTTGAAGACGTTCGCCGGCAAGGAGATCTCGGTCAAGGTCGACGAGATCGCCTGCGCCAGCGACCCCGGCCAGATGAGCGAGGCCGTGATCACGAAGTGGAGTTTGATCAAGAAGCAGTAGGGGGGGCAGCAGATTGGGATGCCGTAGGGTGGGCAAAGCGAAGCGTGCCCACCACCTCCTCTAACTGTTAGCGCGATGGTGGGCACGGCGCGTCGCGCCTTTGCCCACCCTACGGCAGTGTCAAACCCTCACCGGCCCCAGCGCATCAAAGTGCCCGCGCTTCTGCAGCCAGGCCAGCAGCACCAGGCTCGGGATCGCCACCAGCATGCAGATCACGAAGAACAGCGGCCAGCCGGTGGTATCAGCCACGAAGCCAGCGCCTGACGAGAGATAGGTCCGCCCTACCGCGGCAAGTGCTGTGAGCAGCGCATATTGCGTCGCCGTGTGCAGCGGGTTCTGGCAGAGCGCAGAAAGATAAGCGACGAAGATCACCGTGCCGATCGCGCTTGTGAAGTTCTCACAGATGATGGCGAAGGCGAGCGCCCATTGGCTGGTGCCGACGAAGGCCAGCCAGGAGAAGGAGAGGTTCGCAAGCGCCTGCACCACGCCGCCGATCCAGAGGCTGGTCGCAAGCGAATAGCGCCGGGCGACGAAGCCGCCGGCAAAGCCGCCGATCAGCGTCGCAGCGAGGCCCACCCCCTTCACGATCGCCGCATAGTCGTTGCGGGAGAAGCCAAGGTCGATCACGAACGGCGCGGTCATCGTGCCGGAGAAGGCGTCGGTGAACTTGAACAGCACCACGAAGGCGAGTGCCGCAAGCGCGTCCTTGCGCGTCAGGAATTCCGAGAAGGCGCCGATCGCGGCGTGCAGCACGCGCGCCAACGCGGTCTGCGTCTGCGTCGCGGCTTCCGCCCGCAATGACTGCTCGGGCTCGGTCGCGACCAGCGCCGTGATCGTCCCGATCAGCACCATCGCCGCCATCACCACATAACCCCACATCCAGGCGGACGTGCGGGTGATGCCGGTGCTCTCGAAGCCCGACACGATGAACAGCGCGCCGGCGGTCGAGACCAGCATGCCGATGCGATAGGCCGCGACATAGGACGCCATCCCAGCGGCCTGCTCGCTTTCCGGCAGGCTCTCGACGCGGAAGGCATCGACCACGATGTCCTGCGTCGACGAGGCCGTCGCCACCAGCAATGCGCCGAGCGCGACGTAGAACGGCGAGCGGGCGGGATCGGTCAGCGCCAGCAGCAGGATCGCTGCGATCAGCAGCAATTGCGAGAACAGCAGCCAGCCGCGTCGCCGCCCGAACGCGCGCGTGAACAGCGGCACATGCATCGCGTCCACCAGCGGCGCCCACAGGAATTTCAGCGTGTAAGGCGTGCCGACCAGCGCAAACAGCCCGATGGTCTTGAGATCGACGCCGGATTCCCGCATCCACACCAGCAGCGTCGAGCCCGACAGCGCCAGCGGCAGCCCGGACGAGAAGCCGAGGAACAGCACGATCAGCACCCGCGGTTGCAGGTAGACGGCAAGGCTGTCACGCCAGGAGGTGGGGGCCGTGCCGGAGCCGGTAGGGGAGGTCGCGTCGGGTGCGGTCATGGCAGGGTGTTAGCAGATTCTGGGAGCGCTGCCTCTTCTCCCTCTCCCCGTTTCTTACGGGGAGAGGGTCGGGGTGAGGGGCCTCTCTCCACAATGAGATGGTTGTGAGACCTGTACCCCCTCACCCGGATCGCAAGGGCGATCCGACCTCTCCCCGCAAGCGGGGCGAGGTAAGGAAAGTCACTCCCCCGCCTGGAGCTTGCGCGGGAACAGCTCGGCAGCGCCGGTCGCGACCAGATGCGGCGCTTCCGGCGCATCGCTCTTGCTGAAATCGAGCTCTTCGATGCGCCCGGCGCGTTTCTCGATCTTGTCGGCGGAGATCAGAACTTGCCGCACGTCTTCGTTGGCGTCGGCAAAATGCTTCTGGAGCTTCAGCACGCGGTCGCGCAGGCGGCCGAGGTCGTCGCCGAGCTTGATCACCTCGGTGCGGATCTGGTCGGCGGCGTCGCGCATGCGCGCGTCCTTCATGATCTGCTGCATCACCTGGATCGCCAGCATCAGCAGCGACGGCGACACCAGCACGACCCGGGCGCGATACGCCTTCTGGATCACGTCGTCGAAACCGTCGTGGATTTCGGCGTAGACCGATTCCGACGGCACGAACATCAGCGCCATGTCCTGGGTCTCGCCGGCGACGAGATATTTCTCGGCGATGTCGCTGACATGCTTCATCACGTCTGCGCGCAGCCGCTGCGTGGCGATCCGCTTTTCCTCGTCGCTGCGCGCGTCATGCAGCGCGGTCATCGCCTCCAGCGGAAACTTCGCGTCAATGCAGAGCGGCCGCTGGTCGGGCAGGAACACGACGCAGTCCGGACGCTTGCCGGTCGAGAGCGTGAACTGGAACTCGTAGGCGCCCTTCGGCAGACCGTCCTGGACGATCGCCTCCATCCGCGCCTGACCGAAGGCGCCGCGCGACTGCTTGTTGGCGAGCACGTCGCGCAGGGTCGTCACCTGCGTGGTGAGGTCGGTGAGGTTCTTGTGCGCGCTGTCGATGATGCCGAGCCGCTCGTGCAGCGCGCGCAGGCTCTCCATGGTGTTGCGGGTGGTGTGCTCCATGGACTGGCCGACGCGGTGGGTCACCGAATCCAGCCGCTCGTTGACCGCGCGTGCCATGTCGGCCTGGCGGCCGGCCAGCGTCTGGGTCATGGCGTCGACCCGCCCCGAAGCCTCGCTCTGGGCATGCAGCATCTGGCTGATGCGCTCCTCGAGTTCGTCGGCGCGGATGGCGTTGGCCATCGCGAGTTCCGCCCCGCGCCGGGAGGAGCCGGCGATCACGACGGCGATCACCACCATCAGGATGAGGACCAGGGCGCCGAAGCCGATCAGCGCGTCCACGGTGCGCACCGGCCAGTCGCCGAGCATGAAAATGATCTCGTTCATGCCCCTGCTTCTAGCCGATTCGCTGGGCGGCACGAACGAATAGCGAACATTTAGTGTAAATGCCCCGTTAATTTTTATGGTTAACGAAAGGCGAAGTTTTATGGTTAGCGGAGGGTTAACGGGGTTCCCGGCCGGATTGACCGCATCGAACGCGCGGCTTAAATCGCGGCCATGGCCCTCAGAGAAATCATCATCCTGCCCGACAAGCAGCTGCGTCTGGTCTCCAAACCGATCGAGAAGGTCACGCCGGAGATACGCAAGCTTGCCGACGACATGTTCGAGACCATGTACGACGCGCCCGGCATCGGGCTCGCGGCGATCCAGATCGCGCAGCCGTTGCGGCTGATCACCATGGACCTCGCCAAGCCCGACCAGGACGGCGAGACCAAGCCCGAGCCGCGCGTCTTCATCAATCCGGAAATCATCGCCTCCTCGCAGGACCTGTCGGTCTACGAGGAGGGCTGTTTGTCGATTCCCGAATATTACGAGGAGGTCGAGCGCCCCGCCAAGGTGCGGGTGCGCTACATGGATCTGGACGGCAAGGTGCACGAGGAGGACGCCGAAGGCCTCTACGCCACCTGCATCCAGCACGAGATCGACCATCTCAACGGCGTGCTGTTCGTCGACTATCTGTCAAAGCTCAAGCGCGACCGCGTGCTGAAGAAATTCGAGAAAGCCGCCAAGCGCGCGGAGTGAGTAGGGTTCTCTCTCGTCGTCATGGCCGGGCTTGACCCGGCCATCCACGCCTTAATTGCTTTGCCGCCAAGACCGTGGATGCCCGGGACAAGCCCGGGCATGACGGAGAAACAAGCCTTACCGAGCGCCGCCACATGCCCCTCCGCCTGATCTTCATGGGCACGCCCGATTTCTCCGTGCCGACGCTGCTCGAGCTCGTCGCGCATGGCCATGAGATCGTGGCCGTGTATACGCGCGCGCCCAAGCCCGGCGGCCGGCGCGGCCTGCAATTGCAGCCGACCCCGGTGGAAGAGGCCGCGCGAAAGCTTGGCGTGCCGGTGCTGACGCCGAAGACGTTGAAAACGCCGGAGGCGCTGGAAGAATTTCGCGCCTTCGACGCCGATGCCGCTGTCGTCGTCGCCTATGGCATGATCCTGCCGCAGGCGATCCTCGATGCGCCAAAGCTCGGCTGCTACAATCTGCACGCCTCGCTGCTGCCACGCTGGCGCGGCGCTGCTCCCATCAACCGCGCGATCATGGCCGGCGATGCCGAGACCGGCGTGATGGTGATGAAGATGGATGTTGGCCTCGACACCGGCGACGTCGCCATGGCCGAGCGTCTCGCGATCACGGACAATATGACCGCGCTCGATCTGCACGATCGTCTGTCCCGGCTCGGTGCCGATCTGATGGTGCGCGCCATGGCCGCGCTCGATCGCGGTGGGCTTCAACTCAAGCAGCAGAGCGAGGACGGCGTCACCTATGCCGCCAAGATCGACAAGGCCGAAGCGCGGATCGACTGGACCCGGCCCGCGCGCGAGGTGCTGCGCCATATCAACGGCCTGTCGCCTTTTCCCGGCGCCTGGGCCGAGCTTGAGAATGCGCGGATAAAAATCCTGCGCTGCGAGCTGGCGAAAGGCACGGGCGCACCCGGCGAGGTGCTCGACGATCACCTCACCATCGCCTGCGGCGAGGGCGCAATCCGTCTGATCGAGCTCCAGCGCGAAGGCAAGGCGCGCATGCAGGCCGCGGACTTCCTGCGCGGCGTGCCGCTCAAGCCGCCGATGCGGCTGGCCTGATGCCCCGCTACAAGCTCATCATCGAATATGACGGCGCGCCGTTTTTCGGCTGGCAGGTGCAGGAGACGCTGCCCTCGGTGCAAGGTGCATTGGAAGCCGCGGTGAAGGCGATGACCGGCGCCGATGCGCGCGTGCACGGCGCCGGGCGCACCGATGCCGGCGTGCATGCGCGTGGCCAGGTCGCGCATGTCGATATCGACAAGCAGTTTCCGCAGGGTCGTTTTCGCGATGGGTTGAACGCGCATCTGCGCCCGCATCCTGTCGCCGTGCTCGAAGCGGACATCGTGCCTGATAGTTTCGAGGCGCGCTTCTCGGCCGTGAAGCGCCACTATCGCTACCGCATCGTCAACACCCGTGCCAATCTCGCGCTCGATGTCGGCCACGCCTGGCGCGTGCCGCGCCGGCTCGATGCCGATGCGATGCATGCGGCGGCACAACGCCTGCTCGGCAAGCACGATTTCACCACCTTCCGCGATACCGAGTGCCAGGCCAAGTCGCCGGAGAAGACGCTCGATCAGCTCGATGTCGTGCGCGACGGGCGCGAGATCAATATTCTCACCTCGGCGCGCTCGTTCCTGCACAGCCAGGTGCGCTCGATGGTGGGGTCGCTGATGTGGGTCGGCGAAGGCCGCTGGACCGCCGACGATCTCTCCGCAGCGCTCGCCGCGCGCAACCGCGCCGCCTGCGGCATCGTCGCCCCGCCGGACGGGCTGTATCTGATGCAGGTGGATTATTAGAGCGCGAGGCTGGAAACTCTCGCCACGCCCACCGTTGTCATTCCCCGCGAAGGCGGGGAATCCAGTACGCCGCGGCCTCTCGGATCAATGACTGCTGTCTCGGATTACTGGATCGCCCGGTCTAGCCGGGCGATGACAGCGGAGGGTTTGGCGGCAATGGAGCCTACCCGAAATACCTCGCCAAAATCCCGCGATACACCTGCGTCAGCTGCTCCAGGTCCCTGACCGGCACGCGTTCGTCGACCTGGTGCATGGTCTGGCCGACCAGGCCGAACTCGATCACCGGACAATAGCTCGAGATGAAGCGCGCATCCGAGGTGCCGCCTGAGGTCGACAGCTCCGGCTTGCGGCCCGTCACTTCCTCGATCGCGGACACCGCGAGTTCGGTGAACGGTCCGGGCTTGGTCACGAACACGTTCGAGTTCGAGGGCTCCCAGACGATGCGGGCGCGGATGCGGTTGCCGCAGGCTTTGGTCAGCCGCGTCTCGACCAGCTCGCGCAGGCTCGCCTGGGTGTGGTTGTCGTTGTAGCGGATGTTGAATTTTGCGCGGGCTTGTCCCGGGATGACGTTGTTGGCGGTGTTGCCGACGTCGACCGAGGTGAATTCGAGATTGGAGGCCTGGAACGCCGCGCTGCCATGGTCGAGCGGTTCGTCGGAGATGGCCACGATCAGCCGCGAGATATCAGGCACCGGATTGGCGGCGCGGTGCGGATAGGCGACGTGGCCCTGCACGCCGTCGACATACAGCGTGCCCGATTGCGAGCCGCGGCGGCCGACCTTGATGGTGTCGCCGAGCGTCTCGACATTCGAGGGCTCGCCCAGCACGCAATGGTCGAATTTCTCGCCGCGCTCGGCCGCCCATTTCAACAGCTTGATGGTGCCGTTGATGGAGACGTCTTCCTCGTCACCGGTGATCAGAAAGGAGATCGAGCCCTGTCCGTCCGCGCGCGGCTTGCCGTCGTTCGCGGCGAGATGCTCCAGCACCGCGGCGACCGAGCAGGCGATGCCGCCCTTCATGTCGACCGCGCCGCGGCCGTGCAGAAAGCCGTCTTTCACCTCGCCGGAGAACGCGCCGACGCTCCAGGCGCTCTCGTCGCCAGGCGGCACCACGTCGGTGTGGCCGGCAAAGGTGATGTGCGGCCCGTCAGTGCCGATCCGCGCATAGAGATTGTCGACGTCGGCGGTGCCGGGCTCGCTGAAGGTGACGCGGTGGCATGTGAAGCCTGCCGCATTGAGGGCTTGTTCGAGCACGCCCAGCGCACCGGCATCTTCAGGGGTTACCGAGGGGCAGCGGATGAGATCGCGGGCAATCGAGAGAGCATCGGTCATGCGCTCCGCTTAACATGCATGCCGCCGGGTGGGCTAGCACTGGGCGGGACAAATTCAATCTCGCTTTGCTGGTCCCAGCTTTTCGCCGCAGGCGGGGCGGGCGCGGAGTCAGCTTCAACGTCGGCCAGCGGATCGGGGCCGAACCGGTTGTCCCCCGAGGTGCCGGGGACAATGAACATTTCCACGAGGCCCCAAAACCACGGAATGTGCACGGCCCAGGCGAGGGCAACAGCCCAGTTTGAATTGGTGGGTAGCAGGTCCGAGAACTGGTCGAACAACGCGGGCACGAGGAAGAACGGAACCAGCCACCACCCGCTCCGGTCGCGATCGTGCAGCCGCTTGGTCGCGGTTGCGAGGTAGATCCACAGGAATAGCGAGCTGCCGAGCACCTTGAGGATCAGGGTCGCGCGATCGGTTGTTGCCAGCAGCCGGTAGGCCCTGGGATCGACCACGTTGAAGATGTCGTCGACACCGAAATCGAAGTCGAGCTTGAAGTTGAAGGCGAAAGTTGCGGCCCCGTTCAGCACCTTGATGGCCTGGTCGATCATCCCGACGATGCAGGCCAGCACCATGACGATCAGCAGCGCCTGCCACAGCAGGGCGCGGTTGATGCGGCCGTCGAAGCGGAACAGATACCAGGCCCAGTCCATGCCAAAGGCTCCGGGCGGGAGAGGTCGCCCGGATGTTGGTCGCGGTTGAGGGAGGGTGGGTTCGATGGACCCTCGGTGTCGTCCCGGCCTAGTGCGCAATTGCGCACGGGGGCCGGGACCCATACCGCGGAATCTATCGGTCGTGGATGGTCGGCGTACCCAACTGCAAGTCTTCGTCAAACCACGGCCTGTGGTTATGGGTCCCGGCCTTCGCCGGGACGACGTCGGAGAGGTAGACGTACGCGCGGATCAATCCCGCAGCAGCTCGTTGATGCTGGTCTTGGAGCGCGTGCGCTCGTCGACACGCTTGACGATGACGGCGCAGGCGGTGCTCGGGCCGATCTGGCCGTTCTTCATGGGCTTGCCGGGCAGCGCGCCGGGAACGACGACCGAATATTCCGGCACCTCGCCGATGAAGATCTCGCCGGTGTCGCGGTCGACGATCTTGGTCGACGCACCCAGGAACACGCCCATCGACAGCACCGCGCCCTTGCGCACGATCACGCCTTCGGCGACCTCTGAACGCGCGCCGATGAAGCAATCGTCCTCGACGATGACAGGCTCGGCCTGCAGCGGCTCCAGCACGCCGCCGATGCCGACGCCGCCAGAGATGTGCACACGCTTGCCGATCTGCGCGCAGGAGCCGACGGTCGACCAGGTGTCGATCATGGTGGATTCATCGACATAGGCGCCGAGATTGACGAAGGACGGCATCAGCACGACGTTGCGGGCAATGAAGGCTGAGCGGCGCACGATGGAGCCGGGGACGGCGCGGAAACCGGCGTCGCGAAAGCGGTTCTCGCCCCAGCCGTCGAACTTCGAGGGCACCTTGTCCCACCAGGCCGCCTTGCCGGGGCCGCCGGGAATGGCGCCCATGTCGTTGAGGCGGAACGAGAGCAGCACCGCCTTCTTCAGCCATTGATTGACCTTCCACTTGCCGTCGGTCCCGCGCTCGGCAACGCGGGCCTCGCCCTTGTCCAGAATCTCCAGCGCGTGATCCACGGCGTCGCGGACCTCGCCCCTGGTCGAGGTCGAGACGCCGTCGCGCGCCTCGAAGGCGCCGTTGATGGTGGATTCGAGGGCGGACAGGGACATTTGGCGATCCTTGAGCGGTATTTGCGGGAATTTGGATCGCTTTTTCGGGACTTGGAGCGAGAGAGTCAAGAACGCAGTCGGCCATGTCCCGGCGCGTTCGGATGCGCCCGGGACATGGCCGGCCGCTATTTTGATGTGCCCGCGAGATCGATGCCGTTCACGATACCCTCGCAGAGGCCGGCGAGCTCATTTCCGAGTTCAGTCAAGGCCGGCGAGCGGTAGCGCGCGAAGGCGATAGCCGGATCAAGCCATCGCAGTTCGGCTTGACCGTCGGGAAAGCCGATTACGGCGAACTTCAGGGGGGCCTCGAGCAGCGCCGCACTATCGGCCGCCAGCAGCCGCGACATCAGCCGTGGGTGGAAAAACAGGACCTGACGCGCGGGGCCGATGGCGAAGCCGCCACGACTGAGCAGCATTTGCGGGTCGATCTCGTGCAGGATCCAGAGGTCTGCCGCAATGATTCCCTGCTTCAAGCGGGCGACCACCTCTTCGACGGTCAGCGAAGATGAGACCGACCGTTGAAACGAGCTTGCGGCCGAACCGCATCCGGAGAACGCCACGGATTGCAGTGTTTGCGACATCGGATCAGCCTTCGTCCGGCCTTGGGGCCCTGCTCGCATCGAACGCTTCGAGCGTCCGTGCAGAGTAGACCAACGAAGCACCCGCACCGATCGCAATTGCAACGCCGAGGGCCTCCGCGAGCTCCTCTCGGCTTGCGCCGTAACGTGCGGCGGCGTCGGCGTGAACCGCAATACACCCGTCGCAGCGGGCGGTCACGGCCGCCGCCAGTGCGATCAACTCGCGCGTCTTGTCGTCCAGCTTTCCTGTCTGGGCGCCAGCCGCCCCTAGTTCGCGATAACCCTTCAGCGTCGCCGGGCTTAGGGCGCCAATGTCGCCGATCCGCGCCAGCAAGTCGCTGCGATAGGCACTCCAATCCATCATCATTGTCTCTCTCCTCGAACGGCAGGGGTTGCCGAGCTCGAGAGGTAGACGTGCGGTCTCGCCGAAGCCATCAGCTATGGGCGTATGGCCGCCATACAGCTTGCCGAAGCGTCAGGCGAATTGATGGAATTCTCCAGCGATGAAGTCCACCACGGCGCGAACCCGCCGGACCTTGCCGGTGTCGCGATGAAATCCCAGCCACAGCTCGCGGCTCGGGACGGGCGCCGGCGTCTTGATGGAACGAAGCGCGGGATAGGCTGAGGCCAGGCGAGTTGGCAAGCAAACCAGCCCCGCGCCGGCGGCGGCTGCCGCGGCCTGACCATCGCGGCTGTTGCTGCAGAATCCAACATGTGCGAGCGGCAGATAGCGACGCAGCCATTTCGTCTCCGCAACGCTTTCGGCGAGCGCCGCGTTCATCGTGATGAGCGCAGCGTCGGCGCCACCGCCCGAGAAATCGGGCGGTCCCTTCACCTTGAGATACGCAGCAGCAGCATAAAGCTCGAACGGAATGCTGCCGATCTTCCGCTGCATCAGTCCGTCCTGCTGGAAGCGCCCGAAGCGCAGGGCGACATCTATCTCCCGCCGCGTGAGGCTCAGGGCCTCGGCGTCAGTAACCAGCTCGACGGTGACGGTCGGATGCGCCGCGCAGAACTTCGCCAGCAAAGGCGAGAGGATCCGTGCCCCGAGCCATTCGGGCGAGGTCACGCGCACCGTTCCGGTCAGTCCAGCGCTGCTGCCGACTGCGATCCGCTGCGCCGCCAGCGCTGCGTCCTCCATCCTCTCGGCATAATCAAGGATTTGTCGTCCGGTGTCGGAGAGTCGAAGTCCGGACGGAAGGCGGTCGAACAGGATTGCACCGAGCTTGCTTTCGAACAGCTCGAGGCGCCGGCTCATTGTCGGCTGCGTGGTGCCCAGCTTTCGTGCGGCACCCGAGAGGCTTTTTTCGCGAGCCAGGTACAGGAAGTAGCGCAGATCTTCCCATTCGATCGCAGCCAAATCTGTCGGCTTCTGGGGCACGGTCGCTCCTGCGTTGCTGCGGGGCTCAGCCGATCGCGAGCGACTGCAAAAACCCCGCCAGATCATCCGTGGCGTGGTCAACATGGGCGGCGTCACGGCCCGCCAGCTCCCAGTCCTCGCGCACGACCTCTTTCGTCCCGTCCGGTATCACCAGCACGGTGGTCATGCCGAGCTCGTGCGGAACGGTGAGGTTGCGGGCGAGGTCCTCGAACATCGCGGCGCGGGTCGGATCGACCGAATGGTCGGCGAGAAACTTCCGGTAGGTCTGCGGCGCCGGCTTCGGCTCGAAGTCGGCGGCGATGATGTCGAACACACCGTCGAAATGCCCAGCAAAGCCGAGCCGCGCCAGCACCGCATCGACATGATCGACCGAGCCGTTGGTCAGGATCAGCTTTCGCCCCGGCAGTTTTGCAATGGCCTCGCCCAGCGCCGGGTTCGGCTCCAGCGGCGAGTGATCGATCTTGTGGACGTAGGCGAGATAGTCGTCGGCGCGGACGCCATGCAGGGTCATCATGCCGCGCATGGTGGTGCCGAAGCGCTGGTAATAATCCTTCTGGATCTTGCGCGCTTCCACCGGTGTCAGATTCAGCCAGTTGCAAACGAACTCGGTAATCCGCGCATCGACCTGCTGCCACAGATTGACGTGGTGCGGATAGAGCGTGTTGTCGAGGTCGAACACCCAGGTGTCGATATGGGCAAAGGCGCGGGGTGAGGTCATTTTCACTCTCTATCCGTTGACCGCGGTGGCAGCCCCACCCTCAATCGTCGTCCTGGCGAAGGCCAGGACCCATACGCCGTGACCGACCATTGGGGCACGCTGGTCCTCGTTCTTCGCCAAACCCAATCCTGGGGTAATAGGTCCTGGCTTTCGCCAGGACGACAGCGGAGTGCATGGCACCGGTACGATCACAAAACCCGTCACGGCATCGCAAAGCGCAGCGTCTTGCCGCCGCTCGACATGTCCACCGCGCCAAATCCCGTCGCCGCGAACCCGCGCGCGCCGCAGTCGGTCTGCTCGTTGGTCTCGAACTTGGTCTCGCGCGTGCAAAGCTGCTTGTCGCCGCCCCAGTTCAGCGGCTTGTCCTTCAGCTTGACGATGCGGTTGTCGGCGTCGATGGCTTCCGCGAAGCTGAAGATCTGCTTCGGCTGGCCGCTCACATCGGGGTGCAGGCAGGTCTTGGGGTCGATGCGATACCAGCCGCGGCTCGTCACCGCCTTGCCGTCGTCGGTGGCGACCGCCGCCATCACCTTGTGCGTGGTGTCGTTGCACCAGGTGAGGCCGGTCGCGGACGGCGTCTGCACGGCATCGACCATGGTCTTGAAGAAGTTCGGCGACGACAGGATGTCGGACGACAATCCGCGGCTCTTCAGGAAAGCGGCCAGCGCGCCTTGCGTCTTCGGCCCGTCGACACCGTCGATCGGCGCGGCGTCGTAACCTGCGATCACCAAGAGCCGCTGGATGCCGGCGAGGCGGGCCTGCTCGTCGTCATATTCGGAGTCCTCGGCGAGATAGGCGACGAAATTGCCGTCCGCGCCTTGCGTCGGCGTGATCTGGGTGAAGGCGGCCTGGGTCTGGCCGCTGCGGCACTGTCGCGCGGCCGCGATGACGAAATTGTCCTGCGCCACGCACAGCGTGTCGCTGCCGTTCTGCGGGATCGGGGATGCGCCGTAGACGCCGAGCGCGCGGGCGTTGAGCAGGATGCGGTCGGCGGAGAGCGTGCCCTGCACCACCACGCGGCAGGTAGCGGGGTCGATCCTGAACCAGCCGCGCGTCGCGGTCGCCGCCTTGTCGTCGATGCCGATCGCGGCCTCGACGACGTAGGACATGCGGTTGCAGATTTTCAGGTCGGCGAAGGCCGGTGCGGAGGAGAACACAAACGAGACGGCCGCGGCAGGGAGCGTCATCAGGAAACGTGTGAAGCCTGAGCGACGGTGTCGCCGAGTCCTCAACTCGTCATGCCCGGGCTTGTCCCGGGCATCCACGTTCTTGGCGCGGGATAAAAGATCGTGGATGGCCGGGACAAGCCCGGCCATGACGGCTTTCTTTGGCCCGCTCTTCATCACTTGTGGATCAGCGTGCCCGTGCCGGTGTTGGTGAAGAGCTCGAGCAGCACCGCGTGCTGCATCTTGCCGTCGATGATGACGACGCCCTCCACGCCCTGTTCGAGCGCGTAGATGCAGGTCTCGACCTTCGGGATCATGCCGCCGGAGATGGTGCCGTCGGCGATCAGCTTTCGTGCGTCCTTGACCGAGAGCTGCGGGATCAGTTTCTTGGACTTGTCGAGCACGCCCGGCACGTCGGTGAGCAGCAGCAGCCGCTTCGCCTTCAGCGCGCCGGCCACGGCGCCCGCGAAAGTGTCGGCGTTGACGTTCAGCGTCTGGCCCTCTTTCGAGGTCGCGAGCGGTGCCAGCACCGGGATCAGCTCGTAGCCGATCAGCTGGTTGAGCAGCGTGAGGTCGACCTTCTCGGGATCGCCGACGAAGCCGAGATCGACCGCCTTCTCGATGTGCGAGTCCGGATCCATGATGGTGCGCGTCGTCTTCGACGCCTTCACCATATTGGCGTCCTTGCCCGACAGCCCCACCGCCTTGCCGCCGGCCTCGTTGATGTAGCCGACGATCTGCTTGTTGACGGAGCCGGCGAGCACCATCTCGACGATCTCGATGGTGGCGGCGTCCGTGATGCGCAGGCCGGCGGCGAATTCCGAGACGATGCCGAGGCGCTTGAGCATGGTCGCGATCTGCGGGCCACCGCCATGCACCACCACCGGATTGATCGCGGTCTGCTCGAGCAGCACGATATCGCGGGCAAAATTCTTCGCGGTCTCCTCGTCGCCCATGGCATGGCCGCCATACTTGATGACGATGGTTTCCTCGTCATACTGCTGCATGTGCGGCAGCGCTTCGGACAGGATGCGGGCCTGGTCGAGCGGGGAGATTTCGGTCATGAGGCGGATCTCGCTGGCGGGATACTCGGCCGCGTTCTATCCGATTGGCGGGCGGGGCGCAAAGTGTGGCTGGCATGCCGCCGCGTAGCCCGGATGGAGCGCAGCGTAATCCGGGTTGGTGCGGCGAGCGCGGTCCCGGATTGCGCTTCGCTCCATCCGGGCTACGGACTGCGCTTCACCACCACCGCCGCGAGCGTCACCGCCAGCCAGCTCAAGATCATCACCGATCCACCGGTCGGCGCCGCGTAGGGAAACAGCGAATGGCCGGCATATTGCCGCAAGGTCAGATCGCCCGCGAACAGCGCGGCGCCGGCTGCGAAGCCGGACGCGGCGATGATGCCAATTCCGCCGTGCAGAAGGCCGCGGCCGAGCAGGGCGACGGCCGCAAGTATGGCAGTTGCATGAAACAGCAGCATGGCGCTTGCGGCGGCGAGCCGGCTCGCATCACCGCCATGCGCGGAAGCCGCGGCCAGCGCGACGCCGGCGGCGCCCATCACACCGGCAAGCCCGATCAGCAGGCGGAATGCCGCCATTACGAGGTCCGCTCTTCCAGCAGCTTTGCGATCGCGGCGCGCAGCTCGGCCATGCCGGTTGCGCTGCGCGACGAGGTCGCGAGCACGTTCGGGAACGCGGCCGGACGCTTGGCGAGCGCGGCCTCGGTCTCGACGATGCGCGATTGGAGCTCGGCGGCCTTGATCTGGTCGGCCTTGGTCAGCACGAGCTGGTAGCTGACCGCGGAGCGATCGAGAGTCTTCAGGACTTCGAGATCGACGTCCTTGAGGCCATGCCGCGCGTCGACCAGCACGTAGACGCGCGCGAGACTGGCGCGTCCGAGCAGGAATTTGTGGATCAGCTCGGTCCAGGACGCGACCTGACTCTTCGGCGCCTTGGCATAGCCGTAGCCGGGCATGTCGACGAGGCGCAGCTCGCCTTTCCCGGGGACCTCGAAGAAGATCAGCTCCTGGGTGCGGCCCGGCGTATGCGAGGTGCGCGCGAGCGCGTTGCGGCCGGTCAGCGCGTTGATCAGGCTGGACTTGCCGACATTGGAGCGGCCGGCAAAGGCGATCTCCAGCCCCGCCATCGGCGGCAGCGTTTCAGTCGAGGGCGAAGCCCAGATGAACTGCCAGTCGCGCGTGAACAGCTTCCGCCCGACCTCGATCAGCTTCGCATCTTTGTCGTCGGTCATGCGAAAGCTTTCTGTCTGTCCGCGTCATTGCGAGCGAAGCGAAGCGATCCAGAAATGCATCCGCGGAGGGACTCTGGATTGCTTCGTCGCGTCGCTCCTCGCAATGACGACCGCTACGTCGCCTTCTTCGCGAACGTCGCCTTGAGATTGTCGAACAGCTCCACCTTCACGCCGTTGCGGCGCATGATGAAGCTCTGCTGCAGCACCGAGAGCGTGTTGTTCCAGGCCCAGTAGATCACGAGGCCCGCCGGGAAGCCCGCCAGCATGAAGGTGAAGATCAGCGGCATCCAGTTGAAGATCATCTGCTGCGTCGGATCCGGCGGCGTCGGATTCAGCTTCATCTGGAACCACATCGTGATGCCCATGATGATCGGCCAGATGCCGAGCGCGAGGTAATGGCCGAACAGCGGCAGCGTGGTCGGATCGAACGGGATCAGCCCGAACAAGGTGAACAGATTGGTCGGGTCCGGTGCGGACAGATCCTTGATCCAGCCGAAGAACGGCGCGTGCCGCATCTCGATGGTGACGAACAGCACCTTGTAGAGCGAGAAGAACACCGGGATCTGGATCACCACCGGAAGACAGCCGGCGACCGGATTGATCTTCTCCTTGCGGTAGATCTCCATCATCTCCTGCTGCTGCTTCACCTTGTCGTCGGGGAAACGCTCCTTCAGAGCCTGAAGCTGCGGCTGGACCGACTTCATCTTCGCCATCGAGGCGTAGGACTTGTTCGCCAAGGGGAAGAACAACAGCTTCACGATCACGGTCACGAGCAGGATCGAGATGCCGAAATTGCCGAAGAAGCGGTAGAAGAAGTCGAGGCCGAGGAACATCGGCTTGGTGATGAAGTAGAACCAGCCCCAATCGATCAACAGGTCGAAATGGTTGAGGCCGAGCTCCTTGTTGTAGCCGCCATGGCCGGCGAGCGGGAAGTTGATGCCGACCACGCCGGCTTCCTTGGCGCCCGCGAACAGCCGCGCGTTCGTTGTCGTCGTGCCACCGATCGGAACCGTCTGCTCGCTTTGCAGATAGTCGGTCTGGTATCGGATCTGGGTGCCGGGTTCGGCGACGAAACGGGCCTTGAGCGTTGCCGACGTGTCGGGAAGGAGCGCAGACGCCCAATATTTGTCGGTAATACCGAGCCAGGCATTGGTGACGTTGTTGAATTCGAACCCGTGTCCGCCGTTGCCGATCGCGGGCGCTTCGCCGACAGCCTTATAGGCCTTCTCCTGCAAGCCCTGCTCGCCCAGGTAACCGATCAGGCCTTCATGCAGGATGTAGTAGCCCGAGACCTGCGGCGTGCCGTGGCGCGAGATCAGTGCGAAGGGAAAGAGTTTGACCGGCGCGTTGCCGACATTGGTCACCTCGTCCTTGATGCTGAAGAGGTAGTGGTCGTCGATCGTGACGGTGCGGCGGAAGGTGAGGCCTTCGCCATTGTCGTATTTCAGCATGACCGGCGTGGACGGCGTCAGGCTGTTGGTGCCCTCCTGCTGCCAATCGGTGGTCCGGTCGGGCACCTTTGCGCCAGCTGTTCCGGCCACCCAGCCAAATTCGGCGTAATAGGGCTCTGCGGTGCCCGACGGCGAATAGAGAATGATCGGCGGTGACTTCGGGTCGACCGTTTCGCGAAACTGCACCAGCGCAAGATCGTCGATGCGCGCGCCCTTCAAGGCAATGCTGCCGGTCAAGCGGGGCGTATCGATCTTGACGCGCGGAGAGGCGGCAATCGCCGCCTCACGGCTGACGGTCGGCTGGGCC
Source organism: Bradyrhizobium sp. Kon58 (assembly GCF_055807455.1). Classification (NCBI taxonomy): domain Bacteria; kingdom Pseudomonadati; phylum Pseudomonadota; class Alphaproteobacteria; order Hyphomicrobiales; family Nitrobacteraceae; genus Bradyrhizobium; species Bradyrhizobium sp. Kon58. Next base: position 159,813 of record NZ_JBVVOT010000016.1, read on the forward strand.
GGTTGATTGGCGATCTGGGGAGCGGAGGGCGCGCCTGCGCTGCCGGGCTGCGGCGTGGCGCTCGGCGTCCCGGAAGCCGTCGGCTGCGGCGTGGTCTTATGCAGCTCGGCCTGCGTCTGTTGCAGGGCGCGTTGCTTCTCCATCGCCGGCATGTTGTAGAAATATTGCCAGGCGATCAGCACGAAGCCCGACAGGATGACGGCGAGGATGGTATTGCGGTTGTCGGTCATCATTCTCTCGTCATCAATCCGGTTTGCGGCTGGTCGCAGGAGCGGGGCCGGGCTTTGAGCCGTCGGTTCTTGAGTCGGTTTTTGGGCCGCGTCCCTTGTGCGTATGCCGCGCGGGCTTCGCGAACGCTATGCGCAGATCGTCGAGCATGGTGGCGAAGTCGCGCGAGAGCGCGTCCCTTCGGCCGACCAGCACATAATCATGATGGGGCTGCATCGACATCGGATCGAGCCGCTTCACCAGTTCGCGAAGCCGGCGCCGGATGCGATTGCGCTGGGGGGCGTTGCCGTTCTTTTTGGTGACGGTGAAGCCGATCCGGATCGGGCCGCTGTCCTCACGGTCAAGGCTTCGGCGGTCAAGGCTTTGCAGGACGAACGCGGGACTATTCACCCGCGCGCCATTGGCAACGGCGAGGAAATCCGCCCGCTGCCTCAGCCGATCCATGATGAAATCCCAAAAAGGGGGTCCGGCTCAGGCGCTCAGACGCTTGCGGCCGCGGGCGCGGCGGGCGGCGAGCACCTTGCGGCCGCCGGCCGTGGCGAGACGGGCACGGAAGCCGTGACGGCGCTTGCGCACCAGTTTGCTGGGTTGATAAGTCCGCTTCACGGGTTTTTCTCCGCTGACCGGGCAATTTGCCTGTAGAATTGATGATAAAGTCCGGAAGATGCTGCCCAAAACGGGCCTTTTTCGGCCCCAAGAGAGCCGCTCCCGGCGGTCACACCGGGTCATCGCGGACAATTGGCCGGCTTATAAGCGAGCGCCTTCTTTTCGTCAACGCCGCACAAGCGCTCAATTCCGGCGAATATCGCTGTTCGTGCGGGGTTTTTAACCCTTGAGGTAGCGACTCGCCAAATCTGCGCTTACATCCGACCTTGGCAGATTGACGATCTGTAATTTGACCGCGCTGGGGGCGGGCCGCATCTTGATACGCGCCAAGACCCTTCACCCGGCGACATCTTTCATCCGGTAAAGGCAGCGAGGGCGAATTTCGTGGCAGCGACAGACCTCCAGCCGATCCAGGATGGGGATCAGCGGGACCCGCCGACGGCGCTGCCGCGGGGGACGCGCGGGCTTGGGCTGTCCGGCAAGCTGCTGCTGCTCACCGTTCCCCTGGTGATGATCGCGGCCATCCTGCTCTACGTGCCTGCCATCGCCAATTTCTGGGTCAACCGGCTCAACGACCGCGTCGCCGCGGCCAACACGGCGGCGCTGGTGCTCGATGCCGCGCCGCTCGGCATGGTCCCCGATTCGCTGTCGCGCGAGATCCTGAAGAGCATCAATGCCCGCGCCGTCGCCATCAAGATGGGCCAGCAGCGCCGTCTGCTCGCCAGCGACAATCTGCCCGCCGCCATCGAGCACGACATCGACCTGCGCGACATGACGGCGTGGGAGGCGATCACCGGCTCGTTCCGGATGATGCTGGAGACCGGCAATCAGGCCATCCGGATCGTCGGGCCGGGCGTCGGCACCGCCCAGTTCATGGAGATCGTCACCGACGAGCTGCCGCTGCGGCAGTCGATGTACCGCTTCTCGCGCAACGTCGTGGTGGTCGCGCTGATCATCGCGGTGCTGACCGCGGGCCTCGTCTATCTCGCCATGCATTATCTGTTCGTGCGCCCGATGCGGCGGCTGACCGCGAGCCTGGTCGGCTTCCACGAAAATCCCGAGAGTTCGGCGGGGATCATCGTGCCGAGCCAGCGCAGCGACGAGATCGGGGTCGCCGAGCGCGAATTGTCGGACATGCAGCGCGACCTGATGTCGATGCTGCATCAGAAGAGCCGGCTCGCCGCCCTCGGCCTCGCGGTGTCCAAGATCAATCACGATCTGCGCAATCTGCTGGCCTCGGCGCAACTCCTGTCGGACCAGCTCGCCAGCGTGCCGGATCCGCGGGTGCAGCGCTTTGCGCCAAAGCTCGTCCGCTCGCTCGAGCGCGCCATCGCCTTCTGCCAGTCGACATTGTCCTACGGCCGCGCCCAGGAAGCCGCGCCCGACCGGCGCATGATCATGATCGAGCCGGTGGTGCTGGAGGTGCGCGAGACCGCCGGCCTTGCCTCCGACGCCTCGATCTCCTGGGTCGCCGCAATCGAGCGCGGGCTCGCGGTCGATGCCGATCCCGACCAGCTGTTTCGCGTGCTGCTCAACCTCGTCCGCAATGCCGCCCAGGCGCTGGAAAGCCATGCGTCGGCCGAGGGCGGCGCGCAGCAGATCCGGATCACGGGAAAACGCGAGGGCGCGGTCGCCATCCTCGAGGTCTCCGACACCGGCCCCGGCGTGCCCCAGAGGACCCGCGATCACCTGTTCGAGGCGTTCCAGACCTCCGGCCGCCCCGGCGGCAGCGGTCTCGGCCTTGCCATCGCCGCCGAGCTGGTCCGCGCCCATGGCGGCGACATCCATCTGGTCGAAGGCACCATCGGTGCCACCTTCCGGATCGTCATCCCCGACCGCCCCGTGGAACTGCTCTCCGTCCGCAACGAGCGGGCGCGGGCATAGTCGGCTCGCGGTTGAGTGCGGAAACTCTCATTTCCTAGCAAAATCTCCCCAATCCGGACCTTGCCAATCGGGGCAAGAGCGGTTAGTCAGAGCGCTCTTTCGCACCCCTCCGGCGTCGCCGGGGGCTGCCTGCGGGCCACGCCCGCACTGTCAGCGAAAAACGCGCCCGTAGCTCAGCTGGATAGAGCATCAGACTACGAATCTGAGGGTCGGACGTTCGAATCGTTCCGGGCGCGCCATTTCGAATACGCGATCAAAACCGATCTTCCCCATCCGGTCGTTTCGTCCGCAGGCGGCGCACGCCGTTTCCGGCGCGCTCGCGATGACAATCAATTGCGCTGTTCGGGATTCCGCGTGCCGTGACAAAGCCGATCTAGCGCCGCGCAACATCACGCGCCGTCGGATCCGAACCGAGCCCCTTGCTCGTCAGCAAACGGTTGAACTGATCGGCTGAAAAAAGCTGCCCGTCCGGAGCCGTGATCGAAACCACAAAACCATTCACCGCGTGCTTGCGGGCCACGATCACCGCAACGATCGCACTGTCACGGAAATCCACGGTACGGCAGTCGTCTTTAATAGCTTCGATGATAAATGTCATTTGGCCCATGACCACAATTGGCACGCGCCAATTGCGCGCCCGGCAACTCAACCCCGTATCGGTGAAAATGATGTTGCCGACAAGCCAGCTATTGACCCGATGAAACCGCGACCATACCCATATTGGGGGAAACAGCAGACCGGTCCTGCCTCGCGCGCGGTGCGCCACGGATACATAGAACCGGCTTGTGGGCGTCGAACCGGACATCCGTAGAAGCGGGCACTGGCCATGGTTGGTACGACTGAAGGCGAGGACATCGCGGCGGATTTGATCCGAACCGTCTCTCGCCACTCGTTGGCCTACATGCTGTGCGCAGCCAGCGAAATGTTCCGCCACTACGATTTCGATCCGCTGGACTTGATGATCATTCATGCGGTCTTGAACGCCAACGTTCTCAAGATCATGAAGAACCCCGAATTGGACCGGCAATTTGGCAGTATCCAGGCGGTTGAGCCGGATAAGATCAAGCAGGGCGTTTCCCGTGCCGCCCTGTCCCGCTTTTTCGGTCTGCCGATCGAAACCGTGCGGCGGCGCGCCGATCGCTTGAAGAAGCAAGGCATCTTCCGCGAGACCGACCAGGGACTGATCGTAACCGAAGCCAACCAGTTCAAGTTCGGCAATAATCACGAGCTGCAGAGAACCAACATGCTCCTGGTGCGGAAATTCCTCCGTGACCTGACGGAAGCGGGCGTTGAGCTTCCCGGCGGGATTTGACGGACCATTGCCTTGAGCCTCCGAACCGGGACCGGACCGAGCGCGGCATTTATGCGCTCTTCGGCCGAAAGGCGACGATGGATCCGGTTGGCTCGTCTTCGCGCATTGCCGCCTCGACGGCCTTCGCCAACGCAGCCTGGTCGAATGGCTTTGATAAACGCGGCAGGCTGGATCGTTCGTCGCTGGGAATCTCTGCGTATCCCGTGCTCAGGAGGATGACTGTCCCGGGGCGCTCCGCGGCGACAGCGCTGGCCAGCTGCAGTCCAGTCATCCCAGGCATGGCATAGTCGGTCACGACCAGGTCGACGGTACGGGTGCGGCGGAGCAAAGCCAGTGCCTCGTCGCCCGAGCGCGCCTCGACCACGATGTGTCCAAGATCGTCCAACATCGCTGCCGTGTTCTCGAGCACCAGGAGGTCGTCGTCGACGACAAGCACGGAAAGCTGTCGGCTGGCCCGCGGTACGGGCGCCGGAGCTTCCGCGCGCGGGTCAGGCACCGCGGTCTCCCCGGCCATCGGCAGCCAGATTTCGGCGGTCGTGCCCTCTCCGGGAAGGCTCCTCAAGGCGAGCTTGCCGCCGGACTGCTCGGCAAGTCCGTGGACCATTGACAGGCCGAGCCCGGTGCCTTTGCCGACGCCCTTGGTCGTAAAGAACGGCTCCTGGGCGTGCCTGAGGGTCTCGTCATCCATGCCGCAGCCGGTGTCGCTCACCGAGAGCGCAACGTAGTCGCTCGTCCGAAGGCCGCCATCGCCCCGCTCTTCGCGAGCGGCAATGGTAATCAGGCCGCCGCCCGGCATCGCATCACGGGCGTTGACCGCCAGGTTGAGGACAGCCAGTTCGAGCTGGTTCGCGTCGACCCTCACCTTCGGCAGGTCCATCGGAAACAGCGTCTCGACACGAATTCCGGCCTCGAATTTCAGCAATGAGGCCATGCCGTGCACCAATTCGCGGATATCGACGACCGCCGGCCTGAGATCCTGTTTACGCGCAAAAGCGAGCATACGCTGGGTCAGGGACGCGCCCCGCTGCGCGCCCAGCATCGCGTTGTCCACCAGGCGCTGGACCTTCGCATCGCCCGGCGGCAGGCGCCTCTTCAGAAGTTCGAGGCTGCCGATAACGGCTGCGAGCAGGTTGTTGAAGTCGTGGGCCACGCCGCCGGTAAGCTGGCCGATGGTTTCCATCTTCTGCGACATCATCAGTGCTTCGCGCGCCCGATCCAGCGCATCCTGGGCCCGTCGCCTTTCGCTGACGTCGCGCACGATCTTCGCAAAGCCGGCGATCGCGCCGCTCTCGTTCCGTACCGCAACGATCGTTGCTTCCGCCCAGAAGCGGCTGCCGTCCTTGCGGACACGCCAGCCTTCGATTGCCGACTTCCCCTCGCGCTCGGCTTCGACAAGGGCGTGCGCGGGGGTCCCGGCCGCGCAATCTTCCTCGGTATGAAAGATCGTGTAGCTCGACCCTACGATGTCATCGCCATAGCCCATCAGCCGGTGCGCGCCGAGATTCCAATTGCCCACGCGCCCGTCCGGATCGAGCGATGAAGATCGCGTGGTCGACGATACCTTCGACAAGGAGCCGAAAGCGTTCTTCGCTGCGCCTCAGTGCGTCGGCCTCGCGTTGAGCGCGCTCCGCGGAAGCCCGGTCGACGGCAGCCGCGACCCCGATGCTCAGGATCACAATGGTGATGCCGGCGAGCAGGAACGCGAGCGGCGCCTGACCGACGCCGAGATGTCCTGCCTGCCGGGCCATGGTGTTCGTCGGCAGGAACATGGCGCCTTCCATCGCGGCGTAGTGCATGCCGGAGACCGCAAGGCCCATCACCAGGCCTGCGAACAGCCGCTGGACCGCGTTGGTGTTGCGAAAGGCGAGCCAGAGTGCCACGACCGAGGCGCTGATCGCGATCAGGATCGAGAGCACAACCCATCGGGGATCGTACTCCATGAGGGCCGCCATTCGCATCGCGGCCATGCCGGTATAGTGCATGCCGGAGATACCAAGTCCCATCGCGAAGCCGGAGGCGAGCAGCGCCCGTGGGCGTCGTCCGACGACGGCAAAGGCGGCAGCGGCGACGACGATCGGAATGACAAGCGAGAGGAGAGTCAGGAATGGATCGTACGAGATCTCGATTCCGGGCAGGCTGAAGGCCAGCATGCCGACGAAATGCATGGACCAGATACCGCCGCCCATGGCGATTGCAGCGGCTATCAGCTAGGATCGGCGGGCCCTTCCCGAAGCAGCTCGCATTCGGGTCGCCAGGTCCAATGCCGTATAGGAGGCGAGTGCCGCGATCAGAATCGACAACGCGACCAGAACGGGATCGTGAAAAGCCGCATGATGATGCATTTCGGCCGACGCTAGCCGAACTTACGTTCGCGTTCGCGTTCCCGCAAATTGTCCTCCCCCGACGACGCCGAATCATCCTCGGCACCAAGATCGTTTCCGCCTGACAGGACCGCGCCGATGACCGGCCGCGGCATCCGTACCTCGTCAGACGAGAATCAGTTGAGAATGGTACCGCCGCGAGCCTGCATCGCAAAGCTGGCAGCAAGTCGGCTGGCTCCCGCGCAAAGTGCATGACGATCAGACGCCCGTCATACGCGAGGGCAATTTCACGCGCTGCTACGCCGGCACGGGCGTGGTGCCCTATCAATGGTAAGATCCAGGCACGCTCGGCCGGCGGTGTGAGGTGCAGCACGCGAGATCACCTGTAATCTGCTTCACACGCAAACGCGCTCAATCACGCTAGATGGAAAAGGTCGCGCCTCCGCGCGGCCTGTTCGGAGCTGGCGATGATGGCTGCACTGGCAAGGGCGATATCCCGCGCGACGAGAACCAACGTTGATGTCGAAACTCTGAAAGTTCTCGTGATCTTCTCGGGCGCGGGCTTGCTGCTCTCTCTCGTGGCCGCAATGATCTACGGACAGGCTGCCAGCGCCGCTTTGTTTTGAAAGCGCGCTTCGCCAAGCCGACGGTTCACCTCAGCGCCACCCAAGCGCCGGCGCCACATGCGTGAGGATCGCCTCGATGGCGTGCGCGCAATAGTCGACACCGAGCTGGTTCGGGATCGTCAACAGCAACGTGTCGGCCTCGGCGATCGCCTCGTCCGCCCGGAGGTGCTCGATCAGCACATCCGGCTCCGCCGCATAGGAGCGGCCGAAGATCGCGCGGGTGCGCGGGTCGATGAAGCCGACCTGGTCCTCGCTGCCGCGCTCGCCGCGGAAATAGGCCCGGTCGCGATCGTCGATCAGCGCGAAGATGCTGCGGCTGACGGACACGCGAGGCTCGCGCGGGTGGCCGGCCTCTTTCCAGGCTGCGCGATAGGTACGGATCTGCGCGGCCTGCTGCACATGGAAGGCTTCGCCGGTCTCGTCGTTCTTGAGCGTCGAGCTCTGCAGATTCATGCCGTGCTTGGCGGCCCAGACCGCCGTCGCGTTCGAGCCGGCGCCCCACCAGATCCGTTCGCGCAGGCCTTCCGCATGGGGCTCGAGCCGCAGAAGACCCGGTGGATTTGGGAACATCGGCTGCGGGTTGGGTTTTGCAAAACCTTCGCCGCGCAAGATGTCGAGAAAGACCTCGGCATGACGCCGGCCCATGTCGGCGTCGCTCTCGCCGTCGGCCGGCCGGAAACCGAAATAGCGCCAGCCGTCGATTACCTGCTCGGGCGAGCCGCGGCTGATGCCGAGCTGGAGGCGTCCGCCGGCGATGAGATCGGCAGAGCCCGCGTCCTCCGCCATGTACAGCGGATTCTCGTAGCGCATGTCGATCACGGCCGTGCCGATCTCGATCTTGCTGGTCCTGGCGCCGACGGCGGCGAGCAGCGGAAAGGGCGAGGCAAGCTGCCGCGCGAAATGGTGTACGCGGAAATAGGCGCCGTCAGCGCCGAGCTCTTCCGCCGCAACCGCAAGCTCGATCGATTGCAGCAGCGTGTCCGCGGCCGAGCGGGTCTGCGATTGCGGCGAGGGCGTCCAGTGCCCGAAGGAGAGGAATCCGATCTTTTTCATGGAGGCAACATATGGATGACGGGAAGAGTTTGCGACACCTCGGATCGAGGAAAAAAATGGCAACATGGGAAGGCGTGTACGCGTAAGTGCCGTTCCTCGAGGGGGAAGCGGACCGAAGCAGGCAACGCTGCAAGCGCCCCTTTTCACCCAACTGAGACAGGTGCGCCGCAGGATTGTTGCGATGCAGAGCGCGGGGATGTAAAGGACTGCGGCGGCAAGATCGTCTGAAACGCCAGCTGCGCTACGCCCCTCTCCAGCATGCGGTACCTGATCCCATGACAAAAGCGCGCGCCGTACCGATGCCCAGCAGCAGCGTGCTTGCGCCGCTTTACGCGGGCGCGGACCTTTTGGACGCCTTTGCAATTCAACTGCCGGCGGGCGCCAGCGATGATGTAGAGGTGCTGGCACGCGCCGCGCTCGAGCGACAGGCGTGGTGGATCCGTGCGCTCACGCGTGTCCGCGATGTGGTGATGGCGACAGTCGCGGTCAAATCGTCGCGCGCCGTCGGACTTGCCGCGGCGGCGCGTGGGCCGGTTATCGGCTTCTTCCCGGTGCTGTCAAAGACTGCGACGGAGTTGGTCGTGGGCGCGGATGACCGGCATCTCGACTTCCGCGTCACCATTCAACTTCGCGCCGATGCAGCAAATGGGCGCGAGCTGGTCGCGGGCACGGTGGTGCATTGTCATAACCGACTGGGGCGCATCTATCTTGCGACGATAGCACCGTTTCATCGCGTGATTGTCCCGGCCAGCCTGGAACAGGCGGCGAGAGCAATGAAGAATTGAGCATGCTTTGGTGGTCGTGACCGGCTGCGGTCGACGAACGAGCCGGCTTCTGGCCCATCGCTGACTTGCCGCGCGCAATCTGTCGAGGGCCGCTTGTGACCCGCAGCTGACCTCAAGTAGTTTCTGGAGAGCTTGGCAAAACAATGCAAGGCTCCAACTCGCGCCAGCTATTTCCGGCCTAGCAGGAAGGGCCAGCCCGGATGGCTGGCCCTTAAGGATATTATGTAAGCCGTCAGTAACGAGAAGCCGACGCGGCACCCCAATTGAACCGGTAGTTCAGGCCGGCCTTGATGGTGTGCTCGTCATTGCGGAAGCCAACGGCGGTAACAACACCACCGGCGCTGGTGAAGAGAGCGTTCCGCGTGCCAAAGTCGTAGTACTGGTATTCGACCTTGCCCGACCAGTTCTGGGCGAACATGTATTCGAGACCCGCGCCTACGGTGTAGCCATCGCGACCACCACCGTTGTTGGTGAAGGTGCCGCCGCCGAAACCGTTCGTAAGGCGGGAGTCAGCCCAGGCATAACCGCCTTTGACGTA